>JAYUUR010000375.1:0-33781 GCA_043754475.1 Saprospiraceae bacterium | reverse complement strand
GCCTTAACTATTTGAGCTTTTTTAACCCCCACCATAAATGGTGGAGTTAGTCAAAAAAGATGTGGGTAATGGACAAAGTTTCAAACTTGCTGCAAGTTGAGCTAAATTCAAAATTTAATTTGGCTTCAAAATTTCAATTATTATATTTTTGACTTATTACACAACCCCTCTACACAACACAATGTTAGGTTTATAAATTCATTTATTTTCAAAAACATGGATAAACACACCTTAATTAACGACTATCTAAGGATTAAAGTTGACGGATTATAAGAGGTTTTAAAAATTGTTTTTTTATTTTGCAACATACTTTTATTACCTTTCACCGTTGAAAAAATTTTAAACGAGCAATTTTAACCTAATCACTCCCTAACTTCATTCTATGAATTGGAATAATTTGAAAACCAGCCTCACTTTTTGGATTGTTGTAGCCCTTGTAGCGGGCGTTTTAACAGGTATCTTTTTTCCTGAATTTGCTAAAAATATGGATGTTTTTAGCAAAATCTTCTTGAAACTAATTAAAACTATTGTAGCACCGCTTCTTTTCTCAACACTTATCCTGGGAATTGCGGGTCATGCAGATATGAAGCAAGTGGGGCGTATGGGTTGGAAATCTATTTTGTATTTTGAAATTGTTACCACTATTGCTTTATTATTCGGCTTAATAGCAGCCAATGTTATTCGTCCGGGCGATGGAATTGACCTGTCAAGTATTCAAAAAACAGGCGATATTGTGGCTCAAAAACAAGATTGGAAAGACATTATTTTGCATACTTTTCCTGAAAATATTGCCAAATCCGTAGCAGAAGGGCAGGTTTTGCAGATTGTCGTGTTCAGTATTTTATTCGCCATCGGTTTGTCGATGATTACAAAGAAGCAACATAAACAAACGATGTTGGAATGGACAGAAAGCCTTGCTGAGGTGATGTTCAAATTTACAAAAATCGTGATGTACTTTGCACCCCTCGGCGTATTTGGGGCGATGGCTTATGCCGTTGGTAAAATGGGTACTTCAATATTCGGACCCATACTCAAATTAGTTTTAACCCTTTATGGCTCATTATTCTTTTTCATTTTATTGGTTTTACTACCGATTGCTTTATTGATGAAAATCAATATTCCAAAGTTTCTAAAGGCTGTTTCCGAGCCTGTTTCTATTGCTTTCGGAACTGCCAGTAGTGAAGCGGCTTTGGCACCTGCGATGCAAAAATTAGAAGCCTATGGTGTGCCGAGGAAGTTTGTGGCGTTTGTATTGCCAACAGGTATGAGTTTTAATTTGGATGGTTCTACGCTTTATTTAGCAACGGCAGCGGTATTTGTAGCCCAAGCCCAAGGGATTGAAATGAGTGTCGGGCAGCAGGTAGTAATGATGTTGACTTTGATGTTGACATCGAAAGGGGTAGCAGGTGTTGCACGGGCATCTTTAGTGATACTGATGGGCACGATTGCCATGTTTGGTTTGTCAGAGACACCTATTTATATCATCTTAGCAGTGGATGTTATCATGGATATGGCGCGCACGTCCGTGAATATGCTCGGCAATTGTTTGGCAACAGTTGTGGTTACTAAGTGGGAAGGCGAAGGAAAGGATTTGTAGATTTAGACCATTTGTTAGACATTAGATATTTAGATTTTAGACATTAGACCCCCTCAGTATTTGAATGGTCTAATGTCTAAAATCTAAATATCTAATGTCTAACAAATGGTCTAATGTCTAAAATCTAAATATCTAAAATCTGAAAAATTAAGCAGCAAAAAAAGAAATCTAAGCGTTTATACAAGCATGAGAAAAGAATTTACTAATAGAGCAATACAATCAATCGGCACGGCTGCCCTAATATTTTGCCTCACTGCCTGCGACAAAAAAGCCAATGAAGAAAAAATCATTGACGTAGAGAAGGAATTCAATGTTCAGATGTGGGAAAAATTGGATGTGTACGGCGGCAGCCTACAATTTGTGGTGTCAACCATAAAAAATCAACCTTGTGGGAACACCCGAATTGAAATGAATAGCAATCAAATTGATTCGAAACTCACCATTACAATCAAAAGTTTGATTAAACCAGTGATTTGTAACAATTTTTCAGAACCTGCTGTTGATACGCTCACTTTCGGCAATATCAAAACGGGTAGCTATAATCTGAATATCAATTTGAAAGATGTTGTTTTAAACAGCGGCACTTTGACTGTTAAAGACAATGCATATAAATTGTATTTGACTAAACAAGATGGTATTTCCCTTATTACACCCGAACTATTGCGCGTGCCAAGCGGCACTATTTGGGGATATATTTCTTACGATACAGGACAGGATGCCAAACTCGTTAAGTTTTTTGATAACTTGAATAAAATTGCTTCACCTATTACAATTCCTGCGGGTAATTATGGCTATTTCACTATCAGTTCGACTAAAGTAGATATTAAAGCCAATTTCGATACTAAAAAGCAAAATATTCGTCAGATATTTCACAACTTAACCAAGAGTTCGCTTGAACTTGAGAACCTTGTCAACGAATATCGTAGTCAAGGTCTCGATATTAAATTATTGACTTACGACGGGAAAGTTTTTTAAGCTAAATTTTATCTGCCCATTATTTCCACGTCATCGCCAAAACGATTTCTAAATCGGGTCAAAATTTTATTCAAATCCTTTTTAGAATTGTAATTGACCTCAGCACCGATAACAGTCAAACCGCTTGATTTTCTTTCATAAATGCCATATCCATTGTTTGAAATCCAAGTCTTCAAGCGTCTAATATTGTTTTTATTTGAAAAACTGCCAACGATGAGGACTGCTTGATTTTGAGCTTTCGGGTTAGGAACAACTGCCCCAATTGCATTTTCAGAATTGACAGGCGGATTAGTCACCGTTGGCGTATTTTTAAAAGATTTGTCAGAGGCTACATCCTGTGGTTTGCTTGGATTTTGAGTAGAAGGCGTTGGTTGAGTGGGTTGTTTGCCACCATTTCCTACATTATTTTCCACTTTCGGTGGTTTTTCTTTGACTTGCAACTTTTGTCTATCCAAAACTGCATTTGTATTTTCTTTAGTGAAAAGATATATGCTAAATGCTAAAATAATTATCAACGAGACCGCTAAAGCAGGTATAAATTTTCGAATATCAAAAGGTAAATTTAAATCGAAAGGGTTCTCAGGAATCAAAGGAGTAGATATATTATCAGATGATTCAGGAAAAGCAAAAGGTTTCGTTACTTCTACTTCAGATTGTATAATTTGAGTCGCCACCACAGTCTCCATTTTTTCAACAACAGGATCTGGTTTGTTTCTTGAAACTGGATAAAATTGAACAGTTGGTAAACCAAAAGCATCCGTATTGAAGTTGGTATTTTCAGGTAAAAAACGCACTTTATCCGAATAATCACGATAAAGACGACCGACATCAGGAATTACGACAATCTCATGTTTCTTAAAAGTTTGAATCACACCTTCTGTAAAATCATCGATAGCCTTTTGCGCTTCATGCGTCAAAACATGGTATTTCTTTTTTATGTAATCCAATAAAACACCATCATTCAGCACATTATTGGGATTGAAAACAATTTCAAGAGCAGGCGGTGCCAATTGCCCTTGTATATTATCAATTGCTGCTGATTTATAATCGCCTGAAAATGATCCCAATCCAGGTATCACCACCGAGCCATGTTCATAAATCAATTCTTTTATATCTTCTGAAATTTTAATCTCCATAATTATTCTTTAGCATTCCATTTTTTAATAACAATACCAGTTTTAGGAATAAAACGAATTGTTGGATTAGTATCTTGGTAAACAGGTGCGGGCGCGGGTAGTGCCTCAATTTTCGTTCTGGCTTCCTTCGCTTTATCTAATATTTTAGCTTTCACTTTAGGCGTATTAAAACGATTGTCCGTCCGTTTAGATTTAATATCTTCTTTCAATTTTTCTGCTTCTTTTTCATTCGGCGTCACTTTCAAAACATTATTAGTTATCTGTACAGCGCGTTGTTTTTCACCGACAATAGCCGCCGCTTGTGCTACCACCAGTATCTTACTATTGTCAAGATGCACAGGCTTTGAGTTAATGACTAAATTATTATAATGTGTAGAAATACTATCCCAAACTTGGATGTTATTGGGTTGGAGCTTCCATTGTTTAACAAATTCATTTAATTTACCAATGCGTTGTTCCGTCAATTTCTGCATTTGCCACTTTTCAGTAATAATCTTGTTGCTTTCAATCGCTTTTTCATTCTTTTTATCCAAATCAACAGCGCGTTGACTCATTACTTTGGCAGAATCGTACTGCCCTAACGACGCTTGGGCATTCGCAATGGCAGCTAAGGCATCCGAACTTGTCTTGCATCTTGAAGCAGGCAGTTCTTGTAGATTTTGAATCAATTCCCTTTGAACTGTAGTATCGGTTGGATTGGCATTGACTTTTTCAACCAATTTATCAATTTTGATCACATCTTTTCCAAATTCAATACTTCTGATAGATGGATAACCAATCATCACCAAAGGGGCTATAAATCCATATAGCAATTTCAGATTGGGTTTGTTTTTCAAAGCCGTGAAGAGAAAAATGAAGATGAGTACTAAGCCAAGGATAAGGCCGAGTACCATCAGAATCAATTCGTGTAGCTGAATGCCTTGTAATAAATTCATATTCTTTTTTTTATATTAAAGACACCTCAAATGTCCAATTAGTTTTTTTTAAAGACAATATTCAATAAAATTTGAATTTTATTAACAAATTAAACGCAAAATTTTACCCCCTCAGTATATATCATGGGTAATATGTAATAGGTAATGAGTAATATGTAATGGATATTACCTATTACTCATTACCCATTACCCATGATTCAGGGTTGAAATTAATAGTTTAAATGCATTTTCTACTGTCTTTTTTGACAATTATTTTTAATGAATATTTAAGCAAAAATTGTTTAAACCTTTAGATGAAAAAAACATCAAAAGAATGCAATTAGGAATTAGGAATTTTTAATTAGGAATTATGCCGAAGGCTTCCCTTCGAGAGGAGTTTGACAAATTGGAATTAAAATATAAAAGAATATGAAACAGGAATATTTTCTGAGCCAACGCCTCGGCTTCACGAATCAACAAGCGGAAAAAATCCGGCAATTGGGTGTTGATTGTTTTTTGCAGAACAGTTTTCAAACGGCTGCTGATACTCAAATGCCTGCTTTCCTTGAAAATGCCCCTAAAAATCGTAAGGAATATCGCCAATTGAGAGAGGCGGATGAGGATAAAAAAAAACTCTATGTTGTCATGGAAGCCATGCGAAATGTAGGCGTTTCGTATTGGTGGATGGATAAAATGCAAACGGACGAGTATCCTTTGAGAGAGAAAATGGTGCTTTTTTGGCATAACCATTTTGTCAGCGGTTTTCAAAAAGTAAAATCTACATGGGCGATGTATCGTCAAAATCAGCTTTTTAGAGACTATGCTTTTGGCAATTTTAGAGAGTTATCCAAACGCGTTTTGTTCGACAATGCCATGATTTCTTACTTGGATAATCAACAAAACAAAGCAAAAACACCTAATGAAAATCTCAGTCGCGAACTTTTGGAGCTTTTTACGCTCGGCGCAGGCAATTATACTGAGGGGGACATCAAGGAAGGAGCGAGGGCATTAGCAGGTCTGAATTTGAGCGACGAAGGCGGTAGATATTATAAAATTTGGGAAGACAATTCTCCTAAAACGTACTTAGGCAAAACAGGTAATTGGAAAGCTGACGATGTTATTGACATCATTTTTCAACAACCGAAAGCAGCACATCGGATTACTGAAAAATTGCTCAAACATTTTGTTTCAGATAACCTTTCATCTATCCCTTCGGGAGCATTGATGGTCAATGAATATGCTGAATTTCTTAAAAAGCAAAACTTTGAAATCAAGCCTTTTCTTGAAAAAATGGTGCGCGATGAACGGTTTTTGAAAAGTGCAGGTGAAAAAATTAAAGACCCTTTGACCTTTATTTTGCAAACGCATCATGAATTTCAATTGCCGCTTCCACAAGCCAAACGCCTTGTACCTTATTTCAACGGTCAAGGTATGGTGCTACTCAATCCGCCGAATGTGAAAGGGTGGGATGGGGGTAGGACATGGCTGAGTTCTCAAAAACTCATCCAACGCATCAGTATAGTGGGTATATTGAGCAATGGTAAAAACACAATGGACGCTGATAAAATGCCTGAAATCAATTGGGATAAATCATTGAAAAACAATAAAGATATTATCAAAAGCTTAACCGACCGCTTGGTTTTTAATGTCAGTAAAAACATGCAAACCGATATGGAACAGATACTTAAACATGATTTTAAACCTTCAGAAACGAACGCTACGCAAGCTGTTACTCGCTTGGCAGAGTACGTAATGAAATCACCCGAATTTCAAGTTTATTAAATTTCAAATAATATGAAAACATCAAGAAGAGATTTTCTTAGATTGGTCGGCACCACTGCTGGCGGTACGCTGTTTTTACCAAAATTCCTTTCGGCAATGCCGCGTCAAGATTTATATGATAGCTTTCAATCAAATAAAAATACTTTAGTGGTTATCCAACTCAATGGGGGCAATGATGGGCTTAATACATTTATACCTTACGACACCCCTCAGTATTACGACCTCCGCCCTACGATTGCCATTCCAAAAGACCTGGTTTTGAAAGCTACGGGCGGCATGGGCTGGCATACGAGCATGAAGGGTTTCTATGATATTCAACAAGCGGGCGACCTCTCGGTGATTCAAAACGTCGGTTATCCGAATCCGAATCGCTCGCATTTTAGAAGTATTGAAATATGGCAAACGGGCAGCAACGCAAATGAATACCTGTCAAAAGGTTGGTTGGGGCGTTATTTGGATGCCACTTGTCAGCCCGAAGATGCGTTGGGTGCACTCAATTTAGATAATGTTGAAAATCCGGCTTTGCGTGGTCAAATCAATCACTGCTTGACCATGCAAGACCCGCAGCGATTTGAAAAGCAACTCAGGGGTTTGAGAGAAAACAACGACGACCCATTGGATGAAAACCCTAATTTGGATTTTGTTAGAAAATTAATGATTAATTCATTTGAAGGGTCTGACCAAATCAAAAAAGCGTTGGAGAAATCTAAAGTTCAGGTTGCACAGTATCCAAAATACGGTTTAGCCAAAAACCTTGAATGGATGGCGAAAATGATAAAAGGCGGCTTGGCGACGAACGTCTATTATACAGGTTTGGGTAGTTTTGATACCCATGCAGGTCAAATCGGTAAGCATAAAAATTTGTTGACTGAGCTGTCGGAGTCCGTAAAGGCATTTTATGATGATATGAAAACTGCCGGATTGATGAATAATGTCACCGTGATGATTTTCAGTGAATTCGGTAGGCGAGCAAAAGACAATGGCAGCGGTACCGATCATGGCACGGCAGCGCCGGTTTTCATTATCGGCGGCGGCACAAAGGGGCAAATAATAGGTCAAAATCCGAACCTCAGCAATTTAGAAAATGGGGATTTGAAACATCAATATGATTTTAGAAGCGTTTATGCCACCATATTGCAACAAAAGCTCAACGTCAATCCTGAAAATATCGGTTTGAAGCATGAAATACTGAGGGGGGTGTTTAATTAGGAATTAGGAATTATACACGTTTAGGGAACTTCAAAAGTTCGCTAAACGTTTGGAGATGCTTGGAAACTTTTGGAATTAAATTGGTCAATCGATGTCAGTCGATTGACCAATTTATTTAAAATATTATGCCCTTTTTTGAAACATTAAAAGGAAAATTGCGTCACAAATAAAGCATAATTTCAGTTCAGTAACCTTTGTGTCAAATTGGGATAATTTTATACTTAAATTAGGGTATTTTCATTCGCCATACATTTAAGTTAATAAATTATCTTTAAAGTATTGATAATCAATATTTTAACCATGATTTTTTATCAAATACTTAAATATAAAAACTGTTAAATAAATATTAAATCAAAAAATAATTTACATTTGTGACATAAAAACTTGACTTTTGTTGAAGAAATCACCTAATTTTATGTCACGAAAATAGAGAAGATGAAGAACCTCATAGAAATCTCCAAGATTGTCACCAAAAAGAAAGTCAAAAAGATTGAAATTTTTGACGACTACTCGCTGAAAAACAAAAACAGTAAATTCAACGAGTTTTACGAAGCACTCATGGCGGGTAAATTCCGTAATGATCGCGACGCTGCCACATTCCTTTATGACTGTAGCCCCACCGACGATAAATATCGCCAGCTCAAAAGTCGTTTCAGAAAAAGGTTGCTCAATACGCTGTTTTTCCTCGACGTCAATTTGCCTGATACTTCGGGCTACGACCGCGCCTATTATTCATGCAACAAAGAGTGGACGCTCGTCAAAATTCTATTAGCCAATGAAGCCACTTTCACTGCTGCGACTTTGGCACGACAGATTTTGACCACCGCTTTGAAGTATAAATTTGCCGATTTGATTGTCAATTGCTCGCGCATCTTGCGGACGTATTCGTCTGAAGTAGAGGAGGAAAAAGAGTATGAAGAATATGACCAATACATTAAGCAATATAAAGATATTTTGGATGCTGAAATTCGCTCTGAAGAGTTGTTTCAGCGCGTAATGATGAATTATTTCCGTCCGGCGACTGAAAATTTTGATTTGAAAGAACGGATTGATACCTATTGCGATGCTTTGATTGGTCTCTCTGAGGTGTATGATTCGCCCATTATTGTCTATAATATGTACTTGGTTTGGACATATCGCTACGAAATGTTGCAGGATTATGAAGCCATGATTGAGGTTTGTAGCCGTGCCGAACAGTATATGAAAGACAATCCCACGTATTATCAAGAGGAAAAAATGGCAACATTTCAATTGAAAAAAATGTCTGCTTTTTTACATCTTAAAGATTACAAACGGGGTAAAATCAATGCTGAAAAATGCTTGACGACTTTCCTTGAGGGCAGCGATATGTGGTTTGCATTCCTTGAATATTACTTCCTTTTGGCGATGCATACAGAGAATTTTATCAACGCCATCGCTATTTTGACGAAGGCTTCGGCGCATACAAGATTCAAAAAGTTAGGGCTTGAAGAACGGGAGAAATGGAAAGTTTATGAGGTATATTTAAATTATGTCATCGAAATTCATGGTGACGATAACCCAATCTTAAAACGTCAAAATCGTCGGACATTCAAAATTTCTAAGTTTTTGAACGACCCGATTTTATATCCTAAAGAATTGCGTATTTTCACCATTTTCCTCATTATTGCTCAAATACTGTTTCATTTAGAACAAAAACAATATACCAACGCTTCGGAATTAATTGAACGCTTGAAAAATTATGCGAACCGGCAGTTGAAAAAAGAAGAGTTTTACAGACTCATTCAGTTCATCCGTTTGCTACAACAATTGTCGAAAGCAGATTTCAAATTTGAAAACCTTTCCAATACTGAAAAATATGTCACCCGCCTTGAGGAATCCCCTTTCTATTATCGGGGTTTGACCTCCGAGTTGGAAGTTGTTACCTATGAGCAAATTTGGGATAAAGTGGTGAAGAGATTGAAGTGATATTAGAATTAGGATTGGTAGGATGAAAAGGATGTTTAAGGATTGCGTTAATGCCACATTTTTTGCTAGCTGAAAAAATATAAATATAAAATCAAATAATAAATACAATGTCAAAATTTTTAGATAAAGATAAAGCCGTAGCAGAGATAAAAGATTTGGTAAAAAATGCAGACCAAATTTTAGTACTGATTTCTCCATATTTGAAATTGTCAAAAGATTTTAAGGAACTTTTACAGTTTAGGAACAGTAAAGATAAAGTAACGACAATTATTTTTGGAAAACAGGAATTGAACCCAGATGAGATGAAATTTCTGCAAGGAATTCAGTTTGTAAGCCTTTATTACAATGAGGATTTGCACGCAAAGTGCTATGTAAATGACTCAAAAATGATAATAACCTCACTCAATTTGTATGAGTTTTCAATGGTCAATAATAAAGAAATGGGCATATTGCTCGAACGAAATGTAGAAGCTGATTTAGAAGTATTTAACGAGGCATGGAAAGAGGTAGAATATATTAAAAGTACTAGCCAAAGATTTGAATTTGGTGTACAAAAACCAACAGTACAAAAATCTTTCGAAAAAGCCCAACCTCAAAAAGTATCATCAAGCAGAGAAAATGTAAAGAATAATGGTTTCTGTATTCGTACTGGTGCGACAATTCCTTTCAACCCAGAACGTCCATTGAGTTATGATTCTTACAAATCTTGGAATCAATTCGGTGATTCAAATTACTCAGAAAAATTTTGTCACTTTTCGGGAGAACCTTCAAACGGCGAAACGAGTGTAGCCAGACCTATACTTTATAAAAATTGGAAAAAAGCAAAAGAATTACATGGACTTTGAAAATAGTGCATGGCAAGTCATTTATTGTATTCCTAATTACCACCCATTAAAGCATAACTCAAAGCCATCGCAGACGAAGGTTGTGTCAGTATATCCTCTACCATCTCTGTAGCATTCTCAAGACTGAGGGGGGTAAATCCTTAAACATCTTTCGCATCCCACCAATCCTAATTCAAATAATAATGCAACCCTCCCCTCTAAAAACCTGTCTTTCAAATTAGAATAAGCAATTATTCCCTGATGGAAATTCAGTGACCGCCAAAGCCATTCGCATTTGGCGGTTTTTCCGATATGCAAAAGAAACTTTACAAAACAACTTATCGGAAATTTATATCTATTAGTCTAAAAACTCAATTTGAAAGTGTTTAAATTAAGCTACTTTTAGGCATTTATTTTTCCAAAGGAATCCCTTCGGGGAAAACCAATCGTTCTAATTTTTTAAACTTAAATTCATTTAAAATGAAATTCCTTATGTGTACTTTCTCAAAACGCGCTTTCACGAGTTTTTTCGTTGCGATGGCATTTTCAGCTTTTGCACAATTGCCTGCCAATATTGAAAAAATAACTTCTGTAGAAGGCATTACTGAGTACAAGCTCAAAAATAATGGCTTGAAAGTGCTATTGTTTCCCGATGCTTCCAAACAAACTATGACCGTCAACATCACCTACATCGTCGGCAGTCGCCACGAAGGCTATGGCGAAACGGGTATGGCGCATTTGCTCGAACACATGGTTTTCAAAGGTTCGCCCAAGCACAAAGACATTCCAAGTGAATTCAAACAACGCGGTGCACGCTTCAACGGCACAACTTGGCTTGATAGAACTAATTATTATGAAACGTTCTCAGCTTCTGATGACAATCTTGAATGGGCTTTAGACCTTGAAAGTGATAGGATGATTAATTCATATATTGCTAAAAAAGATTTAGATACCGAGTTTTCTGTTGTCCGTAATGAGTTTGAATCAGGAGAAAATGACCCTTCAGGTGTGTTGTTCGAGCGCGTGATGTCAACGGCATTCCTTTGGCATAACTACGGCAAATCAACCATTGGCAACCGTTCAGATATAGAAAATGTGCCAATTGAAAATTTGCAAGCTTTTTTCCGCCGCTTTTATCAACCAGATAATGCTGTGCTGCTTGTAGCAGGTAAAATTGATGAAGCTAAAACGTTGAAACTTATCGATAAATATTTTAGCTCCATCGCCAAACCGACAAGAGCTTTGCCCAATACATGGTCAACCGAACCTATCCAAGATGGCGAACGCAATGTTATTTTGCGCCGAGTTGGTGATTTACAAGTTGCTTCGGCAGGTTATCATATTCCTTCGGGTTCGCATCCGGATTTTGCAGCAGTTAATATATTGTCTGAATCCTTAACTGATAACCCTTCAGGTCGGTTGTATAAAAACCTTGTTTCAGCGAATAAAGCCTCAGGCGTTGGTAGTTTTACATTCCAAACTAAGGATCCAGGTTTTGTATATTTCGGTGCAGATATTCGCAAAGAGCAAAGTTTAGATGAAGCAAAATCTATATTGCTGAAAACTTTAGACGATTTGGCAACCAACCCCCTCAGTGAAGAAGAAGTTAAACGCTCAAAAACGCAGATTTTGAAGCAATTAGAGCAAGCATATAGAAATTCTGAATTCACAGGTACATTGTTGAGCGAGTATATAGCTTTAGGCGATTGGCGTATGTTTTTTATCACTCGAGATAATATTGAAAAAGTCACTTCAAAAGATGTTGACCGCGTAGCGAAAGCATATTTTAAGCCGACTAACCGAACTGTGGGTGTTTTTATTCCTGAAGCCAAATCTGATCGTGCTGAAATTCCTTCTACACCAGATGTTTCTGCAATGGTGGAAGGCTATAAGGGCAAAGCCCAAATGTCAGAAGGAGAGGTTTTTGACCCCTCAGTACCGAACGTTGAAAAAAGAACTGAGCGCGGTGCAGTAGGCGTGATGAAATACGCTTTTTTGAAAAAAGCAACAAGAGGAAATACTGTCAACGCATCCATGACATTGCGTTTTGGCGATGAAAAAAGCCTTTTTGGAAAACGCATTACGGCGTATATGGCTTCGCAAATGCTTAATAAAGGTACGGCTAAAATGACTCAGCAGCAGATAAAAGATAAATTTGACGAACTTAAAGCCACTGTTCAAGTTACGGGCAGCCAAGACAAAGTTGTAGTGAATATCGAAACAGTAAAAGACAATTTGCCTGCCGCACTCCAATTAGTGACTGAAATACTGAGGGGGTCTACTTTCCCTGAAAAAGAATTTGAAGAATTGCGTCAAGAAGAATTAGCCGCCACTGAGCAACAACTGAGTGACCCACAAGCTCTTGCTTTTCAAGCAAAAGAACGCTATATGAACCCATATCCAAAGGGACATATTAGTTATACACTGACTTTGCAAGAGGAAATTGAAGCATTGAAAGCGATTAAATTAGCTGAAGTGAAGCAATTTTCTAAAGATTTTTATGGTGCCAGTGATGCCACTATTTCTATCATCGGTGATTTTGATGATGCTAAAGCCAAAAAGATTTTGACTGAGGGCTTGGGCACTTGGAAAAGTCCGAAGCCATACAAACGCATTGAAAAGAAAAATTTTGAAGTGAAGTCAGCTAATGAATCCATTAAAACGCCCGACAAAGCCAATGCATTATTCATCGCTGGAGCAAATATCCCAATGAAAGATGATGATATTGATTATGCACCCACTTGGGTAGGTAATTATATCTTAGGCGGTGGCGGTTTAAGTAGTCGTTTGGCTAATCGGATTCGTCAAAAAGAAGGTTTAAGTTATGGTGTTGGCTCTGGTTTTACGGCAGATCCTTTGGATAAAGTGGCTGGTTTTCAGGGTTTTGCCATTTATGCTCCTGAAAATGTTGAGAAATTAGAAAAAGCATTCAAGGAAGAAATGCAGAAATTAGTAAACGAAGGCATTACACAAGCTGAATTGGATGATGCAAAAAAATCCATCGCCCAAGCCCGCTTAGTAGGTCGCTCGAATGATAAGCAATTGATGCGGACGCTTAGCTCTTATCTTTTCATCAATCGTACCCTGCAATATGATGCTAAGTTTGAAGAACAAATTGCATTATTGACATTAGCTGATGTCAATAATGCTATTAAAAAATACCTTGACCCTGCTAAAATCAGTATTTTTAAAGCAGGTGATTTTGATAAGGTGAAAAAGCCTTAGAAAATTATAAATGATGAATGATGAATCAAGAAAGCGTTGAAAATCAATAGAGTGCGTGACAAAATCGGGGCGGGAAAGCGTACAATCTTAGCGTACAATCTTAGGAAGATTTAAAATCTTCCTAAGATTATGCCCGATTTCCAGAGAAAAAAAACGACTTGCCCCGATTTTGTCACGCACTCAAAATTTTATTATCTTCACGTTTTTTAGTCATTCTTCTTTATAAAAAAATAGGCCTTCATCCGTCCGATACTGAGGGGTTATTTTTTTTGCTGTAACATTCTGTATTTATCTGTATTAACCATTAAATTTAATGCTTTAAAAATAAATTATTGATGTTAAGCAAAAGGTGCAGCGCACCGAAATATTTGTAGAAAAATCGTTGAGTAAAAAGTTTAAGGTGCAGCGCACCGAAATATAGAAAGAGCGATATTTCGGTGCGCTGCACCTTACGAAACGTTATTTGCTTTTTCTACAAATATCACGGTGCGCTGCACCTCTGCGTAACATGAGTAAATGATATAGTTCAAATTGTCTTCATCAATCTTATCAGCCTGCCATGTGAAGCCATTTTTTTTAAGGAGTTTTATTGAGCTTTCATTGTCTTTATGCGGGTAGGCATCTATCAATTTTAATCCAATAATTTCAAAAGCATATTGTATTACTTGTTTAATTGCTTCATTCATGATGCCCTGCCCATGAAAATTAGGGCTTAATTCATACCCTAATTCAGCATTGAGTTGGTCATCTGAAAAATTCCACAGACAAATTGTGCCAATCAATTCAGCATTATTTTGTAAGGAAATAGCCCAATAAAAACAGTCGTTTTGCTCAATACTATTATTAATTTTATTGATAAAAGCTGTCGCTTCATCCATATTAAGTGGTAGAGGTCTATCAAGATATTTATTCACACGCGCGTCTGAGCGCAGTTTAAAAATAGCAACTTTATCAAGTTCAGTCAATTTTCTCAAAAGCAACCGTTCAGTTTGTATAATTGGAAATAGCTTTAAATTCATTACTTGTCATTTAATATTTCTCAAAATTGTTTTTTTTTATTAAAAAAAATGCTGTCACCCCTCAGTATTTCAACAAATTGTTTATCTTTGGGAACGAAATTCTACAATTTTAATGCATAATACTCAATTTTAAACATCTTCTTTTAAAATTTTAAACAAAATTAAACAATGATGAATGTTAATTTTATAGCTGTTGTCATTGCAGCTTTAGTTCCCACCCTCGTGGGTTTTGTCTGGTATCATCCCAAAGTGATGGGTTCAGTTTGGGAAAAACATACTGGTGTAGATATGTCTGTACCGGGTAATAGAAGTATGCCGGTAGTTTTTGGCATCAGCCTGTTATTGAGTTTTATGTTAGCCGGTAGCATGATGCCGATTACCATTCATCAATTAGGAGTGTATGGGATGTTAGCCAATGAGCCTGGTATGAATAACCCTACCTCAGAAGTAGGGCAAATGGTATCATCACTAATGGCAAAATATGGTACTAATTTCCGCACTTTAAAACATGGTGCTTTGCATGGGTTTATGGTAAGCCTCTTTTTTATGTTGCCAATTATAGGTACAAATGCTTTGTTTGAGCGTAAAAGCACCATGTATATTGTTGTGAATGCTGCTTATTGGGCTATCACTTTGACCTTAATGGGTGCTATCATTTGCGCTTACGCATAAAAAAATATGAGGTTCACGAAGGCACATAAAATACATAGTTTTTTTTCGTTCTGAAATAATCTATGTATTATTATGTGCCTTTCCGTTAAAGTTATAAAATTAGAATACATGAAATTTTGTTCAAATTGTGGAAGCCCCGTCCAACATGGCGATTTGCCCGGGGAGCACATTCCTCGTTATCATTGCCCTGTTTGTAGCACTATTCATTATCAGAACCCGACAATTATAGTCGGCTGCTTGCCGATTTGGGAAGATAAAGTAATGCTTTGTAAACGAGGCATTGAGCCACAATATGGCTTATGGAATATACCCGGCGGCTTCATGGAAAACGATGAAACTGTGGAGCATGGGGCAGTCCGTGAGTTGGTAGAAGAGACAAACGGTGATGCCAAAGTGATAGGATTGCACACTGTTTTTAATGTATTGCCAGTCAATCAAGTACATTTGCATTTTTTGGTAGAATTAGTAAATTTAAATTATTCATTGACTGAAGAAAGTATCGAAATTGAGCTTTTTACTGAGGGGGATATTCCATGGCGTGAAATCGCTTTTGCCTCCAGCCGTTTTGCCTTAAAAATGTATTTTGAAGATAGAAAGATGGGGTTACGTCGGACGCATTTGGGCACTTATCCTGATACTAAAATTATTTAAAACCCTGTTTTTAAGCAGATTCATCCTTATTTTAAACTTAATCATCTAATAAATTGATATGAAAGCAGACAGAAATCTAATTTTGAAACTTGAAAACTTAGCCCGTTTAGAATTGACAGACGCCGAACGTGAAAAACTGCAAAGCAGCCTAAGCGATATTTTAACGATGGTAGAGAAGCTGGAAGAGCTCAATACTGAGGGGGTCGAGCCGCTTGTTTATATCAATGAAGAAGTCACTATTTTGAGAGAAGATGTTGTCAAAAATCAATTGTCTCAAACAGATGCGCTTAAAAATGCACCTGACCATAATAAAACACATTTTAAAGTACCCAAAGTGATTGATTTATAAGCCCACAGCCCCCCAACCCCCAAAGGGGGAGCCGATAGGAAGAAAATGAAAATTGAATTATGGAAAAAATAATAGATACTACAGACCTTCGGAAAACCTACATCATGGGTGCAGATACCATCAATGCCCTCAAGTCGGTCACCTTGCAAATTTTCAAGAATGAATATGTGGCTTTGATGGGTCCATCGGGTTCGGGCAAATCTACTTTGATGAACTTGTTGGGTTGTTTGGATACGCCTTCAAGCGGGCAATATTTTTTGAACGGAACAGATGTCAGCCAAATGACTGATTCTGAACTGGCTGAGGTACGCAATAAACAAATCGGTTTCGTATTTCAAACATTCAACCTCTTGCCTCGGATGACTTCTCTTGAAAATGTCGCTTTGCCTTTGGTTTATGCAGGTATGAAACATGCAGAACGCATTGAAAAAGCCGAAAAAGCGATGGAGGCTGTGGGTTTGAAAGACAGGATGATGCATCGGCCAAACGAATTATCAGGTGGTCAACGCCAACGCGTAGCCATTGCCCGTGCCCTCGTCAATGACCCCGCTATCATACTCGCAGATGAGCCGACGGGTAACTTGGATACCAAAACCTCGGTTGAAATTATGGGTATTTTTGAGGAGATTCACAAGGCAGGTAATACGATTATCCTCGTGACGCACGAGCCAGACATAGCAGAACATGCACATCGCATCATTCGATTGAGAGATGGTTTAATAGAATCAGATGTTAAAAATAACCATATTATTAGTGCTTTTGACCCTAATCATCCTTTTTTAGCTTCTTTGAGAATATAAATTTGATATGTTATAAAGATTCAAATAAAATGGCTTTTAAAATATATACCAAAACAGGTGACAAAGGTGAAACGAGCCTTTTCGGTGGTGCAAGAGTCCCTAAAAGCCATGTCCGTGTAGAGGCATACGGCACTGTGGATGAACTTAATTCTTACATCGGTCTTCTTACTGATTTGATAGACACCCCTCAGTATAAAACGATTTTGAAGGAGATTCAAGATAGGCTTTTCACCATCGGTTCAATATTGGCAACTGAGCCTTCCAAGCAGATGAAAACGCCGGATTTGAAAAATGAAGATATACAACTCCTTGAAAATGAGATAGATACGATGGATGACCAGTTGCCGCCATTGAAAAATTTTATTCTCCCTGGCGGTCATTCAACAGTCTCTTTTTGCAATATTGCCCGCACGGTTTGTAGGCGTGCAGAGCGTTTGGTTATCAATTTAGTTTTGCTTGAAAAGGAGGAGGAGCAACCTATAAATCCTCATAATGAATTGGGGCAAGCCCTCGTTATTCAATACCTTAATCGCCTTTCAGATTATCTATTTATTTTAGGTAGAAAAATAGCGAAAGACTTGGGTGCAGAGGAAATATTGTGGAAACCGAGGGTATAATAATACGTTAATTAACTATCTTTGCGCTGCTAAAATTTCAAGATAAACTTAGAAATAATTGAAATTAACATGTTATACGACAACAATCCGACCATAGACGGCATTATCGGTGCTGGTAAAAAGATGAATGAAGACCGCCAAGGCGAGGTTCTATTCAAAGAATTTGAAGAAATTGAAGACACTTCTCTAAGCAAATCCAAGCGTTTTTATATCGAAAGCTACGGCTGTCAGATGAATTTCAGCGATTCTGAAATCGTTGCGTCTATCCTCAATGAGGTTGGTTTCAAGCCAACGCGCGTGATGGAAGCGGCTGATTTGATTTTAATTAATACCTGTTCTATTAGAGAAAAAGCGGAAGATACAGTGCGTAAACGCTTGCGGGTTTTTGAAAAAGAAAAACGGGCAGGGGCTTTAGTCGGCGTATTGGGCTGCATGGCGGAGCGTTTGAAAGCGAAGTTTTTAGAGCAAGAGAAATTGGTCGATTTGGTCATCGGACCTGATGCCTATCGCTCATTGCCAGGCTTGATTTCTACGGCGGAAGACGGTGAAAAGGGCGTTAATGTATTGCTTTCACGCGAAGAAACTTATGCAGATATTGCGCCCGTGCGCTTGGATAGCAATGGCGTAACGGCATTTATTTCTATTATGCGGGGCTGTGATAATATGTGTTCGTTCTGCGTGGTACCTTTCACCCGTGGACGTGAGCGCAGTCGCGACCCCCTCAGTATTGTAGCCGAAGCAAGAGATTTATTTGAAAAAGGCTATCGTGAGGTGACGCTTTTGGGTCAAAATGTCGATTCTTACAAATGGATGATGAGTGATAAGCGATTGGAGATTGATGAGCAATCTTCCATCGCTTATCACCCATCACCCATCACCGATGTTGAAGTCTTGTCGGCTAATTTTGCTGATTTGTTGGAAATGGTGGCGAATATTTCGCCTGATTTGCGGATTCGTTTTTCAACATCGCATCCTAAAGATATTAGTGACGATGTGCTTTTTATGATGGCAAAGCATGAAAATATTTGTAAATATATCCACTTGCCTGTTCAGTCAGGTAATTCCCGTATTTTGAAGTTGATGAATCGCACATACGACCGTGAATGGTATATGAACAAGGTGTCGCGTATCTACGAAATCATGCCCGATTGTGCTATTTCAAGCGATATGATTGCCGGATTTTGTGGCGAAACAGAAGAAGAGCATGAGGAAACGCTCTCTATGATGGAGTTTGCGAAGTATTCGATGTCGTATATGTTTTTCTATTCTGAGCGCCCGGGCACGTTGGCTGCAAAGAAGTTAGCGGATGATATACCTGAGGATATTAAAAAACGCCGTTTGAATGAAATTGTTCGTTTGCAAAATCATTTGTCTTTGGTTCATAACAAAGCTGAAATTGGCAAAACATTTAGAGTATTAATTGAAGGCGATTCTAAAAAATCGGATAAAGAATTTAAAGGTCGGAATACTCAAAACAAGATGATAGTGTTCCCAAAAGCCGAGGGTTTAAAGCCGGGAGATTATGTTTTCGTCAAGGTGAAAGAGGCGACGAGTGCTACTTTGATGGCGGAAATTGTGGCAAAATGACACAAACTTAACCACCAAACCCACCGCCTCCGGGCGTCTCAATCACAAAACTATCCCCCTCAGTAACTGAAGCACCATCAATGCCTTTGAGCATCTTTTTTTGACCATTTTTCAAGAGCAGATAATGCTTGCCCAATTGCCCGTTGCCGCCCCCCTGCAAACCAAACGGCGCAACAACACGATGTTGTGATAAAACAGATAATTCAACGGGTGCTAAAAATGTCAATTGTCTAAAAATGCCATCGCCGCCTTTGAAACGACCCTTGCCACCTGAATTTTTCCGAATTTTAAATGCATCCAAGCGCACAGGGTAGCGTAATTCCATGATTTCGGGGTCAGTGATACGCGTATTCGTCATGTGTGTATGGACAGCATCTGCCCCTGGGAAGCCATCGCCCGCACCTGCACCTCCACAAATCGTCTCGTAGTAACCGAATGTTTCGTTGCCAAAAAGCACATTATTCATTGTGCCTTGCCCACACGCGAGGATGCCGAGAGCTTTCAAAATAGTATCCGTCAGACGTTGACTGGTTTCGACATTGCCGCCTACCACTGCCGGTAATGACCCCTCAGTTGCCGCGCTATCACTCGCAATGACAGGCATATTTTGATTAAAATCAGGGTTTAAAATAGAATTTTGAGGTAGAATAATTTGAACATTTTGCATAATCCCTTCATTAAGTGGTATATTTTCCTTCAAAAGCAAGCGCAAAACATAAATAACGACTGAATTAACAATGGCAGGCGTTGCATTTAAATTGCCTTTATGCACAGGCGAAGTACCCGTGAAATCAAATAGAATGGTATCATTTGAAAAATCAATACGCACTTTTAGGATAGTGCCGTCGTCCATTTTTTCAGTGGCTTCATACACCCTTAAGGTTGTTTCGGGGAACGCGATTTTCAATGAAGCCTTCAATTTTTCAGCCGTATAATTCTTCAATTTTTGCATATAAAAATGCACTGTGTCCAAACCATGTTCAGCAGTTAAAGCCTGTAACGCTTGTACACCATTTAGATTGGCAGCCAAGGCAGCGTTTAAATCGGCAATATTTTCATCAATCGCTCGAGTGGGATATTGATTTTCTGTTAAAATATAATGTATTGATTCCCAATCAATTACGTCATTTTTGACTAAATATGTCGGTGGAATAATCACGCCTTCTTCAATCAATTTGGTGGCATTCGGTGGCATAGAAGCAGGACGAATGCCGCCGATTTCAGCGTGATGACAACGGTTGCAAACGTAGCCGATAAGTTGTTCCCCCTCCTGCCGCGTTCCACTCGCAGTGACATAAACGGGCGTAATCAACGTGACATCAGGTAAATGGGAACCACCAAAAGCAGGGTGATTCGTTACAATCGTATCGCCTTTTTCCAATTTAAAATGCTGCAAAACCGTTCTTACGCACACGCCTAAGCTGCCCAAATGCACAGGAATATGCGGCGCATTGGCTATCAAATAGCCCTCAGCATCGAGCAACGCGCAACTGAAATCAAGGCGTTCTTTCACATTCACACTCAAAGAAGTTCGTTGAAGCATGACACCCATCGCTTCGGCGATATTGGTGAACCGATTTATAAATAGCTCTAAATCAATGGTTTGTGCATGTTGAATGGTTTTTATTTGTTTGATTTTATTATTTTTTTTAATAATCGCTGTTTCATTTTCATCAATTATTAAAGTAAAATCCTGCTCAACAACTGTTGTACTAAAATTATCTAAAAGCAAGGCGAAGCCTTCAATTGTAGCACCCGCTTTAAGCTCATTTCTAAAAAAAACGGGTGCATCATGCCATTCATTTTCTACAAAAGATTGAATAAAATGGTGTGGTTGAGGCGAATAAGATATTGGATTCTTGGAAATTTTAGATTCAATTGTTTTAGGAATTTCGGAAGCAATGACTCGAATACTCTCCACTTCAATCTCTCTATTCTCTACCCAATGCCCATAAATCGTTTTATATTTTATTTTAAAATTTTCTAAAAAATCGTTGTCAAAAGGCACATCCAAAGCAGCATCTTGACCTTTCAAACGGCAATAAATAATTTGTTTTTTTATAAAAATATGGTCAATTGGAATGCCTTCAGTTTGTACTTTTTGAATGGCTTCATCTGACAAGTTTTTAAATGTCTTTTCTAAAAAATATGCGGGCATCTGTGACACTACTTTCAGGATTTGTTTTTCAGTAAAACGTTCGATTTGGGCATTTAAAATACCGTAAGCTGAGAGTAAACCTGCATATTTAGGCAATAATATGGTCGGTATTTCCAACAGATTTGCCATGCTACAAGCGTGTAAACCGCCTGCACCACCGAACGCAACGAGCGCATACTGAGGGGGTGCATATCCTTTCGCAATGGATATTTTCTTGATGGCATCAGCCATTCGCTCGTTGGCAATAGCAATGAAGCCATTCAATATTTCTTCTTTTAAAACATTTTGTTGTTTAATTTTAAGCATTTCTTCTTGTAAAATGCTCAATTTATCCTTTGAATCTTTAGGAAAAACGGGAATCCCAAATTGAGAGGCATCCAAACGACCCAGCAAAAGATGGACATCTGTAATGGTCAAAGGTCCGCCTGCACCATAGCAAGCCGGACCGGGTGATGCGCCTGCACTCTCAGGACCTACGCATAATTTGAAGCCATCGAAATAACAAATTGAGCCGCCACCTGCCGCTACAGTTTCGATATTCAGAGCCGGGGAGAAAACAGTTGCTGCGCCGATTGTGACATCGAATTTGTATTCATACTCTTTGTCAAAACGGGCTACATCGGTGCTTGTGCCACCCATGTCGAAGGTCAAAAGTTGAGTGTAGCCACTTTGTTTTCCGATGGTTGCAGCTCCAACGATGCCACCTGCGGGTCCACTCAAAAGGCTGTCTTTGGGCTGAAAAAAGGAGGCATGAACTAAGCTCCCTGCACTCGTCATGACGCGCAAACTATCGTCGGGTAATTGCCTTGTGATATTACCAATATAGGCATCAATGATAGGGGCGAGGTAAGCATTGACAACGGTGGTCTGGGCGCGTGGAACAAATTTTATTTGCTGCGAAAGTTCGGAGGAAATGGAAACATACTCAAAATGTTTTTTCAAATATTCTTTGAGCATTAATTCATGCGCTGGATTGCGATAAGCGTGCATGAACGCAACTGCAACAGATTGTATTTTTTTCTTTTTTAATTTTTCAATTATCTTATCTAAATCATTGATAATCAAATCTTTAGATATGGGTATTAAAACACTCCCATCTGCATTTAATCTTTCAGTAATCTCGACCCCCTCAGTATAAAGCGGTTTTGGCTTGATAATTTGAAGTGCGAAAAGGTCAGGGCGTTGCTGATTCCCAATTTTCAACAAATCCATAAATCCTTTCGTAACGAAAAATGCTGTTGGCGCACCTTTTCGTTCAAGCAAGGCATTCGTGCCTTTCGTAGAACCGAGCCGCATGAGCAGTGGCGGAAAATTTTCATTCAAAGCCGTTTGGGTAATTAATCGTGCAGCAAGAATGGGTGCTTCTTCATTAGCCGTGATTTCAAAAGATAAATTCTGATTTAAGAGAGTTGATGGTAAAGGTTTGTTTAAAATAATTATTTTTTTAACAAAATCGTAGCTTTTGACGTAAATGTTATCGCGAGGCACAAAGCAATCTGTTCCAATAAAACTTGACAGTAGGGGATTATTAAGAATTTTAAAACCATAATTTTGAAAAATATCCTTTTCGATATGCCAATTGTGTTTGACTACAAGCGACTTTTCATCAATCCATTTTTCAATAGAGCCGCGTAAAGTGCTGTTGCTCAGTACTTTACATGTATGAATTTTATCTAAATTATCGACCCCGATACAATCCGTGAAAGTACCACCTGTATCAATGGCAATGAGAAAAGAAGAATGAGACATCCATATTTTGTTTAAAAAGTGTCTAAATTATTACTCTATTTATTGGGGTTTATCATTATGTTTTTATCTTTGCGTCGTAGGCTTAAGCCCGTATTACTTAATTTTAAACAAAGGAAATAAAAAAATTAAAATATTATGAAAAAGTTAGAATCCGCAACACGTTTCAATAAGAAGCAAGCTATATATTTCGCCATTTCATGCGTTGCAGCGTTGATTTTTTTAGTAGTTGCTCCTGAATGGGTATGGGTCACCTTCCCATTTTTCTGCACATTTTTTGTAAAGATGTTTGATTGGATATAATGACTCATGAATTATGAATTCTGTTAATCAATTAATTACAAGTATTAGTATTCATTTTGTAGTTTATGAAAGATATTTCCCAACAAAAAAATCCGCCTCAGGTTTCGAGACGGATTTTTTTGTTGACATTGTGAAAAATAATTTTATTTTTCTCCCTTTTTTAGGTCAACTTATTTCAGGACAACCTATTACCTATTACTCATTGCCTATTACCCATACTCATTGCCTATTACCTATTATTTATGTTTTTGAGCCGATTAAGTATTCGTAATTAAAGTCAAACTATCCGCTTGGTTACTATTGGCATTCCAGCGTTGGAAATGGGGTATATATTCTCCAGTCGTTTTATCGAAAGTAAATTGTAAATATGAATAAATGATTTCTAATTTAACACTGGCTGATGTCCATTCAAAAAGTGGAATCCATGAGCCGGTGTTGAAATACCAATGACCGTCCCATTGTTTTTGCTCGGCATTGTGTGTATGACCAAACACCACATATTTATATTGAGGATTCTCTTTCATGATATTTTGAGCAAATTTATATAAACTGGCTACAGAAAACCCTAAAATTGATGATAAACGCCCTAAGAAGTAAGACAAAATCAAGATGCTGAGTTTCTGAAGAATGCTCATAAAAGTACCTGCTACTCCGCCATTATTTGACAAATTAATATGACTCATCAATTGCCAAATCACCAATCCAACGGGCAAACCAATGACCAGCAAAGCCACCGCTAAATGCTTGAAAAAATAGTAATAATAATTTTTTTGAATAGTGATTATGGTCAACCATAAATGCCTAAACAGTGTCTGCACTGCTAATGGAAAACGCTCACGGAAAAGCATGGGTAATAGTTTTTCACGGGGTCGAATATTATCCACATACGGGTAAGCGAGTTCAATGCGGTTAATTAAATACCGATTGAAGAAAGAACCGAAAGGCAAATTCAACTCCGAAGGATCTTTTTTGAGCGTGGGATTGCCAATAACTTTAGTCATTCGCTCATATTGATGCCCATGTTCGATATATATTTTGTCATTCACGACTAAGGCATTTTCTGCGAAATAGACTTTATCGGTAATATATTTTTCATAGACTTCTTCAATCGATATGTCATTTTGCTTCGTTATTTCTTCGGCTAAAAAGGCTCGTAGATAATGTCGAACATTTGTCCAATGCCATTCAAGGTCGTGATTGCCCTTGATAATCACCAATTGATTGCCATCAAAAAGCCATTGCGCTAAACGATTGAAAAACTCAGGATGCCCAGTCCGACATTTCAACAATTTCCAAATGGTTTTATAGTCGGTGGTCTTGAGTCCATAGGTTTTTTCTTTTTTATCAATGGCATTTTCTAAATCTTGAATGGATTTGTCAATCCCTACTTTTGCCAATGCCTTCTGCCAATTTTTAAAATCTTGAGCATCGTTGGGAATAGACCGAACGCGGATAAAATCAATGAAATCACCATTAATGACTAAGATTTTAGGCGTTTTGTTAGCCAAATCCAAGCTATCCACGAAGCGAACGAAGACATCATCTGTCATGAAGTTTTCAGTGCCGTTGAAATTGCCTGAATTGTCTCGTCCTTCGGCAATATGAAAATCACTGACGATGAAGATGTCTTCATTCTTATTGTTTAAATATACATTGTATTCATACGGACTTTGCGTTTCGATGGTAGTGAGTAGGGATAATTGATTTTCCATTGGTTGCATTTTTTGGTGATTAATATAATTTTAAAATATGATTTGGTGAAATTGAAAATTGTGTGCTTTTTATTTTTGGTTTCCCCCTAACCCCCAAGGGGGAACGATATGGAAGTATTTAAATTAAGTGCTTATATTTTCGTTTTCCCCCTAACCCCCAAGGGGGGACGCTTTGGGAAGTAATGTAAATAAGTGCTAAAATCTTCCATACTTCCAAAGCGTCCCCCCTTGGGGGTTAGGGGGAAAATTTAAAAAATACCTTCCAAAGCCCCAAATACTCCCAAAGGGACAAGTGAGGGGGTATCTCCTACCCTCTAAACGCTCTTCAATATCCGCTTCACCGCCATCGAACTCATCGCCATAATCGTCCATTGTGGATTGATGGTTAAACTTGTAGGAAATAATGAAGCATCCGCTACAAAAACGTTATCAAATCCATTGACATTGAAGTTTTCAGTCACGACCCTTTTATTGCCTAACAAACTGTTATTCGCTGCCATACCGTTGCCCCCTTGCGGATGTGCGGTGCTGATAGCCACATCATCCATGCGTAAAGGATACTTGTTGAAAGATTGAATGAAATCATCTACGTCTTTTTTATTGGTCAAATCAAGAACAACACCCGGTTTTGTCGGCAAAAAGGCTTTAATAGCCCCGGCATCTTGACCCAATTTTATGAGCGTTGTGATGCCATATTTAAGATTCGGTACATCATGTTTCTGACCCAATGTCCAAGTGAATGGCTGACCATTTATGACATCCGGTTTCTTTTGAATGACGCCGTTCGGTTCAGAACCAACCAAGCAACCGAAGTTGACCAAATGCCGATAACGGTTCATAATCTCTAATCGCCGATTGAAAATAAAAGGCACATTCGACAAAGCAAAAGCGGCGGGCGGATTAAAATACGTTTCAAAAGCAGCTTTTGAGTCGGGGGCTAATGCACCCAAAGTGATTTGATCGCCATCAAATGCTTTCAAATCATCTTCAAATTCAAAAGCCAGTGGAATCGCAAAATTGCAACTCATATTTTCACCGATATGCTCATTGGGCACTTCGCTCCGCATTAAAAAATGGCTGCTCGCTATCACGCCGCCTGCTACAATCACTGCTTTATTCACTTTCACCTTATACAAATCCCCATTATTGGTTCTCAATAAAACAGAGTCTGCTTTTTTACCATCAGCAGTTGGCATAAAACGGACGGCAGTCATATTTGAAATGACCTTCACGCCGCGTGATTCCGCCCAGGGAATATACGTTTCGAGCATGGAGCGTTTGCGCATTCGTTTGTTGCCAAGATTCCAACTTCCATCGCCGTATGTGTTGATGTGATTGACTGAAACGGTCAATGCATCATTATTCATCGGTTCTTGAAGTTGTGAGACGCCATCTACTGAGGGGGTATCAAGTGTATCTTTATCGGGTGTCAATTGTTGGTCAGGCGGTAAAGTTTTATTCAAAGATTTTATACCAGCCATAAATTTATTTTGCACCAATTGATTAATACCGTTTGCACCAAGGGGTTTGATGTCTATTTCTTCAGCAATGCGGTCGTATTCCTCATCCAAAGTTGTCAAATCAATCCCGTAATTATCCGTCCAATCTTTTTTAATACTCTCTGGCATTTTAAAACAAACAGCATTATTGATAACCGTTGTGCCGCCAACACATTCGCCTTGTAAAAGCGTCATATTGTACTGTTTCGCTTGCTGCAAACCGCCTTCTTTATATACTTTTTGCATCATCATAATCTCATTATCTTGAAAATCCTGCAAAGGTTGGTAGCGATTGCCGCGTTCAATTACATATATTTTAGAAGGGTCTTCAACTTCACATGCCAAGCGATATGCCGCCACAGCACCACCCGCACCTGAACCAATAATAAGATAATCAACGGAGTCAGGAATAGCCGGTTCGCCGACAATTGTCGTCACGCGTGGTGCCACTATGCGACCATCACCTTCCAATGTAGGTTTCCAATTCAAAGCATCTTTTTCATCTTTTGGCAAAGCGGCTATATGCTCAAAAGGCGGTGGACATTTGGCATAATCGCCTTGCGTACGGTCGCGAGCATCAACAGGTACGAAGCCAATATTGTGGCGAACATTATTATTGCAATAATAGGCGAACATGACTATAATATTGGTTGCTAAACCCATTTGTTGAGCAATATTGGCAATACCTGGGATGATAGCTTTAGCTCGTTCCCATTCATTTCTAAAAACATAGCGGCGCAGATAATACCGTTGCTCCTCCCGACTCAGCGTTGATAAAGGCGGACGTAAACCATACAAAACAGGTAAATATTCCATTAAAGCAAAAGGCAAATTGAGCAAACCACGCTTACGCCCATGTATACCGCCTACATATAAGTCAACAGATTTCAGAACCGACGCATTCGTTTGGTTATCACTTTTAAAAAAAGCTTGGGTCATGCCAACGATGACATTGGCTGCGGCAGGGCTGAGATTATTGAGGCTATAATCAATGCGGAAATATAATTTACGGAATAATAACAACAAACTCGCTATTGAAATATTGAATATTGCCAATAAAACATAATACCAATCTGCACTAAAAAAAGTATGTTGACGCGTTTCAAAAAGCACTGTACCTTTTGCATCGCCCAATAAAATCCAAAGCAATGCAATAAAACCGGAGAGCAATAAAGGCACGATTATCACCCCGAATAAATGCTGTCTTAATCTAAAACGATTGATTAAAATAAAAGAAATAAATGCCAATGTGCCATAAAAAGTAAGCGTATTACCAATCATTGGATCGGGAAAACCATAGACGCCACTCAAGCCTGACACCCCCTCAGTAAAAAGCCTTAAACCGAGGATTCCAAGCATAATTGAAGCAAATAAAATGCTTAATCCAATAAAAAGATAGCGTGTTAAAGTAGTAGGTACTGAGAAATAAATAGGAAAATCATGCTCCGCATCGTATGGATGACGGTACTTTTTAGATTTAACCATGATTAAAATGAATGTCGCAATCATCGCCCCATCTACAATGCCGGAGGTGAGAAGGAAATCAACATTATTCACTTCAAAAGGTTTTAACAAATAAAAACCGATGGAATAAAGCGTTGAAACACCATGACCCACCGCTAAACACAAACAAGCGTACCAACGTAATTGCCGATTGAAGGCTGCCAAAAAAGCGAGCGTAATCATCACCAATATTTTGACATAAGTATTAATCGCTAAAGCAGGATTTTGATACGTCATGGTCACTAATTCTCTACCTGCTTTCGGAATCAAAATATCAGCGAATCCACCGCCCACCAGCACCATTAAATAAGCGCAATAAAATAAACCAAGTATCCTCAAAATCCAAAACATCCAATCGCGCTTTGGCTTCTCTGCATCATCGCTCGAACGGCTGGCAGTGAACAAATTATCGTATTGTTCTTTAGTTGGTTTGATGGGGTAGGGTATGTTTTTATAAATAATAGAGGCTAATAAACGCGCTACAAACAGACCGATGATACCCAATAAAACGGCATCAAATGTAATCGTGATAAGAGATTTTAAAGGAAATACAACATTCGGTAAAAAGCTATTTTCGTAATTCCAAAGTGATTTATCATTTGCTGTATACCGATAATGCATTTCATAAAACACATCAGTTAAAAAATAAGGCAATAAAACAATTAAAAAATGAATAATCGAACTTGACTTACGCATTGCCATAATTAAAGTGGAAAACACAAGGCAATTAACCAATATTTCCAAAATCATAGTATAAACAGGCGCAAATTCAAGACCGAACAATGTAAAACCATTGAATTTTACAATATTAAATGCTGAAATGACATAGAAGATAATAAAAGTAAAAACGAGATTGACGCCTGATAAAAGTAGAAATTTTTTTAAACCAGCAGCTTTGTCTAAAGGGTCGTTTCCAATAAAGCCTGTGAAGCTAAAGAAGGGTATCATGTCATTTGATTTTTAAGGAGGATAAATTATAATTTTAATAATAGTAAAGATAAAAAGAATATTTAACAAAAGAAAGACCCCCTCAGTATTTTTAAAGAAAATGATGCTATTGGTTTTTAACCACCATTTAAGTATCTTTGTTTTAAATTAAAAAATTATGGAAGCAGCAATAATTAAAAATAAAATCTATACAAAAGTTGAAAAATTAACCGAAGAGCAATTGTTATTAGTGAGTAACTTTGTGGGGTGGGTTGAAAAAGCATTGCCTAAAAAACGAATAACTAAAGCAAAAAATGATAAAACCAAGGTGGCTGGTGAACAACGCGATATGACAGCCATTTATGAACTTCAAAAATTGTTTCAAGAAAGCGGCTTGACTTCTCTTGTCGCCGATTCCATTATTGAACGTGAAGACCGGCTATGAATTATTTCTTCGATACATCTGCTTTATTCAAACTTTTTGTTGATGAATCAAACGCTGCACAAGTCCAAGCTATTTATGCAGACAGCAACAATGATATATGGGTTTCTAATCTCACCAGACCTGAGTTTTATAGTACTGTTATGAGACGTTTAAGAGGTTCTCAATTATCAAAAAAACAATTAATCTCCATTTCAAATAATTTTGAATCCGTTTGGTCAAACCTATTGGTGATACCTTTTGATTTATCTTATCTCACCACTGCTGAAAATCTAATTAAGACTGTAGGTAAAAAACAAAATCTCCGAACGCTCGACGCTTTACAATTGGCTGCATTTCAAAGCCGTGCTACAAGAGACTGGCAGTTTTTGACAGCCGATATCGGCTTTGCCAATGCTATTAATTCATTAAAAATTGACGCTTTAATTGTTTGATAAATATTGAGTGTACTTTTCTCTCAAATTCTTTGATTTTACTATCAATTTCACACTTTTATACCTACATCAGCACTTAAACATGAGACATCCCGAATTTTGCAATATACAAAATTCGGGATGTCTCATGTTTAGCAATCTAATATCTCAATATCTCAATATCTAATTATTATTTACGCCAAAGCAAAAGATTGATATTAGTACCAATTTTCTTTCCTTCCGCTGAACCCACTTCATTGTCTTGCCGCATATGAATACCGCCCAAGAAGCGTGAATAAGCAGATTCCTCAGCCGAAGCAATAAAGTTATTGAAAGAACGATTTTTATATTCCACATTTCTGAGCGTATTTATCGGACGTCCTTCGTGCGAATTATCAGTAAATTTGAAAGATGCACCATACAAATCAGTTAAAACAATAGCTGCTGCCATGCTTTGAGTAGCATGTCCAGATGTGAAAGCAGGGAAAGGCGGCTCGGGCCAAAATTGCACCCAGCGTGGGTCAATATTTTTATTGACATAAGAAGCCGGACGCTCTGAAAAATATTTGTATTTACATTTCCAACAGTTGATAAAAGCATCAGCCGTAGCCATACCGACACGGGCATACGTTTCAGCCGCTTTAATGAGGTCGGGCTTCACTGTTTTGATAGCAATGGTAGCGATGTTGTAAGAATGCCCAGGAGGCGAGAAAGTTTCAGAAGGATCATCACCCCACCAAGCGGCAATTTCTTTTTCTTCTGTCGTCAAGCTATTATTTTTATTATATACTTCTAAAAATTGAGCATAATAAGGCGAAGCTGGATCTGTTGAATAAGGGATAATTGGCGGAATTCCTAACAGACTATTCGCTTTTACAAACATTCTATTGTCGCCCCAAAATGGATGAAGTGGCAATTGAGATGTAGATTGTCCCGACACAGGCGGTCTCCAGCTACCTGGTGTTGTAGGCATTATAATTACAGGGAAATTGCGGATATAACCTTCATGTCCTCCATCCGTTTTAGACCATTCGTACAACGCAGTGGCAATACTTTCGCCGAATTTGACCGAGCGGTCAACGTCTTCCGGCGTTTCGAGCGTTGATTGCTCTGTCATTATAGCTTTTGCTAATGAATCAATTCTAAGTTTGATAACATCTGAAGCATGAGGATGCAAATTTTTCATCATCAACGCTTGTGAAGCGTTCAAGCAAATCGCCCAATTGTAGCGTTTGCCTGCCTCAATCGTCGGCAAAGTCGCTAAATCGGATAATTGATTCGCCATTGATTTGGCATTTGTAGAGCCTGCTTGCACTGATTCATACATCGCCAAACCCAAATAAGCAAATGCCCGAGAACTATAAGTCGGTGTGTTGCTGGTGGTATGTATCATTACATACAAAGTCATGTCGCTCCATTTTACAGCCGCATCCGACGTGTAGGTCGTCGGTCGAGGGTCAGTAGTATCCGTTTTTTTACAACTGAAAACAAGGCTGATTAAAGCTAATGAGGCTATAGGTAGCCATCTTTTTGAGTTTTGTTTTTCTCTTTTCATAACAGGCGGGTTTTAATTTTAATTCAAAATAACAATCAAAGTTAAGGATGATTCTGTATTTTTTCAATAGTTATAATATTTATGACTATTTTCTTTTTTACTCAGAGAAGTTTATCTAATTTTATTTTTTGATAGCCTATATTAAACTTTAAATCTTAAATTCACCATCAAAAACAATTGAATCAAATGAAAAATCAAGAAATAGATAGAGATACTATCGTAGAACTCATCAGCGACAACCGTTTGCAGGAGGCACTTAAAGCCTTGGAAAAACTGACGCAGGGTACACATTTGCACAATCAAGTGGTTGTCTTATCTTCTTCTTATGCGGAGTATTCTCAATTGAATAGAAATGCTGCTCAAGATTTTCAAACCTTAGAAATGCAAAGGACGCGTATTTCTAATAGTTTACTCTCTTTTTTGGATGAATTATCGCCAGATGATTATGAAAAAGCTATTAGTGTAGCGCCTGTAAAACAGTTGCCCGTACAGACGTCGGGCGTCAATTATAAGTGGCTTTTTATAGGAGGTGGCGGTGTTTTGGCACTTATTGTCTTGATTGCTGTTTTTTCGAGTAGCGAGAGTGGTTCTACAGAGACATCCGACATAGTGCCCAAACCACAAACAGAACAAGTAGCTCAAACAACTTCAAATGATAATCATATGCCAGAAACTTCTTCTATAGTAGCCAATGCGGCTTCATTAAAATTGGTCGAATTTGGTAAAAATTCACAAATCTTAGGGGTGTATCGTCAAATTGATGATCACAACTGGGTGGAAAAAAGTTATTCCAATGATGGTAGTTTCAAATTCCAGGAAGTAGATAGAGACAAATCGTCCGTTTACCTTCATGACCCTAAAAGGGACATTGATATTAAATTGGATTTAGAAACTCATGCTGTTTATTACAGTGATAAAAATAGAAAAGATGTTAAAATTTATAAAATTATCAATGCTCAATAGTTTCATTTAAAATCAATCAACCATGGTAAATCGTCGTGAATGGCTTCGAAATAGTGCCGCAATGTTCGGCTCACTCATGTTTTCATTGCCTGAAATAGATGGCAGAGACATCAACCCACTGCTTTTGACGGGCGATAAACTGCCCGTCAAAATTAGTCAGAACGAAAATCCTTATGGTCCTTCGCCTTTGGCTGTGAAAGCGATGGCTGAACAATTGGCAAAAGGAAATCGCTACGCCATTCCAATGATCAATGATTTCAAAATCGCTTTATCTAAGCTGCACAATGTAAAAGATAGCCAAATATTATTGGGTAGCGGTTCATCTGAGATATTGGCACTCTCAACTTTCCTCGCAGCCGAGCGTGGAAAAGGGAATCTCGTGGCAGCCAATCCGACATTTAAAATATGGCTCAGCCCTGCCGAAAGAGTCGGGTTGGAGGTCAGTTGGGTACCTTTGGATGCTTCAATGAAACACGACCTTACGCGCATGAGCGAAGCAGTGACTGATAAAACCCGCTTTATTTATATCTGTAATCCTAATAATCCAACAGGCACTGTTTTGAATGATGCGGATTTAAGGAGTTTCATCAAAAAACATGCGCCTACTTCTTACATCGTTGTGGATGAAGCCTACACGGAATATGCCGATGCCCCCTCAGTATCGGACATGGTGAGCGCGTTTCCGAACCTCATCATTGCCAAAACTTTTTCAAAAATATACGGTATGGCAGGCTTGCGCGTTGGTTATGCTATTGCACAAGAGGAAACCATAAAAGCCCTCAGTAAATACCAAGCTTGGGCGAATGCAGGGGTGAGCAATGTATCTGTCGCTGCCGCAATGGAGGGCTTAAAAGATAATGCTCATTGTGAAAAAGCGAAAACACTTAATACTCAAGTGAGAACTTTCACCGAAGGCGTTTTGAAGGAAAAAGGTTTAGAATATGTGCCTTCCAAAACCAATTTTATGTTTTTCAACGTGCATCATTTGAATATGGACTTTGCCGATGTGATGAGTAAAAATGGTATTTTGCTTCGCAATTGGGAAGCAGCGGGTAAGAAATATGCGCGTATCAGCATGGGTACGATGGAAGAAATGCAGACGTTTGCGGAGGTATTTAGGAAGGTGGTGTGAGAGATTTGGGATTGTGTTATTATGTTGGGGTTGTGTAATAAGTATTCTGACTAAGTTAGTCCAAAATTTTATTTGTTTTTTTGTCAAATAACTTGCTGCAAGTTTCAAACTCTGTCCATTACCC
>JAYUUR010000374.1:0-3603 GCA_043754475.1 Saprospiraceae bacterium | reverse complement strand
TTATGCTATATTGGTCTAATTTATAAATAATTGATAATCAATTAGTTGAAAAAACACCTTTGGTAACTAATTGATTTTCAACTTACAACAAGTCTACTATTTTAAACAGCAGCATATTTTGTTTTTATCATTAAATCATCTTTAATTTCAATTTAAAAAATGGAAAAAGAAAACAAAATTGTGCTTTTTGAAGAGAAAAAAGTACGTAAATTATGGCATAACAACGAATGGTGGTTTGTTGTAAATGATGTCGTTCAGATTTTAACAGAGTCAGTTGACCCGGCCGCTTATATGCGACAGTTGAAACGCCGCGACCCTGAATTGGCTCAAGGGGCGTTACAAAATGTCACGCCCCTTGCAGTAAAAACGGAAGGGGGTAAACAAAAAGTAAATTGCGCCAACACGAAAATTCTGTTGCGTATTGAAAAAAATTAAGCAATCTGAAAAACATGTTGAAATAAAAGAACAAAAAGACACCCCCTCAGTATAAAGGGTATATTTTATCATTTAAAACCAAAAGTAGATGCCAAGAATAATCAAATCCGGTCTCATTCAAATGTCTCTCCCGAAAACTGAAGGTGAGGGTACGATTGAAGAAATCATGCAAGCCATGCTTGATAAGCACATTCCATATATTGAAGAAGCAGGTAAACAAGGTGTACAAATCCTCTGTTTGCAAGAGATTTTTAATACACCGTATTTCTGCCCAGGGCAAGACCCGAAATGGTATGCTTCGGCGCAACCCATTCCCAGTCCTACAACTGATTTGATGCAAGAGTTGGCAAAAAAGTATGCGATGGTTATTATTGTGCCCATTTATGAAAGAGAACAATCGGGTTTTCTCTACAATACGGCGGTGGTGATTGATGCGGATGGTACTATTTTAGGAAAATATCGTAAAAATCACATTCCCCATACATCGGGTTTTTATGAAAAATTCTTTTTCAAACCGGGCAATTTGGGCTATCCTGTTTTCAAAACGAAATATTGTACTATCGGTGTTTACATTTGTTATGACCGTCATTTTCCCGAAGGTGCACGTATTTTAGGCTTGAATGGTGCGGAAATAGTCTATAATCCTTCGGCAACGGCGGCTGGTTTGTCACAATATTTATGGCGTTTGGAGCAACCGGCTCATGCGGCGGCGAACGGTTATTTCATGGGCTGCATCAATCGAGTAGGAACGGAAGCTCCTTGGAATGTGGGCAAATTTTACGGCTCATCGTATTTTGTCAATCCGCGCGGGGAGATTTTCGCTCAAGCAAGTGAAGATAATGATGAATTATTGGTATCAGAATTTGATTTGGAAATGATAGACGAAGTTCGCAATGTTTGGCAATTTTTTAGAGATAGACGCCCTGAGACTTATGAAAAAATGACGGAATTATAAGAACTACTGAGGGGGTACTCATTTGATACTTTCAATATTTTTTCTTAAATTTGTCAACAAAAAATAGAAATATGTCAACTATATCAGCCGTTCGAGAAATGCCAAAACCTGTTGTAAACAAACAACGGAGATTATCTTTTGAAACCTTTCTAAAAAAATTCAATAACCGCGCCGATGGTTTCAAATATGAATGGAATGACGGGGTGGTAGAAAAATCCTCCGCTATGACTACGAGAGAACTATTTATTATTGACATCCTTTTTCGCCTTTTTGTAAAAACAAAGGCATTTGAATTAGGAGGCATTTTAACCACAGAAGTTGAGCAATGGACTTTACCCTTTGTTAAATATCGCAAACCAGATTTAGCATATTTTACGAAAGAACAAATTAGAGAAGGGAAAGCAGAAAAAGAGCCGTTATCAGAATTTATGGTTGAATTGATTTCTAAAAATGACCAAATCAATGAAGTGAATAGCAAGATTTTGGAATATTTTTCAGCAGGCGTAAAGGTGGTATGGCTCATTTTTCCTAATCAAGAAATGGTTTATGTTTATACAAGTCCTTCTGAGGTTAAAATATGTATGAGAGACGCTTTATGTAGTGCTGAAAATGTGATTGAGGGTTTTGTGATAAAAGCATCTGATATTTTTAAAGAAATTTGATAAGAGTTTAAATGTCGTTTAGCACAACTTTATTTTAAAAAATTAGTAAAAATGACGGTGTGGCTTTGTGTTGCATCGTCATTTAGATTGAAGCCAATGATAAAAAACAACCGCCTAACAACCGAAGAATATCTCCAAAACTTCGCCGACATTCACCCACCGTTTGAAACCAAAGATGGGGCAATTGTCGAGGCGAACCGTTGCATATTTTGCTATGATGCACCGTGCATGAAATCTTGCCCGACAAGTATTGATGTGCCGATGTTTATCCGCCAAATTTCAACGGATAATGTAAAAGGCTCTGCCAAAACGATATTTGATTCTAATATTATGGGCGCGGGTTGTTCAAGGGTTTGTCCTGTTGAAAAGCTGTGTGAAGGGGCTTGTGTTTATAATTTGATGAATGAAAAACCGATTGAAATAGCCAAATTACAGCGTTATTCTACTGAAAAAGCCATTGCTCAAAAATGGCAACTCTATCAACGCAAACCCTTAAATGGTAAAAAAGTAGCCGTTGTAGGCGGAGGTCCCGCAGGTTTGGCATGCGCTCATGCGTTGGCATTGGAAGGTGTAGAGGTGACTGTTTTTGAAAAAGAAAACAAAGGAGGCGGCTTGATGACTTATGGTGTAGCAGGTTATAAAGTGACCCCTCAGTTTTGTAAAGATGAAGTGGAATGGATAACTTCAATCGGCGGCATTACCATAAAATACAATCAAACGCTTGGAAAAGATGTCTTTTTAGAGCAATTGCAACAGGATTTTGATGCTGTTTTCTTGGGAATAGGGGTTGGCGTGGCGCGGTCGTTGGACATTAAAGGTGAGCATTTGGAAGGTGTTGTGGATGCCATTCAGTTCATTTATGACATTCGGACGACCCCCCTCAATAATATTGCCGTTGGGGATAAAGTGGCTGTGATTGGCTTAGGCATGACGGCTATTGATGCGGCTACGCAATCCAAACGGCTTGGCGCATCGGAGGTGACTATCGTCTATCGGCGGACTGAAAATGAAAAGCCTTGCACGGATGCCGAAGTGGATATTGCTCGTTTGGATGGTTGTAATTTCGTTTTTTTAGCAGCACCTAAAGAGATAAAAGGCTCAAACGGCAAGGTAGAACAGCTGATTTGCCATAAAATGATGCTTGGAGAACTTGATGCTTCGGGCAGACGCGCACCCATAGAAACAGGCGAAACGCTGACGCTCGATGTGGATATGGTGATTAAAGCGGCTGGGCAAATTCCGTTTGAAAATATTGTCAAACAAGCCAATTTGCTTCATAAAAACGGTAAAATTGCTATTAATACTGAGGGGGCAACCAATTTACAAGGCGTTTTTTCAGGCGGCGATTGTGTGAATGGTGGTAGAGAAGTGGTGGATGCAGTGCAAGCGGGGAAAGATGGGGCGAGAGGGATTTTAAACTTTTTAAATATTTAGCTAACTGTTTATTAGTTTATTAGGGCTTTCTTATAAAAACTTAGCCTTCAAAAAGAATTTTTCTAGTTCCTTGAAATCTTCTGCAAAATCTTCAAATTGAGCAACCATATTTTTAGG
>JAYUUR010000373.1:0-33907 GCA_043754475.1 Saprospiraceae bacterium | reverse complement strand
AATAGCATAACGGTTTCTCCTTCAACTCCTACAACCTATTTTGTCAAATATAATGGTGCTTGCAATGTAACGGCTTGCGCTTCGCAGTTGATTAATGTAAACACGCTTTCAACTGCACCAACCAGTATTTCAGGCATTTCTACAATTTGTCAAGGCAATAGTACAACGCTCACGCTCGTAGGCGGTAGTGCAGGAACAGGCGCAATCGCTGAATGGTCAGCCAGTTCATGCAGTGGAACAGTCATTGGAACAGGCAATAGCATTACGGTTTCTCCTTCAACTCCTACAACCTATTTTGTCAAATATAATGGCACTTGCAATGTAACGGCTTGCGCTTCGCAGTTGATTAATGTTAATACGCCATCAACTGCACCCCTCAGTATTTCAGGCATTTCTACTATTTGTAGCGGCGGAAGTACAACCTTGACTTTATCGGGCGGTTTCGCAGGTACAGGTGCGGTGGCTGAATGGTTTACAAGCTCGTGCGGTGGTACGCCAGCAGGAACGGGCAATAGCATTATTGCAGCACCGACAGTCAATACAACTTATTTTGTGAGATACAAAGGAATTTGCAATACCACAAGCTGTGCCAGTGTAGCGGTCGTTATCACAACCCCCTCAGCAGGCGGCACTGTAGCGCCTGCTCAAAGTCAAGGTTGTGGACTTCAAACGGTCAATCTATCCGTGAGTGGCATCATTGGCGCAGTGACGCAATGGGAACGCCAAACGAATTGCACAGGCGCATGGACATCCATCGGTTCAGCTAATTTGTAAGCCATCATGACGACCACACCCAACTCTTCTACGTGCTATCGAGTAGCCATAACGAACGGCGTTTGCCCGACAGCCTATTCGACCATTGCGACAGTGACAGTGGATAAACCTGCTGTAGGTGGAAGAGTCACTTTACAAAGTAATCAAACGGCTACTTCTGTTGCGCTTTGCCCCAGTCAAAATGCTTTGTTGATACCTAAAAACCATGTCGGGAAGGTGGCTAATTGGCAATATAGCTTTGGTACATCCTCGATTTGGTATGATTTGCCAAGTACACAAGGTCAAACAAGCCTAACCGTCAATGGCTCTTCTGTTTCAGCGACTATTTTCTATCGCGTTGTCATTATTACTCAATTGGGTATATGCATAGGTCAATCTTCTGTCGCTTATTCAGCAGCATTTAGAATTAATAAAAAAGCAGGCTGTTTATCACCTGATGGTAGTATAGTCCACAATAATATACAGACCGATTCACATTTAACCATTCAAAAAGTATATCCTAATCCGGCAACCAGCCTTGTTTCTCTCGAAATAGAATATGTCACTGCGAGCGGAGATTTGTCATTGCGAGGAACGAAGCAAACTGAGGGGGTCACTCACTTAGAAATATTAGATGTAACAGGTCGTCAAGTTTTAAAACAAACCGCTTATTTGACCGAAGGTTTTAATACTATAAACCTTGACATAAGTCAGCTTTCAAGAGGTGTTTTTATTGTCAAAGTAACGGATAGTAAAAATCAAAAGGCTTGGGTGAAGATGGTAAAAGAGTAAGTGATTATTGAAAAGTGAAAACAGACCGTCGATTAGAGTAATCGAAGCGATGGTTTGTTTTATTTCATTAAAAATTAAAAAAAAATGTCAACTGGAGTTGACTATTTGATGGATTAGATATTAATAAGTAAATTAGTCTATTGTCCTTTCGGTAAAAATATCCTTTGCTTTGGACATTCAAAGCACTCTTTCGTCCTCAGTTATTGAGTTTTGTTAGAATTATGAGTATATTTATGACTGTTCAATTTTAAATATAATTAAAAACCAAAATACCTTTATGTAACCCACTTATTTTACTAAAAAATCATTTACCAATGAAAAAAGTTACAAATCCAAATGACTCATTTTTCCAATTATTAAAACTGTCAGTTTTCCTTTCCTTTATTTTCCTATCGTCTTCACTTGTTGCCCAAAAGTCAATGTGGCAAATTATTGAGGGCGAGCCTAAAACATCGGGCGAACGGCAAATTATTCCTCTCAAATACCGCGTGCTTAGGTTGGATATGTCCAAAATGCAGGCGTTATTGAGTAAAACGCCGATGGAATTTACAGCAGAAGCCAGCAATTCAAATGTCATTCTCGAATTGCCCATGCCTGACAAGCAGATGCAGCGTTTTCGCATTTTTGAATCGCCTATTATGGAAAAAGATTTGGCGAGACAGTTTTCTGAAATCAAAACATACGCCGGTACGAGCCTTGATGTCGGCGGCGCAACTATTCGTTTTGATGTGACCCCAACTGGTTTTCATGCGATGGTTTTATCACCGCAAGGAACGTTCTTCATTGACCCTTACAGTAAAGGCGATACGGAGTATTATATCAGTTATTATAAAAAAGACTTTACAACTAAAAAAATCTTCTCCTGCGATTTTAAAGAGAATGAAAATAATGACACTCCCTTGCCCACCATTGATTTGGATGATAAAAAAAAGAGAAAAAGCGATGATGGCAATGATGGCAATCAACCGTCGCCCGTTTCTTTAGGTCTCAGGGCAGATGGCGGCAGCCGCATTGGCAATTGCGCGATTCGGACATACCGTTTGGCATTGGCGGCTACGGGAGAATATATGGCGTTTCATGGTGGCACAGTGGCAGGGGCTTTAGCGGCGCAAGTCACGACCATGAATCGGGTCAATGGTGTTTTTATGATGGACTTTGCTGTGCGCATGAACATCATTGCGAACAATAATTTGATTATTTATACCAACGCAGGAACAGACCCTTATTCCAACACGAGTGGCGATTTAAATGCCAACATTACTACCATTAATGCCGTGATAGGGGCAGCTAACTATGATATTGGTCATCTTTTTGGTACAGGTGGCGGTGGTGTTGCAGGGCTTGGCGTTGTTTGCAGTACAAGCAAGGCGCAAGGTTTAACAGGTTCGTCGGCGCCCATCGGAGACGCTTTTGATATTGATTATGTGGCGCATGAGATAGGGCATCAATTCTCAGGCAACCACTCATTTAACAATAGTTGTAGCAGTAATAGAAACAATTCGACAGCTTGGGAGCCCGGTAGCGGCTCGACGATTATGAGTTACGCAGGTATTTGCTCTCCTAATGTTCAACCGAACAGCGATGCCTATTTTCATGGTGGCAACTTGACAGAAATGCACGCTTTTATCAATGGCTCGGGTGGTACATGCGCAGGAATACCTGCCAATACCAATGCATTTCCTTCAGTTACGACGACAACAGCCTCTCAAACAATACCAAAAGGTACGCCTATCATCTTGGAAAGTAGCGCGACAGATGCGGATGGGAATGGCTCTCTCACTTATTGTTGGGAACAAATGAACAATCAAATCGCCACGCAGCCCCCCCTCAGTACAGCTACGGGTGGACCCTCATTTAGAAGTTTATATCCAAGTGCAGACGGTTTCCGCTATTTGCCCAATCTACCCGCTGTAGTCAGTAATACCTCGCCAACTTGGGAAGTCTTGCCGACGGTTGCGCGGACACTCAACTTTCGTCTGGTGGTTCGGGACAATGCCGTATCGGGTGGTTGCAATGACCATAAAGATATTGCCTTGACAGTTGACGGGGCTTCGGGTCCTCTTGCGGTTACTTTGCCCAATGCAACGGGGCTGACATGGGCAGGGGCGACTAACCAGACCGTTACTTGGGCTGTTGCTAATACCAATGCTGCGCCTGTTAGTTGTGCGACTGTTGATATATTTCTTTCAACGGATGGCGGTTTGACATATCCGACCGTTTTGGCTTCTAATGTTCCAAACTCAGGTACAGCTACTGTCTTATCTCCGAATATTGCTTCTACAACAGCGCGAGTGATGGTGAGAGGCTCAGGCAGAGCATTTTATGATATATCGAATAATAATTTTGCTATTACTGTCACATCGCCAACTGTGAATACCATTGCAAATCAAATAATCTGTAAAGGTTCACCGACGACAGCTATTGCATTCAGCGGATTATTGCCGGGCACTGTCTATAATTGGACAAATAATGCGCCTTCTATTGGTTTGGCTGCCAGTGGCGTGGGAGATATTGCTTCGTTTATAGCCACTATACCAGCAAGCGCTCCTGTAGTAGCGACGATAACAGTTACACCGTCTTTGGGTGCATCAATGGGAACATCTAAAACGTTTACCATTACTGTTAATCCGATACCACTTGCACCAACTGCTTTTATTGAAAACTCAGGCACACCCAACGATGGCACTATTTGTCAAGGCACTTCTGTTACCCTTAGAGCTGCGGGTGGTTCTACTTCTTATTTATGGAATACAACAGCCACCACACAAGATATTACAGTAACGCCCAATACCACGACCACTTATTCTGTTAAATTGACTAACGCTTTGGGTTGTTCTAATGATATTTCTGCAACGGTAACTGTTATTCCAACAGTGACCCCCTCAGTAAATATAGGTGTTTCGAGCAATCCGATATGCCTGAGTACATCCGTTATGTTTACACCAATGCCTGTTAACGGTGGCGTCCCCCCACAGTATCAATGGTATAAAAATGACGGAATACTCAGTGGAGAAACAGGCAATACATTGACTACCAATACTTTAGCTGATAATGACAAAATCAAAGTTTTGATGACTTCAACAGCTACTTGTGCATCGCCATTAAGTATTGAATCCAATGAAATTACGATGATTGTCAAAACGCTATCAGTTGCACCAACTGGCATAAGCGGCATTTCAACAATTTGCAACGGCGAAAGTACTACCCTAACTTTAGTAGGCGGCAGCGCAGGAACAGGCGCAGCACCTGAATGGTTTTCAGGCTCATGCGGCGGTACACCGTTAGGCAAAGGCAATAGCATCACTGTTTCTCCAAGCAGTAGCACAAGCTATTTTGTCCGTTTTAAAGGTGATTGCAACACAACAAATTGTGCTTCTATATCAGTAACTGTCAATACGCTTTCAGTAGCTCCGACAGGTATTTCAGGTGTTTCAAATGTCTGTCTTGGTGGCAATACAACACTTACGCTTGCAGGCGGTTTCGCAGGTACAGGTGCGGTGGCTGAATGGTTTACAAGCTCGTGTGGTGGTACGCCAGCAGGAACAGGCAATAGTATTAATGTAGCACCGACAGTGAATACAACCTATTTTGTCAGATACAAAGGCATTTGTAATACTACAACTTGCGCCAGTGTTACGGTCAATATCACAACCCCCTCAGTAGGTGGCACTGTTTCACCTGCTCAAGCTCAAGGTTGTGGACAACAAACTGTCAATCTTTCCGTCAGTGGTATTAATGGCGTTGTCACTCGCTGGGAACAACAAACGAATTGTAGCGGTGCATGGGCATCTATTGGCAATGCAGGCTTGGCGGCTATCACGGTAATAACACCTAATTCATCAACTTGCTATCGCACTGTGGTGACCAATGGGGTATGTCCTTCGGCTAATTCTACCAATTCAACCATTACGGTTGATAAACCGGCAGTGGGTGGCAGAGTGACTTTACAAAGTAATCAAACGGCTACTTCTATTGCACTTTGCCCCAGTCAAAATGCTTTATTGATTCCTAAAAATTATGTTGGCAAAGTGGCTAATTGGCAATATACCTTTGGAACATCATCGATTTGGTATGATTTGCCAGGTACAGAGGGGCAAACAACCTTGACTGTCAATGGCTCCACCATTTCGGGCACTGTTTTTTATCGCGTCGTTATCGTTACTGAAAAAGGGCTTTGTGTCGGGTTATCTTCAGTCGCTTATTCCACAGCATTTAGAATTAATAAAAAAGCAGGCTGTTTGTCGCCTGATGGCAGTGTAATGAACAATGAAATAAACACCCTTAAAGGCTTTACAATTGTCAAAGTCTATCCAAACCCTGCAACTAACCTCGTTTCTCTCGAAATAGAATATGTCACTGCGAGCGGAGCGTGGCAGGAGGGGGTCGCTCAAGTAGACATATTGGATGTAACAGGTCGTCAAGTTTTAAAACAAACTGCTACTTTGACCGAAGGCATTAATTCAATAAGCCTTGACATCAGTAAGCTTTCAAGGGGCATTTTTATTGTCAAAATGACAGATAGTCAAAATCAAAAGGCTTGGGTGAAGATGGTGAAAGAGTAAGTGAAAAGATAAAAGTGAATAGTGAAAAGACCGCCACTTGGAGAAATCGAAGCGGCGGTTATTTATTTATACTAAAGTGTAAAAATTTTACAAATTAGAAAGCGATTAATTTTATCAGAAAAAAATATTGAAATTCTAAAAAACAAAGAAGTTGTTTTTACTACTATTTTTATTATTTAAATTTCTTTTTGATAAAATAAATTACAAAAGTTATAAACAAAAACAATGGTATTAAAACAAGCCAAATTGAAAAAACAAAATATGTATCATGTAGAGGAATATCTATTACCCCATTGAAATCGGTCCAACTGAAAAGGAGTTTTGCCAAAATTATGCTTAAAAATGCAGCAATTATTAACCGAATAGTCTCTGTCAATAGAGGTCTTAATTTGTCTTTCATTGTTTTTTATCTAATTTTGTTGAAAATTTTAAAGCAAACAGTTAAAATACTAATCGAATTCATGACTAATAAGCCATGAAATGTACGAATCCTATGCGGATATGGGAATGAATGGATAAACATCAAAATTGTCGTAAAAGGCAAACAAGCCAAACTGTATTTAAACGGCAATCAACAGCCTTCTTTGGTGGTGAATGACCTCAATTGGGTGACAACCATTCAGGGGCTTTGGGCTTGTTTGTGGACGTTGGTACTGAGGGGTATTTTAGGGATTTGAAGGTGATTAAACTATGAAGAGTATTGACCCAAAATAAACTTCAAAGCTTAAAAAAAGGAATATACACACCAAAATTGAATTTAAAAACATCTTCTGATTATTGTTAAACAAATTAAAAATCATAAAGATGAAAGAATTTACATTAATTTTAGCGAGTATAGTATTTTCATTGGCATTAACAGGTCAAGAAACAAAATTAATTATTAGAAAATTCGATGGTTCAAATCAAGTAGCTGAAAAATATTCAGTATTAAAGTCGGATGGAAAAACCAAACACGGAGAATATTTTTTATATTTTCAAGTACCTGAACAACAATACAAAGTCAAAAAAAATGATAAAAGTTTAGAAATTTATATTAAACTTAAAGTAACATATCAAGAAGGGAAAAAACATGGTGATTGGGAAGAATATGACCGACCTTTTTCATTTAAAACAAAAGGTAAATATGAAAATGATAAAAAAATTGGAATTTGGCAAACTGCAAAAGAACAAGGTCAAGTAATAGAAAATTTTAATTATGATACTGGACAAAAACTATTACCTATTTTTAAGGTTTCTGTTGGATACCCCGATAAAGCACAAGAAGAATTAGTACAAGGCACAGTCATCGTTAATTATAAGACAAGTAAAGAATGTGATATTTATGACATAGTGATAACAAAAAGTTTATCAAAAGATTGCGATAGTGCTGTTATACAATGGGTAAATAGACTATTCGAACTACGGAAAAAATATGGCGACATTTGTGAAGAAAAAAACGAAACTAAAGAAATAAAATTTTTGTAAAAGTAAATTTGACACTTACAAGGCTCGAAAACATATAACGTTTGGAAAAAATACTGAGGGGGTCACTTAATTGCAAATATTAGGCATTAAAGAATATCAATGATAAGGAATGTGAAATAATTAAAAGCGTATTTTTTTGCGCTATTTTACAATTAAAATGCGCTTTTAATTATTTCACATTCCTAAGTAAAAAACCGCCGCTTGGAGTAATCGAAGCGGCGGTTTTGTTTTAAAATGTTTTTACTATCTTTGAAAATATTTCATCCACTTAAAATCATGTTTTTAATGAAAAAAATATTCCTCTTCGCTCTAATCATGAGCGTCCAAAACCTCATCGCTCAAAATGGTGCATATAGAGCCGCTATCAGCACAGCTGCCAATAAATTAGAGCAAAAAGTCATCAATTGGCGGCGCGATATTCATGAACATCCTGAATTGGGCAATCGAGAAATTCGCACGGCAGACATCATTGCCAAACACTTAAAGTCGTTGGGTATTGAAGTGCAAACGGGCGTGGCAGTGACGGGTGTGGTCGGTATTTTGAAAGGCGACAAGCCGGGTCCCGTCGTTGCATTGAGAGCTGACATGGACGCTTTGCCTGTTGTAGAACGCACCCCTATTCCATTCGCCTCAAAAGTAAAAGCCCAATACAACGGACAAGAAACGGGCGTCATGCACGCTTGCGGACATGATACACATGTGGCGATACTGATGGGCGTTGCTGAGATACTTTCAAGTATGAAAAAAGACTTGAAAGGCACAGTAAAATTCATATTTCAACCTGCTGAAGAAGGCGCACCCAAAGGCGAAGAAGGCGGTGCAAAGTTGATGGTGAAAGAAGGTGTATTGAACAACCCCAAAGTGGATGTCATATTTGGTTTACATATAGATGCCAAATTGGAGGTGAATAAAATTTCCTATCGCCCGGGTGGGGTTTATGCGGCGGTCAGTGATATGAAAATAACGGTGAAAGGCGTGTCATCGCATGGGGCAGAACCTTGGGCATCTGTGGATCCGATTGTGGTTTCTGCTCAGATTATCAATAGTTTACAAACGATTTTAAGTAGAAATGTGAATGTCACTGAAAATCCTGCGGTGGTGACCATCGGCTCTATTCATGGCGGCAATCGCTCCAATATTATCCCTGAAACCGTTGAAATGATAGGTACTGTTAGGACTTTAAGCGATGCTGATGAAAAAATGGTGAACCAAAGAATCCGCCAAATCGTAGAGAAAACGGCAGAAGCTGCGGGCGCAACGGCTGTTATTGAATTGCCTTATACGATTCATTATCCCGTCACTTACAATGATTTAGCTCTCACCGCCGCCATGCTGCCTTCATTACAAAAAACGGCAGGTGCAGAAAATGTCAAACTTATACCGGCTGATACAGGCTCAGAGGATTTTTCATTTTTCCATCAAAATATACCGGGTTTATATTTTCAATTAGGCGGTTTACCCAAAGGAAAAGACCCTAAAACCGCTGCGTCCCATCACACGCCCGATTTTTTCATCGACGATAGCGGACTTAAAACTGGTATGAACGCTTTAGCCAATCTTGTTTTGGATTATATGGAGATGGGGAAAAAGTAATACAATACCCCTCAATAAAAAGCCATTTACTGAGGGGTAAAATACATTGTAATGGAATGGTTGAAATAATCGCGGAGCGATTGAATATGAATAACCTTCGACGAAATCGGAGGGTTCTATGAGCAAGTTCTCCTAACCGCGAAGCGGTTGAATGTAAAATATTACCAATTATTACCTCTTTTACATTCAACTGCTTCGCAGTTAGGAACTTCTTCTTAACTCCATTCCCTGATTGCATCAGGGGTTATTCATATTCAATCGCTCCGCGATTTTATGCCCATTATTTCACATTCTTAATAGGTTTCTCATTGAATATTTTATAAAACTTATCAAGATTGGGCAAATGATAATAATCGACGACATAATTTTGCAAGTCGGAATCAGATATTGAATCAAGAGGGGCATCTAAAATCAATTAAATAATAAAATGATGCGGTTTACGCGTTTTAAAGGCTATATACTGAGGGGGATAAACCATAGTGCCGTATCAGTAAATTTATAAACAATTTCAATATCATAAAAATGAAAAAAACATTCTATTACCTCCTACTTTCATTCCTCATTTTTTCATACAATATAAATGCTCAAAGCATAACGATTGGAGACAACAACGGCAAGCTAACGTTTGAAGAGTATGAGCCTAAATCCACCTTAGTAGTGCCTGAACACCCACTCAAAAGGGCGAAATTCCCCTTTATTGATGTGCATAACCATCAATTTGAGATGTCCAGCAAGGAAAAAGTAGCTGGGCTCGTCAAAGAAATGGATGCGTTGAATATGGGCGTTTTGGTCAACTTGAGCGGTCGGGGTTTCGGGGGTGATGAAGCCACAAGCGATGCTACTCTGTATGGACAAATTGACAATACGCAAAAAAACTTCCCTAATAGATTTGTGGTTTTTACGAATGTTGATTTTTCAAAAATAAGCGAAGCTGGTTGGGCAGCCAAAGCGGTAGCGAAATTGACCGATGATGTGAAAAATCATGGAGCAAAAGGCTTGAAAGTGTATAAAAATTTAGGATTAAATGTCAGTGAAAATGGCAAATTAGTACCTGTTAATGATCCGCGCATTGATGCCATTTGGGCAAAATGTGGAGAATTGGGTATTCCTGTTATTATTCATACCGCTGACCCTGCTCCGTTTTGGCAACCCATGAATGGCTTCAATGAGCGTTGGCTGGAGTTAAAAACGCATGAACGGCGCAAAAGAGATGTTTCAAAAGGCGATTTCTCTTGGGAGCAACTCATGGAACAGCAACATGATGTTTTCAAAAAACATCCTAAAACGACTTTTATCAATGCTCACATGGGCTGGTATCCGAATGACCTCCATAAATTGGATAGTTTGATGGAAATTTTTCCGAATATGTATGCTGAAATTGGGGCAGTCATCGCCGAATTAGGTCGCCAACCAAGAGCTGCCAAGAAGTTTTTTGAAAAACGACAAGACCGCATTTTGTTTGGAAAAGATTCCTATGTACCCGATGAATATGCCACATATTTTAGAGTGCTTGAAACGGAGGACGAATATTTCCCTTACCATAAAAAATACCATGCTTTTTGGCGCATGTACGGTTTAGGTCTTTCGGATGACATTTTGAAAAAAGTCTATTATAAAAATGCTTTGAAAATTATTCCTAACTTGGATGCGAGTCAGTTTCCGAAGTAGTGTAATTCTATTTGTTCAACTTTGAATCTATTTACCATGCAAAAATTCTTTTTTCTATATCTCCTAATTTCTTCAGTATTCAATGCCTCAATCGGTCAAAATCCCTTTTCAGGTACTTACAACGGCAAGTACAATGGTGATAACATTGTTTTGATGCTTCAAAGCTCCAATAGTACTGCCCTTGTTGGTAAAATGACGGATAGTCAACAGAGTTATGAGGTCGTAGCCAATAGTAAAGACAATCAAATACAAGGCAAAGCGGTTGAAAAAAACCTTAATTTGACTTTTATCCTCAATGGTCAGTTAGTAGGCAGTCAATTAAATATGCAAATGACCCTTGAATTGAATGGTCAAAAACAGGTTTTGGACGTTGTTTTTATGAAGCAAAACAATACGATAAGTGCTACAAAACCAGCCACCATAACGCCGCCACAAAAAGTAAAATTCCCGAACGGCGCAACGCATGACCCCAATCTTGTTGGGCTATGGACAAAGAGCGAAACCTATAACTCAGGCTTCGGCGACAATTTTATGGGCAGCAATTTTGAACAAAGTATGTTATTTTTTGCGGATGGGACTTTGGGCGAAGGCGGTAGCCGCGCGAGCATCAGTGGCAGCAATTATTCAGGTTATACTGAGGGGGGTGCGCGCGCTTTGCCAGGAGTCTATTGGTACAATATCGGCAATCAACTCTACATTTATACTGCTGAAAATGGTCAAACGGCAAGCACGCACTTGGGCAAATATTATATCGAAAATGGGGCTATGCTGATTACAGGTGTTAACGGAAAGAAGATATTGTTGCAGAAGAAGTGAGATGGAGTTTCCATCATTTTTTAGTTAATTAGAAAAATTCTTTTTTAAGTTATCGAACCTCTTATTCCTATTAACTACACCTTTTTATTTTTGATAGCGTAAACTTTTTATCGATACTTTACCCATATTTTATCTATTTCTTTTCCCAAAATTCAACAACCCATCCAAAAATCAACTGCTTCATATATAATTTTTTCGTTGTTATGCGTTAGTTTTGCGACAGCTTTTTTGTTGTCTCAAACTCATCATTTTAATTGATAAAACTATTTTAGCAATGTTTAAATTCAAATTGTTTATTCTATCTTTCTTCACCTTTTATTCTATCCACTCGCTTTCCGCCCAAATGCATAAAGATTCTTTGGAGCAGCTTTACAATACTTACATGAATTTGAATCGGCAAACAAGCAAAGTGGATAGCATCAACACAATACTCCTCTCTTTACAAACTCAATACAGCAATTTTGATGCGATTCTGCGCTCTAACAACGAGTCTATCAAGCGCATCACCAATGCACAACTTTTCACTTTAGATAAAACACTCAAGCAGCAACGCGCTAAAATAGTGAATAGCGTGGATTTTATTCGCAGTGCAAATACCAGCCTCAATGCTATGCAAGTCGCTGGCAGTGTTTCATCGTATCTCGATAATGTGGGTCAACTCAATAATCCTGCAAATGATGAACTGGGTTTTGCCCTCACGGATGATATTGTCAAGATATTGGATGCGCGTATTTTGAGTAAAAAAGGTATCAAAACCAATCCGACTAAATTTGTCAACCTTGTGAAAGAGGTGATGAATGCGCCGCTTACCAGCGCATTTGCGAAGTCCATTCCGATTGTCAGCAATATAAAAGGTGTGATTGATTTGGTAGTCAATCTCACGGCAAATGAAAAAAACGTGGAGGTGGAAGACCTTATCAAAATGAAAAACGACATGAAAAAATATGTCGAACACTACGAAGGTTTGGAGCAAGCCAACGCCGCTTTCACTTCTAATTTGAACAGTATTAATGTGCGGATTGATGTCTTGAAATCTATTGTCAGAAATTATACATTGGAGCGAGTGCGCCCTATCAACCCCTCAGTCAGCATCGATACTTTTCATAATTTGACCTCTCTTATCAACCGTTATTGCGATAAAGAAGATGCACAAACCAAGGTGGATAGAATCATAGAAGGGCATTCGGATGGCAAAGGCAAACTCAATTATGAAAAAGCTCTCAGCGATCCTCAACTCTATTATCCAGAGTATGCGGTCAATCAAGCGCAGGTCATATACGATGAGTTGGAAAGCGTTTCCCGAACGTTTTTAACCAATTTATACACCTATCAACAGAATATAGAAAAGGTAATGACTAATTCTAAAAATAATAAATTGGGAGATGTGGGTAAAATTGATTTGAAAACTAAAAATTTGAGTATTTTGCTCCACAATGTCTCGGATGCTATAAAGAACAGTGTTAATTTGGATGATTTGCAGACAAAATTGAGGCGGATAAATGGGTATATGTTGCCGTAGATTGTATTGGTAGGTATCTAAATTGATAGTCTAAAACAATTAAATTTCTTTTTATTGAGCCAACAAAAAAGCGATTATTTCAAAAAGAGATAATCGCTTTTTTTTTGTTTATATGCTTAGAATTATTAGTTAAATCGTTGACAATCAATATTTTATATTCATTTTTACCCCCTCAGTATTTCCTCCTTTTTACTCATTATTATTATCAGGAGTTGTGACATCAATTATCATTGATGTCACAAAAGTATATATTATTTGATTGATATTTTATCATGGTATAAATACATTTACAAAACAAGTACACAACAACCGAATCTATTTCAATTTATAATTTAAACCAAAAACTTATGTCAAAATTATCCAAAATTGTAAACAATACGTTGTTTACGCCTTTTCAGTATTATTTTCTTTTAGTTATCATTTTTTCTATTCTTTCATTACCCAATATTCAAGCGCAAGGGGGTACTTTTCGTACCGAAACCCAAGATGAATGGGGTGCCGTTCCCAAAGGGAATAACACCGCTGCTTATTTGCATCGCAAATTTGACGCTGCTTTCCCGAATGGTTTAACGATAGGTTGCGCGAACAAAATAGTATTCTCCAGTCCGGTTGCCATTACAGATTTTTTACCATCGAATGGTATAGCTGCCATTTTACCTTTAGGTAAGAAAGTGAATCCGGGAGAAACTTTTAGGAATGTTTTAGTAGCGCAGATTGTTGCACTAAAATTAAATATTGGTTTCGATGAGTATGATGTGCGATTCAGCTCTAACAATGTTCTTTTAAAAGATATGGTTGTCAAAGTAGGTGTTTTTGGAGGAAAAACAGTTCAACAAATTCTTCAAGAAGCTGAAAACGCTGTTGGTGGTTGTGTATCTCTGTATTCACTTATTGATTTGAATAATGCTGTTGCAAATATCAATCAAAACTATGAGAATGGTATAGCAGATTTCGGTATTCTCAAGTCCAACACAAGCATTACTAATATCTGTAGTAATGACAATGAGCCCCCTATTTTTAAAGACATGCCTCAAACTTACACTGTATTTGTAGAAGAATGTTATGTAGCTTCATGGAATATTCCTGTTATTACTGACAATTGTTCAGTGGTTACCTTAACGAGCAATATTAATTTGGGTGACTGTTTACCAATAGGCGTTCATAAAGTTACAATGATAGCAAAAGATGCATTGGGCAATAAAAGTACTTATTCATTTACAATCACGATTGAAGAAGCCATATATATTGCCCCATTGAATGGTATCAAAAGCAACATTGAACTCATTGCACATGCAACAAAAAGCAGCATAAATTTAGATTGGTCGAATAAAAATAATGAAAAAACAAAGTATTTTGTTATTCAGAAAGCAAACGATCAAGGAGATTTTAGGGATGTTGATACATTAAATGCACGTCCTCTGTCAGGTTATCAGGAATATTCCTACATAGATATCAAACCTAATAAAAATGAGAATAGTTATCGTATAAAAACGGTATTGAAAGATGGCACTGTTCAATATTCTCGTACTCAGACTGTCAATTTTAAAGTTAAAGATTTAGTGCAGATTTATCCAAGCCCCAATGCAGATTTTGTCAATCTTGATTTAATGCCTTATTTGAATCAAAATGTGAAAGTACTATTATATGATTTTCTTGGTCAGCCTGTTTATAATCAATTAATACAACAGGTGACTGACCTACCTGTGAAAATAGATATATTAGACCTACCTGAAGGGCAATATCAATTGTCAATCATTTCTCAAACCGATAGTGAAATAACTAAAATGGTTTTCATCAGAAATTAATACGCTCAATGCGCTATTTTGCCTTTCAAAAATATATTTATAATAATACAAAAATTAACTGAAATGAGATTTTTTACAAATAAGCATATCGTTTTTACATTTATTTTTTCTGTTCTTTCTTTTATATCTTCTGCACAAAATAATGCGGCTTGTGGTTGTGATTATACCATTGACACAGCTTTAGCACGTGGTATTTCTTTAGCCCCTTGGCGAACAGGTGCCTATCATTTTGACCCACAACCCGGTCAGACAGTTTGCTTATCTGGTAATTATGTCGATTTACGATTAGATGGTATAAAGGGTACAGCAGCCGCTCCCATTATTATCAAAAACCTTTGCAATACGGTGGCTACTTTTAACAGCACAGGGACTTATCAGCCTTTGTCTCTGATGAATTGTGAAAATGTGCACATTACTGGCACAGGTGATACTTCTCAAACCTATGGTATTACATTCGATTGCACCTCCAATGCTGGGGCTATTGTGGTGAGTGGTACAAAAGCAAAAGGTATTGAAATAGACCATATTGAAGTCAAAAAGTCTAATTTTGCAGGTTTTATGATAAAACAAGACCCTACTTGTGACCCTAACACTTGGCGAGATAATATGGTGATGACGGATATTCATCTCCATCACAACTATGTACATGATGTATCAGGAGAAGGTTTTTATATTGGTAATTCGTTTTGGCAAGGCGGTATGACACGGACTTGTAGCGGGCAAACACAAGTGGTGTATCCGCATCAAATTCTCGGTTTAAAAGTGCATAATAATATCATTCGCAACACCGGTTGGGATGGTTTGCAATATGGGTGCTCTCCAAATGCTGATGTCCATGATAATCTAATAGAAAATACAGGCTTACTAAAAATATCTCAACAAACAAATGGCGTACAAATTGGTGCTGGTTCAGGTGGGCTTTTTTACAATAATATCATTCGTCATCCGGGCAGTACAGCATTGGCTATGATTGGTTTTATTAATACCATAAAAGTATATAACAATTTAATTGTCAACGCTTATGAGGGTATCTTCGCAGATACACGCGATAGTATTTCTTTTCCTAAAATTGAATTGGAAATATATAACAATACTCTCGTGAATACTTCTCAAAACGGTATAACCATTTATGACAATGGCTATCAATATAAAAATGCCTCTAACCAATGGGTATTTTTTCCAAAAGGATATAAACCACGTGTTAAAAACAATGTCATTATCGGACCTTATTTTGATTTCCGTTTGATATTGCGCGACCCAGCCATAGGCATTGATAGTACGAGCAATTTTAAACTTAAAACGCCATTCTCATCACCCCCTCAGTATTTTGCTTCTCAAAAGCTTACTTTGTTTGGCGATACAGTGGCTTTTACTCTTAAAGATGGTTCATATCTGATTAATAGAGGAACAAATAGTGTTTCAAATGTGGTTATCAACGATTTGCTGGGTATATCGCGCTTTCAAGATGCTATTTTTGATATTGGGGCATATGAATATGCCGCTACGCAAGCCGCCGCCAGTCTTAAAGCAAATAATATAATCAATTTGTTGGAAAATAAAGCTAAACAATCTCCTCTTTCCTCAAGTGATCAAAAAGAAAATATATCTTCTGATTACTCAAGGCAATATGCACTGTATCCCACAATGGCAAATGATTTTATCACCGTTAATTTGCCTAACTTAACTCAAAAGGCTATAATCAAAGTATATAATATGAGAGGACAAATAGTGAAGACAATTGAAATTAATACGCATAATAAGCCTGAAACCATGACTCTTAATATTAAAGACTTTAAGCAAGGCTTATATATATGCTCTTTGGTTGAAAATCATCAACCGATTGCCAGTTTGAAGTTTTCAAAATGGTAGGTAAATAATGATATTTTTGATAAAAATATTTATGGGTGATAACCGTCGTGTTATCACCCATTTTTTATTATTATTGAAAGCCAAATTCAATAAAAAAATAACCATTTTACTGAGGGGTCAGAATGGACAAAAGAATCGCATAGGAAACGGCTTTTTTATGTCAAATACTGAGGGGGTATTTAATTTTTAAAAGCAGATACAAACTTGTCTAATTATTACCCTTCTCTTTCTTAGGTTCAGCTTTTACAATAGTTGCCCTCTTAGTCCCATCACTCAAATTTTGAGGATTTTCAGAAGGTTGATTGGGCGTACCCGGAGCTTCATTTGGGGTTGTTTTTTTTTCATCTCCTTTTTCCGCCTCTTTTTCAGTTTTAGACTTTTCAGGCGGTGCTTGTTGATTGTTTTGAGCAGAGACGAAAGAGGCGAAACAAGCCATCGTTAGAATTAAAATGAGTTTTTTCATGATTAAAATAATTTGAGGTGAAAGAAATAAATTTTGATTAAATGAATTTTATAAAGCAGAATTTTTATAATCTTTAATCATCTGTAGAAAATGAGCATTTTTAGCATAATTATTAAAACCCGGTTCTTTAGCATAGTCGAATTCCCAAATTCTCAAACCTTTTTGAAGGGCTTTTTCAGTATGTAAGAAAAACTTTTTATCATTTTCTTCTAAACCGAATATTTGAGCCAAAGTAGAATTAATATAACCACCTTCATCATTGCCATTACATTTCAGGGCTTCCAAAGCATTATTACGTGCTTTATTCAACTCATCGGATTGGTAGTCTTTCGATTTTTGAGTGTGAATATTGATATAACATTCGGCTATTAAATTATAAGATTTCCAATGGCATTTATTTGTCATCAAAATTGTATCACATAATTTAATGGCTTCTTCAAACTTATCATTATTGCGCAATATTCGAGCTTCTTCGTACATATCTGTCGCTGAAATTATAATAGGTGGTTTGAACATCCAAATAAAGAAAACAATCATACTCAAAGTACCCAATCCGCCTAACATCCAATCGCGTTTAGTGAGTTTGTCAACTTGAATAGCTTGTCTAAATTTTTTTGATTTTGTTTCGGGTTCTTCTTCCTCTTCTACTTCACCAGCCCACCGACCGTCGTCTATTTCCGTAACGATGTCTAAAACAGCCGTAGATATCCGATTCATGTTAAGACTATAAATATTATCATCAATTTTGTCAAGAGAATTCTCTGATTCAAACATATTAAACTGTCTTTTTAATTCAATACAGGTTTTAAATCTCTCCGAATCTTTCGCTCGAAAAAATTTAATCATACAATCTAAAGCCTCCTCGACTTTATTATCTGACACTAATTCTTGGACTTTAATGGTGAGCCTACTCATTGTTTTTTTGGGGGGTGGTGTAAGAGTTAATACAAATAAATTTTACAATACAAATTTATTATTTTTTACTTGTATAAACAAATTAAAATTTTTTGTTAACCAATTTTCAACACAATCTTACCAAACTGCTTACCCTCATCCATTTTTTTCATCGCTGCATTGCCGTCTCTCAGTTCAAAAACGGAATCCACAACAGGGATAATTTTATGCTCATCAATAAACTGGATCATGGCTGCAAACTCTTCAGGTGACCCCATTGTAGAGCCAAAAATGGTGATTTGACTCCAAAAAATACGGCGTGGGTCGAGGTTAGTGATTTTTCCCAAAGTAGTAGCACCATAAAATGCAATGCGTCCGCCCGGACGACACAAGCCGATTAAATCCGTGAATCCATCTCCAGCCGCCGAGTCGATGATAATATCGAAACCACCTGATTGCTCCATCAGCGTTTTGCCCCACCCCTCAGTCCGATAGTTGATACCGCCCATTGCTCCTAAGATTTTAGCTTGTTCAATTTTATCTTCTGAGCTTGATGTCACCCACACTTCGCAGCCCACCGCCACTGCAAATTGCATAGCAAACAAGGCAACACCACCGCCAACGCCAGAAATTAAGACTTTTTCACCTGCTTTAGGTTGGCATTTAGTCATCAAAGCACGCCAAGCTGTCAAACCTCCGAGCGGAACAGCAGCAGCTTGTTCAAAACTGAGATGCGCAGGTTTAGGGTAAATATTTTCAGTGGGCACTTTCACGTATTCCGCAAAAGTACCGCTATCGGGCAAGCCTAAAATGCGAAAATCCTTGCTCTGCACGGCCTGATCATAACCCCAATTGATACATGAATTGATGATGACAGCCGTGCCATCGGGCAACTCCCCTGCCCCATCCGAGCCTAAAATAGACGGGTATTTGATGCCCGCATACATACCTTTCAGAATCCAAACATCCCGATGATTCAAAGCAGCGGCTTTCAATTTTACAATAGAAGACCCCTCAGAATCAGAAGGTGAAATCGATGGATTTTCAACCTCCTCAAACATTAAAGGTTGATTTTTAGCAACTAAAACAAGAGCTTTCATAGAATTTTACAAATATTAAAAATTTAAAAATTAATTTTCGATGAAAAGATAGAGACATATTTCAACTTGAGCGTCATAATTTGCGTTAAAATATTAAAAATACTGAGGGGTCTGTCTAAGTCTATAAACAAGTAGTGAGAGTATCTGTTTTTAAAAAACTTGTAGTTAATAAAAACTTAAAGTCATGCGTTATTCAATAAATCTTCTCAAATTTGCATACGGTTTGTTACTCCTTTCAATAAGAATTTAATAAAATTTTAATTTAAAAATAAAATATGAAATCTGACTTAACAAAACTCATTTTAACAGGCGTTTTCATTGTCTTGATGCGCACAATTTCAGTCGCTCATACCATTGAAGGAAAAGGTTACGACATTAAAATCAAACTGACTGAATATGCCAGCGATTCGCTTTTCCTCGGCTATCAACTCGGCAACCAATCCTACATTAAAGACACCGCTATTTTGGATAAAAAAACGGGGTTCTTTCATTTCAAAGGTGAAAAAAGCCTTCTACCGGGTGTTTATCTCTTGATAATGAAGCCTGATAACAATTATTTTCAATTGATGATTGCTGAAAAAGATCAAAATTTTACGTTGACAACGAGCACTCAAGACCCTTATATTAATGCCACATTGAAGGATTCAAAGGACAATGAGCTCTTTTTTAATTATATGAAATTCCTCAGCGATATGCGTAAAACTGCCGAAGCTGCCAACGCCCTCAGAGCAACGGATTCGACGGGTACTATGAAAAAATTGGAGGCTTTGGATAAACAAGTAAAAGAATATCAACACAATTTGGTGACTAAAAACGTCGGCTCTGTGTCGGCGATGTTGATTAAAACAGCGGTGGAAGTTGAAAATAAGGCATTGAACGACATCAAAAGTAAGGAGGAAAGAGACAATGCCATGTATTATTATTTCAAAGAGCATTGGTTCGACAACTTCGAAATGGGCAATCCTGCCATGTTGCGTTCGCCCGTTTTGTTTCAACGCATTGATTATTATATCGAAAAAATGACGCCTACACATCCCGATTCTATCAATATTTCATTGGATAGAGTTTTGGGTTTGTTGAAGCCGCATAAAGAATCTTTTCAATATTATTTTATACATTATTTGAATCAATATGCTAAGTCAAAATTGGTTGGTTTTGATGCTATTTATGTGCATTTGGCTAAGAAATACATAGAAACGGGCATGACTGATGAGTTTTTGGACAAGGAGAACCGCGATAAAATAGTGACCAACGCCAATAAACTTGCCCCCATTTTGATAGGCAAACGCGCACCTGAAATTAAGGTTTTTAAGGAAGATAATACGATGATTTCGCTTTCTGATATAAAATCAAAATATACAGTCATATTTTTCTATGCGCCCGATTGCGGTCATTGCCAAAAGCAATCACCTGACTTAGTGGAATTTTCTAAACATGCTAAGGAGAGAAAAATTGATGTGAAAGTTTTAGCAACGTGTACTTATTTGGGCACCGATAAAATGCCTGAATGTTGGAAATATGCTAAAGAAAAAGGGTTTGATTTGTTCATTAACACTATTGACCCGTTCTTGATTTCCCGCTATAAAACGCTTTATAATGTAGAAACCACGCCACAAATTTTTATCCTCGACGAGAATAAAAACATCCGCTCAAAAAGTATCGAAGCGAAGCAAGTAGGAGAAGTTTTGGATTTCATTATTCAAGAAGATAATGAAAAATTGAAGAAAGAAGTTAAAAAGAGTTAAAAGTTATGAGTTATGAGTTATGAGTTTTTTTCAACTCATAACTCATAATTCATAACTATCTTTATATTTTGCAAAAACCATAAAACCGGCTACGCAAAAAATAAATGCTGCGCCTACACTCAACTGCACACCCAAAGGATTGTCAACACTTTTTCCTAAAATCAACAGCGAAGGGAATATCAAATTGGCTAAAGATATGCCTACTTTCATCATAAAAGCTGCTACGCCATAGAACATACCCGACTGATTTTTACCCGTTTCAATCTCGTTTTGATGGACAATATCAGCCACAATTGTATTCGGTAAAATGCCAAATATCGCTAAAGGAAATGCTGCAAATATAGACACTAACCAAAAGCGGGCAATGCTCGGGATGGGTAAAAGAAGAATGCCGAAAATAAGACAAAACATGATAAATCCATAGATAATTAGCTTCCTTTTACCGATTTTTTTTTCAAAACGACCCATAAAAGGATAAAATAAAAAGCTCGAAAAAAAACTCACCACGCCAAAAAGCGACGCCATACTTTTATCCAATCCAAAGAGAATGGTTACATAATAAATAATACCCGCTTGTATAAATGTCAATGCTAACCAATAGAGCAAATACGAAATTGAAAAATATTTGAAATTTTGATTTTTAAAAACGGAGGTTAGCGAATGTAGAAAATTCCCCTGCGCTTCTCCTTGTGCAGCATACCGATTTTCATCTAAAAAGAAAACAGGCACGAGCATAAAAATCAAGGAAACGACCGCAAATATCAAGACCGTCATTTGGAAGGCTTGTACTGAGGGGTAGCCCATAGATTCAAAAACGCTTTGCAAAGCGGGCGTAGCGTTGCCGATTAGAAACCCCAATGCCCAAGTAATAGAAATAATGGTAGAAATACGCAACCTATCTTCTTTAACATGCCCCAATTCTGAAATCAAAGCCGAGTAAGGAATCACATACATAGCATACGAGACATAATAAATAAAGATAGTCATCGCCAACCAAATCGTATTCATCGACGATACCCCCTCAGTAATCGGGCGAAAAATGAGGTACGATGTCAACGCTAAAGGCACTGCCGCTAAGCCCATAAACAGTCGGCGTTTTCCAAACCGATTGACCGTTTTATCCGATAAATTAGCGATTAAAGGGTCAATCAAAGCATCAAAAAAGCGTCCGCTAAAACTGATAACACCCAGCAATGTCAAGCCTAAAAGTGTAGCATGAGGTATAAAATTCGGAAAGACACCTTTTGAGCCGACACTCTCAGGCGGCAGATAAAAATAAGACAACAAAGTGCCTACCCCATAACTCGCCAACGACCAACCGAGTTGTCCCATCGCATAAATCCAAATAATACTGAGGGGAGGACGTTCAGCTTGCGCAAGTTGATTTTCATCATGTATGTTATCTAAAATAATATCTGCCATTCAGGTTTTTCGCTTTTAATAAAAAAATTCACAATTCATCATTCATCATTCATCATTCATCATTCATCATTAAGAAAAATCATTTCCTCTCAATAATATCCATCACCAAATGCAAAAGCTCGGTTGGGCGGTTCGTAATCCCGAAAGCGTAGGGTGGCACACCTTTATCTTCATTGAGTTTAGTGATATAAAAAATAGTCGGAATTCGGATATTCTGCTCGACTAATTCCTTTACAAATTCATAGCCTTCATGCACATTGCCGTTTCTATTCAAATCCGAAACAATAAAATCGTAAGGTGCATTTTTAATCATCAACGCCGCATTTTCAGAACTAAAAGCCGAGTCAATTTGCACATTCAGCGCATTCAACAAGCGTTGTTCACTCAAAACACAAGGCGGATTATCATCAATCCACAGTGCCCGCAAGGTCAAATTGCGCTCTTTCACATTTGCCATGCGCTGTAAAATAGTATCCTTTTGCATTTCTGAAATATAGAAATTTTTTCTCAACTCAGACTCTTCGAGTGTAGGCATCGCTGATTTATCAACCCGCGTCACCGACTCGTTTATATCATTCAAATAACCATTAAATTCAGCCACATTGCACTGAATATCATCCAATAAACCCAAAATTCCGTTAGAAATCTTACTAAATTCCATAGTTTCATCGCTGTGATTGATGATGCCTTTTCTCACATCAGATTTCAATTTGCTCAAACGACCCCTCAGTATAACGGCATCATTTTTCAAATCTGACGCTGCAATTGAGAGCAAATTTTGCATTTGCTGAAGGGCATTATCCAACTCACCTTGTGCGAGTAGGTCGTTTATTTTACAGATAAATTCTTCCATTTGAGTTTATAAAAAAAATGTATGATTAAATTTAATAAGATGCTGCGAACAAATTTAAAAAAAGAATCCTTCATTTCTAATTATTATGCTTAATTTTCACCTCGATTTTAAATAAACTTGACTATCAAATCCATATAAATTATGATTCGTTCTAAAATCGCCGGCATCGGCAAATATCTTCCTGAAACAGTAGTGACCAATGATGACCTTTCAAAAATCATGGAAACCACCGACGAGTGGGTGCAAGAACGCACAGGCATCAAAGAACGCCGATACGGTAAAAAGCATGAAGAGACCACCACCACAATGGGCGCACGGGCAGCCGAAATTGCCATAGAACGCGCAGGCATTGCTAAGGAAGACGTCGATTTTATCATATTTGCAACGCTGAGTCCTGACTATTATTTCCCAGGTTGCGGTGTGCTTTTGCAACGGGAGTTGGGCATTGCCCATAAAGAAATGGGTGCTTTGGATATTCGGAATCAATGTTCAGGCTTCGTTTATGCCCTATCCATTGCCGACCAATTTGTGAAAACGGGCATGTATAAAAATGTGTTGGTCGTCGGTTCTGAAATGCATTCGATGGGTTTGGATTTTTCTACACGCGGACGAAATGTCACTGTTATTTTTGGAGATGGTGCAGGAGCCGTCCTCATTCAGCCCACTGAAAAGGAAAATCAAGGCATTTTGACCACTAAATTGCATTCAAACGGTACAGATGCTGAAAAACTGGCTTATATCAACCCGGGCGCACACGGCGGTTATCACTTTGCCAAAGCAGGTGAAGACGTTGATTTCGGCTATCCACCGGAGGACACTTACGGTGGCATGTTTTTGACCCAACACATGGTGGACAATGCTCAATTGTTCCCCAACATGGAAGGGCAACTCGTTTTCAAAACGGCTGTTGTCAAATTTCCTGAAGTGATTATGGAAGCATTAAAAGAACAGGGCTTGACGCCAGCAGATATTACGATGCTCATTCCGCACCAAGCCAATCTCCGCATCAGCCAATTCGTACAAAGAATACTGAAACTGAAAGACGACCAAGTTTGGAACAATATCCAAAAATATGGCAATACGACAGCCGCATCCGTCCCCATTGCCCTCTGCGAAGCATGGGAAGCAGGTAAAATTCAAGAAGGCGATTTGGTCTGTTTGGCAGCATTTGGTAGTGGATTTACTTGGGGTTCGGCTTTGATTAGGTGGTAATATTAATTGAAAATAGTGAGTTATTTGAATCGCATCCTGCGACAGCGAGATGTGAGCGCGATAAAAAATAATCACTGCTTGCAGGTCTGCATATTTTGTATATGTATTCTGTTATACTCGTACCAGCAGGTGAAAAAATAAAGACAGATGCTAAAAATACTGCGGGGTATCCCATTACCCCGCAGTATTTTATACCAAAAAATTCTATTATTTTATTCTACAATCACAAATTTACCTGTATTCAACAAACGTCCTTGTGCAGAAATTTTAAAAATATAGATACCCGATGGCAATTCTTTTCTGTCAAAGCGGTAGCTTCTACCCTCTATAATATCTTGTCTCACGCGTTTCCCAGTAAGGTCAAATAGCTCAAAATGAGGTGTTATACTGAGGGGGGGTAATTCTAAAATTGCCTGTTGTGTAAAAGGATTAGGCGACACTTTTACAGCAATTATATTCTCAAAAGATTGTTCAAAAATACCCGAAAGTATGTCTTTTCCACCAATGGTATGCACTGTTGTATTGGTCATAATAGGGGCTTCAAAATCGAAGTAAATACCTGCCCGATTGGTGATTTGTGTGCCAAAAACAAGGTCTTTATTTTGTTTGATTCTGTATTTTACAAAACCATGCGATTTAGGTTCGTTTTTAAAAGAGTCAACCAGATTGATATTGTTAAAGGTGAATTTAACCCCATTTTTACCATACAACTCTGCTTCATATTTGTGACTACTTGTGCCAAATTCGATGGTTTTAAAATCTAATTTATCTGAAATAGTATCTTTGACGACCACCGTAAAAGCCGTATCTGTACCCGTATTTTGAAAGCGAATCAAGTATTCAATGTCTTGGTTTTGAGCAATATAATGTTCTTTTTTATAGCCTATCGGAAAGCCTTGTTTGTCGTTAGGGTCAAATGCCCCGCGGATTTGTTGGCAATCAATATCCAAGGTTGGGTCGCCATCATCATTTGGGAATTGTGTTGCAAAACCCGTTGTAAAGGGCGATGTTGGCGTTTTGCGGCAACCTTCTACAACTGCTGTTGGATTTTTTGAACGGGGGTTATTGGGTTCTTGATTAACAACCATGCGCCAAGTAGCACCATTAGCAGGATATTTTTTTGTAAAAACACCATTGACGGGCAATTGAACGGCTTGTCTCAATTGCAAAGCATCATCTTGAATAACAAAAAGTTGAAGGCTTGAAGTAGCCGCAGTTCCCGTATTTTTAACACTAAATTGAACAGAATCTGTTAAACACGTACCCGTAACCAGCATATTTGCACCTGACCAAAGGCTCAAATCATCAAAAACAGTGTCCGGAAAAATGCGCGCTTCCGTACAAAGGTTTTGACCTAAGCGGGTAGAGTCACCACAACGCACACGGGTTGTAATGTCAAAAGTATTACACTCATTGACCGCTACTTTTCCAAGATTAAAACGATACACCCGCCCTGTTTTTGAGGTAAGCGTTTTAGTAGAAGATATGTATTCCAAGAGCGAATCTAAAGTAACATTGATATAACTATCAGCGTCAATCGTCCCGTTGTTGCAATATTTTACCGTATAAGTATTATTAAAACAACGCCTTAAAAAAGGCGTGGAAATTTCCACATTCATAGCCGCCGTATTCGATTTTGCTTTTATGGCAAAACTGATAGAATCTTTATTGTTTGAAAGCGTCAAGGTTTTTGAAACAATATTGTTCGCACAAGCGAGCCATAGATTATTGGGGGTCAAGATTTGTACCGTATAAGTGCCTGTGTCCACATTCATAGAATAATTGCCCAATGAATCAGTATAGCCCCAAAACTGGTCGGCATTGGTGCCATTGACTTTTTTAGCATTTAAAATGATTGAACGAAAAGCTTTATCTGTGGGATTGATAAGGCAATTGCTGTTCAAGTCTTGCACCACTTTTCCATTGATGAAACCATTGTACAAATTGCCATTTTCATCAAATTTTAAGAGCGTAGAAATGGCAAAAGGTAAGGAAGGTCCAGAAGCATACAGCGCTACGGTATAGCCGCCACCATTCGCGGCAGTTATTGATTCAATGATATAATAAGCCGATTTTTGTAAGGGAATTTGTTTGACCGATTGAGTTGTACCCGTTTTATCAAATTTTAAAATGTCAAGTGTTGGTATGGCACCGAAAGAAAAGCCTACACCAACAATTTCTTGTTGGGCATTCACCACAACGTGTTTTAACGGATAAGTCCGATTTTGAAGAACCGCTCTTTTTACCCATCTTACAGCCCCTAAAGTATCCACACTTACCAAGGTAAATGAGTCCGTCAATATCAAATAACCATTATCGAAACGTTGTATTCGAGCATCAAAAAACGGTTGGACTTGGCTATTGAATGATTTTGAAAATACTTGTGTGCCATCAAATTTGACTTTAACGATATTGTTTAAGCCAAATTGATTTCCAATAATACCATCCCAACGCACATCGAAATCTTTAAATCGCACACCGTTTATCACCTGCGAACTTTGCACACCCGTTAATGTCATTCGGACTAGCACCTCCGTTGAAAGCTCTGTGGACTTACCCGTCATGTACAGTTCATTATTGGCATTTTTAACCGCAAAATTGGTTAGTGGCATTCGTTTACTCCATTTTCTCACCCCATTGACATCTATTTTTAAAACATCGACAGTGCCTACTTCATTTCTGCAATAGGCTAAATAATCACCGTCAGAGAGCGGGATAATACGCATGGCTGGTAATTCGGTCAAGTTTGGATTGATGGTCACATCATTAAAGGTCTTTTGCCAGACTTTTTGCCCGTTTTCATCAAACTTAATGACCGTAAGAAATTTTTCACCAAAAGCTGGACTCCTGCCAATAGCCAAATAACCGCTGGATTTAATACTTATGACATCATAAAGTCGAAACGAATCCGTAGAATAATTGCGTATCCAGCCTTGACTGAATAGAGAAATTTGAAGGAAAAGAAGAAAAAGAAGGAAAAAGAATGTTATTTTTTTTTGCATTAGATTAGTTTTTTATTGTTAAAAAAAAATGTATTAAAGTCTTAACGAGTGCAAGCGCATATTTGTTCGTTGCTCAAAGACTTTGAGAGAAGGGGGATAAGTGCGCTTGAGGTCAGACCCACTCACGATCGGCTTTACTTGGGGGTCGGCTTTGATTAGATGGTAGATTTTTAACTTGAAAAAATTATTGACCATTCCAAAAACAAGCCTAACTTTATTAAAAAATATAAGAAAATGAAAGAAATGATAGAAGATGAAATAAAACCTATCGCCATTAATCCTGATAGCCCGATAGCACAAGGCTTGATTAGAATGTTGCAACATAAGCAATTGCGAGAAAAATTTTGGTTGGGCGAAATCACTTTTGAAGAATTGAACAAGCAACTATTAGAGAAAGGCATCAATAAACAATATGAGCATCCTTCAGCCGTATAGTTTCTCACAACGTCATAACCTTGAAAAATATGATGTTGTATTTAATGCTCTTGAAATGCAAATTCTCGCTTCACTCATCGTACATTCTCAAAATCCCGATAAAGATTTATTGGTCAGCTTGTTTTTGGATTTATATAAATAAACGGCTAACACACAAGCAGGTAGAGACTGTTTGCGAGTTGACTTATCTCGCTCGCACTAAGTTTTCCTAAAACTAACTCACAAATCTAACCCAACGGGTAGGCTCGTTCGCAGTTTCCGACTGCGAATGCCTATTTTAAGGTCTCCTGACTCCTCAGTATTTCTTTATTCTATGTGGTCACAGACCACAAAATACACACACGCAGTCAGAGACTGCTTGCGAGCCCTGTTCTTGAAGAAATAAAAAAAGTCATTACCGTATTGAGTTCGGTAATGACTTTTTTTATGTAAAACAGTTACAAGTCAATGCTGCACCACCAACCGCTTCACCTCCTTCAAATCCCCATTCACCAAGCGAACGGAATAAATACCCGTCACCCACGATGACACATCCATATTCAATGTACCTGTCGGGTTGTCGGGCAAATTATAATTTGTGACGAGTTGCCCGGCTTCGTTGAACACTTCTATACTGAGGGGGGCTGCCTGAGTGAAGTTGTAGTGCAAGATAGCTTCTTGGCTGGCAGGGTTTGGGGATAAATCCCAACCTATCTTTTCTGTTGAATAGCCTTTTGAGCTGCCTTCTCCTGCTGCAATATTGGCGGTTGTTGTGGCGTCTATACCCGTTGGGTTGGCTGTTTCTTTATGCACCGCTTGTAATGGATTCGTTATCAGCGGATTGAGGGCTTGTAGGGCTTGGGTGCTGTCAATAGCGGTCTTGGGACGTTGTATGCCCACTAAGGATGGTAGCATTTGTGTCAACTTCTCGCCGATGCCTTTTCGGACAGTGAAGCATGGGATATTCACCTTAATATCATTATCGTAGCGGATGCTTGCCGATTTTTTGGGCAGCGTGACGCTGTCTCGGCTATCTGTCGAGTGGATGAGTACGACGGCTATTGCTCCTGCATCTTGGGCATTGAGTACCTGCGTGCTGATATCGCAATCTTTATTCAGATACAAGATGGCTACCTTGTCTTTCACATTGGTGGGCAGTTTGCCGCATTTGCGTTGGGTCATCCACCGTTTGGGGTATTTGCCGGAAGTGTCCTTTTGGGTGGCAGTTTGTAGCACGTTGATGGTATCGAGGGCGACAACCATTTCGGCAGTGAAGTCTTTGTCGGGCTTGTCCTTGCCGAAGGGCATCGGGTAGAGCATATACCGTTGGTTATTATTATACACCGATAGCACAACCGTATCTTTCTTCACGCTTTGAGCGTAGGCGGTGGTGGCTATGGTGAGCAGTATCAAGGTGGTGGTTAGGTATTTTTTCATGCTTTTTTATTTTTTTTAGTGATTTTTACTGAGGGGGTGGTTTTACCCCCTCAGTATTTAAATTGGTTTTATAGGTAATTGCTTGCTGCCTCTTCCGATGCTTTCGGGAAGCTGCGCCTTTTTTATATCATTTTTGTAGGTTGTTTTTACCAAAAACACTAGCCACTAGGGCAAGACAACTTACACCGACAGAAAACTATAACCTATTTTTTTTAATGAATTCTCTAATCCATGGATTTACTTTAGTTGTTCTATTTTTAGCAATATCCAAAAGTTTAGATTGCTGTGATTTACTATATATATCTTGAAAAGTTGTTGCTAAATTTCTATCACAACATCTCATATATTTTATAGAATCGCCTTTAAATGATACACCAAAAAATTCTATTACGTTAGGTATATTTATTTCGATAGGTAATCCATTATATAAAGGTTGAAAATATAATGTTGTTAATGTATCTTCATCTATATACTCTATCTTTATAGAATCTTTATTATCTTTTAGTAAGTGTAAATCACACTCTAAAAAATCAATTTTTTGACCACTATCAATTGTAATGTCTGTTATAGACATATTATACTTATATATTTCCCACTTTGCTCTATCCTCATAACCTATTGTGTTTTGAATTTTAGTATTAGATACAATGCTACCCTTTTCATCACTATTTTTGCAATATATAAAAGCGCAACAAATAATTAATAAGTTAAAAATTATACAATTTTTCATTGATTTTATTTTTTTAATGGTACTGCAATAACTTGATATACTCCACTTTTGTTATTTCCATAAAAATAAATTTTCCCGGAATCTGTTACTACATTATATTGACCAGGTCTATTACTTGCTGCTGTACCATTTCGAGCTTGTCGCTCATCAGGTGCTGGTGAAGAAGGACCTGGTGGATTTACATCTTTTTGCTCTTGATTAGCCCGTACATAAAAATATGTTCGACCTACACCATTTGGATGATTATGTATAAGGATGTCACCTTTTTTATGGTCTAATTTAGGAGCAGTAACCCCAACTGGGCTATTATCTGTAATAGGTTTTTGTGATAATTTATATGTACCGCATTCATCAAGACTCATTTTAGAAGCTACTTCTGCATATAACTTACCTTTGCTATCATAGTTTTTATAGTTTTCAGTATTAACAGGCTGCTTATTATCCGCTGCTATTTGATTAATGCCTTTCTCATCATAAGTTGTACCCATACTTCTGAATGTTTCATTAGCACTATTATCATCTAAGCTTATCCCTTGCTTTTGATAGTCACTCCGCATTTGTTGAAATTTTGCCACATCTTTATCATCGATAATTGTAATTGCATCTTTTAATCCATCTTTGGATGGTGGTCCCAATGATTCACCACTTGAAGAATAATAGCGAGTATCTGTTGCTTGCATTCCATCAGGATCAATAAACCGGATAGGATTATTAAAAGCATAATTATAAGGTGAATGCCTCCGCATCTTCTCACTCAATGGGTCAACTGCATTCCATCTTGCAATCGCAGGATCATAAAACCTCGCCCCATAATCATTCAACCCCAGCCCAAAATCATCATTCCATTCCTTCCCATTATAGGCGTATTTGTTATTCCCCGCAGCACCGTTCCAGTTCCCTTCCATATTCAAACCAAAGGGGTAGTAATTATTTATTTGCATAATATCAGCACTCGTGATAGTGCCATCATTCAAACCTGTGGTGTTTCCAGCATTCGGGTTAATGTATTGATAGGTAGTCCAATCAAAATAGGCTTCTCCTTTGTTAATACCATCTCTGAAAGTCACTCTTGATGTTGCCTAAGTGGTCACGTAGTACATATTGATGTTCATAAGCACCAAATTCATTTCGGACAACTGCCCCCTCAGTATGGGCAATTCTTTGAATTAAGATGCGTAGGATTCAGAAGGATTCTAAGGATGTGAGCGTGTACGCACCCATCCTTAGAATCTTTTGTATCAAGGAAATCCTAATTCAATCCTTCAATGCTGCACCACCAACCGCTTCACTTCCTTCAAATCCCCATTCACCAAGCGAACGGAATAAATACCAGTCACCCACGATGACACATCCATATTCAATGTACCTGTCGGGTTGTTGGGCAAATTGTAATTGGTGACGAGTTGTCCGGCTTCGTTGAAGACTTCAATACTGAGGGGTGCTGCCTGAGTGAAGTTGTAGTGCAGAGTGGCTTCTTGGCTGGCAGGGTTTGGGGATAAATCCCAACCTATCTTTTCTGTGGAGTAGCTATTGGTGCTGCCTTCTCCTGCGGCAATATTTGGTGTTGCAGCAGCTTCTACGCCCGTTGGGTTGGCTGTTTCTTTATGCACCGCTTGTAATGGATTCGTTATCAACGGATTGGGGGTTTGCAGGGCTTGGGTGCTATCAATAGCGGTCTTGGGGCGTTGTATGCCCACTAAAGATGGTAGCATTTGCGTCAGTTTCTCGCCGATGCCTTTGCGGACAGTGAAGCAGGGGATATTCACCTTAATATCATTATCGTAGCGGATGGTTGCCGATTTTTTGGGCAGCATGACGCTGTCTCGGCTATCTGTCGAGTGGATGAGTACGACGGCTATGGCCCCTGCATCTTGGGCATTGAGTACTTGCGTGCTGATATCGCACTCTTTATTCAGATACAAGATGGCTACTTTATCTTTGACATTGGTGGGCAGTTTGCCACATTTGCGTTGGGTCATCCACCGTTTGGGGTATCTGCCGGACGTGTCCTTTTGAGTGGCTGTTTGTAGCACGTTGATGGTATCGAGGGCGACAACCATTTCAGCGGTGAAGTCTTTATCGGGCTTGTCCTTGCCGAAGGGCATCGGGTAGAGCATATACCGTTGGTTATTATTATACACCGATAGCACGACCGTGTCTTTCTTCGCGCTTTGGGCGTAGGTGGTGGTGGCTATGGTAAGAACTATCAAGATGGTAGTTAGGTATTTTTTCATCCTTTTTTATTTTTTTTTGTGATTTTTACTGAGGGGGTGGTTTTTACCCCCTCAGTATTTCGCTGCTTTTATAAGTTTACACATGCTCGCAAGCCGAGCCTTTTTTATGGTGTGTTTTGTGTATTGTTTTTTAGAGCAACCGGCTAGCAGAAATTAACGACATGAAAATGTATAATTTTCAATGTTTATATAGCTTTTACCTTTCTTACACTTAACAATACCTTTAGCATTTTTCAAATCAAAAAAAGCATAAAAGTCTATTTTTTTGATTCTCCCATTTTTTTCTGATGAAATATTAATACCATTAGTCTCATCAGGCGTGAAAATAATACTATTGTGTTTATTTCTTTTCCAACGCCCTGTTGTACCAGCTCTATTAACTAGATTTTCACTTTCAAGAATATAAGTGGAATCTGAATCAAAGTTGATAGAAAAAGAGTGATTTTTATTTGAATAAATATACTTATTATTCAAAATTACATCACAAGAATGATTACTTTTTTTGCTTAAATTTATATTAAGCATGATAGACAAAATAATTAATTTAATCATTTTACAAAGATAAATTTGCTACTACTTGATTTTGAAACAGATTGTTTATATGGTACGCTATTGCGCTCTAATCCTATTGAATAAGACATATCTTGGCGATTAACATTAGCTTCTCTAACAGAAGCTCCAGAAGTACCACTATTTAAATATACTTTAGGAATCAAATCATATAGAGGAGATGCAGCACCATCTCCAATTCTATTAATTAAACTTGTTGTTATGTCATGAACGCTAGATATAGTAATAGTATTATTTTTAAGAAGACTAAGTTTCTTAGCAAGATCCATATTATTAAAAATAGCTTCTTTAGTTACTAAAGTTTGGTTAAAAGCAAATTGTCTTCTATAGGCAGTAACTTCATCAGTTTGGTCATACAATAATCCTGGAATGATTCCATCTGCTGTCTTAATAAAGTCCACTTCACCTGTAAGATATTGATAGCCATGCGCAGCTTCATGTAATAATGATCCTGTTGTTCCATCATATGCAATATTAACAGAATTTGCAGAAGCTGCAGAAGTTTGAGGTTTATCTGATATAGATAACGTGAAAGATACATTTCTATCTAAACGCATCAAGTCTATTTCAGTATTAGATGATTTTAATTCTGCTACTGAAGAATTAATATTATTATTAAGCTTTTCTGTACCATTCATCCCTTTTAATAAAGTTCCAAATTTTTCAAGTTGTGATATCTTGTCACTTATTTCGGTTTGGACTTTATCTAACTTTTCTCTATCCTCAGGTTTTGAAAAATATAAACCATTTACATCTACAAAATTAGTTGGACTATTTGAGCAATAACTGTATGGACTGTTTATAGAATATTTAAAAGCTAAAGGATCTACACTTGGGAAACGTCCCGTTGCAGGGTCATAAAACCGCGCTCCGTAATCATTCAGCCCCAAACCAAAATCATCATTCCACTCCTTGCCGTTGTATTGGATTTTATTATTGCCAGCAGCACCATTCCAGTTCCCTTCCATGTTTAAGCCGAAGGGATAGTAC
>JAYUUR010000372.1:0-3617 GCA_043754475.1 Saprospiraceae bacterium | reverse complement strand
CTAAAGCCGCAACTTCCGACAAACTGATTTTTTCTTTATAATGTTTCATCACATATTCATGCACCAAGCGCATCCGTTCTGTTTCAGAAACTTTATAATTGTTTTCATAATTAAGGCTTGTAATAAATTGATAATCAATTGTTTGTGTTAGTTTCTGTAAAATAGATAAAAGCTTTAAGACACCATCAAAACCGCTTAATGTGTTCAATTCTTTGAGGTCATTTACGACCGTTTCTTTCATGCTGTTTTGAATATCTAAGCCTCGTTCACTGTTTATCAATAACTGTTTTAAAGCATACATTTCAGGTTTTTCAAAAAAATCCTTTCCTAAAAAATCGGCTGTAAAATAAACGACAATGCCTTGTGTTTGCAAGGTCGAATTGCGCTCAAAATACGCTCGCTCACTGCGCCACAAATGTGGTAAATTAGGTCCTAAAAAGACAGTATCTCCCGCTTCAAAATGCCGAATATCATCGCCAATAAACCGTGTTCCCGTGCCTTCTATCACCGTAAACAATTGATAATGAGGATGAAAATGCCAATTCGGGTCGAAATGTGTTTCTTTTAACGTCCGTATGATATAGGATTGATTGAGGGATTCAAGCGATTTTTTAAGCAATGGTTTCATTCTAAAATATACTGAATATTGATTAAAATTTTAGTTTATCAAAATATAAATATCAAAATACAGTCAAAAGTAGTAAAGAAATGCCTATTTTAGATAATAAGTAAAACCTAATTTTGTTCAAAACAAGAAGTATGAAAATCGGAATGAATCTTTTACTATGGGGAACGGAGATAAACGAATCGCTTTTTCCTGTACTCGACGAAATTAAATCGCTCGGCTTTGATGCGGTAGAAGTGCCTATTTTCAACCTAAATTCCGATAATTGGCACGTTTGGCGTCAAAAATTGGATGATTTAGGCTTAGAACGCCTTGCAGTTGCCATCAATGGACCCGATGCGAACCCCCTCAGTATGGACGCTGAAATGCGCGCTCATGCCTTAGAAAATAATAAAAAAGCTATAGATTGTGCGGCTATTATCGGCGCAAAATTGCTAATGGGTCCCATTCATTCGGCGTTGGGCGTTTTTACAGGAAAACCTGCCACTAAAAAGGAATGGCAATATGGCGTGGCGCATATTCGGGCTTTATCGGAATATGCGGCGACTAAAAACATCACGCTGGGTATCGAGTATCTGAACCGTTTTGAGACCTATCTTTTTACCTGCACCAATGATATGTTGCGGTTTGTAAAAGACGTGAACCACCCAAATTGCAAAATCATGTTTGACACTTTTCATGCTAATATTGAAGAAAAAGATATTGCCAAAGCGATTAAAAAATGTGGGGATAAATTGGTGCATGTGCAGTTGTCTGAAAACGATAGAAGCACGGTTGGTAAGGGACATATTGATTTTAAAAAAATTATAAAGACTTTGAAATCAATGGATTATAAAGGCATGATAAGTATTGAAGCATTCAGCACTAAACTTCCAGCCGCTAATATTTGGCGTCCGATGTTCAAATCGGAAACGCAGTTGATGCAGGATAGTATCACTTATTTGAAAAAAATTCTTTAAATACTGAGGGGGTATCAATGACTAACTACGCCTTTTAAGGCGTAGGTTAAAATCAAAAGTACTACCTTGGCTTTAGCCTTTCATCTTTAAAGGTGTATGGCTAAAGCCAAAATTTGTCTTGTTTCCCAGACCTACGCCTTAAAAGGCGTAGTTAGTCATTGAGACTTTTAATCAAGTTTATGAATTACTAAAAAATAAAATTCTTTATGAAAAAAATAAATATTGCCATCGTTGGTTTGGGCTTTGGCTCTGAATTTATCCCCATTTACCAACGCCATCCGCATACGAATATGTATGCGATTTGCCAACGCAATGAAGAGAATTTACATAAAATTGGCGACGCGTTCAATATTGAAAAACGCTATACCGATTATGATGAATTGCTAAAAGACCCCAATATTGATGCGGTGCACATCAATTCGCCCATTCCTAACCACGCTGAACAGACCATAAAAGCCTTAAAAGCTGGTAAACATGTGGCGTGTACTGTACCGATGGCAACGTCTGTAAAAGACTGCATGAAAATCGTGAAATTGAGCAAAGAGACTGGTAAAAAATACATGATGATGGAAACGGTGGTCTATAGCCGCGAGTTTTTATTTGTCAAAGAACTCTATGAGAAAGGCGAATTGGGCAAAGTTCAATTCCTAAAAGCCTCGCATCAGCAAGACATGGATGGGTGGCCCGATTACTGGCCCGGTTTGCCGCCGATGCACTACGCTACGCATTGTGTGGGTCCCGTTGCGGGTTTGTTGAAATTGGAAGCGGAATACGTATCGTGCTTCGGTTCGGGAACGATTCGGGAAGAATTGTCAAAAATCCACAATTCACCTTTTTCCGTTGAGTCGGCACATATTAAGTTTAAAGACAGTGATTTGAGTGCGTATGTCTATCGCTCATTGTTCGATTTAGCGCGTCAATATCGGGAGAGTTTTGAGGTTTATGGCACTAAAAAATCGTTTGAGTGGCCCCTTATTGAAGGCGAAGAAGCGGTGATTCATACCGCTAAAAAAGAAGAGCATGAGATTCCAGAACGGGTAACAGTGCCAGATTTTGCCCATTTATTGCCAAAAGAAATACAAGATTTTACCACCAAAGGCGTATATGATGTGGCAGAAAATACGCATTTGAGTTTTACGCAAGGCGCAGGTCATGGCGGTTCGCATCCGCATTTGGCGCATGAATTTATTATGGCATTGATTGAAAACCGCGACCCTTTCCCGAATGCGTGGGAATCTGCCAATTGGACTTCGGTGGGTATTTTGGCGCATGAATCGGCGATGAAAGGTGGAAAAATTTTGCGTTTGCCTGATTTTAAAAAGGCTGCGAGAGTTGACTAACCACGCCTTTTAAGATGTGGAGTAGAAATTTCGCCCCTTTTAAGGCTTTAGCCGCTCAATTTAATTCGTATTAAGATGAGTGGCTAAAGCCTAAGAAGAGCTAAACATTCAACCCTACGCCTTAAAAGGCGTAGTTAGTTTTCATATTGACTAACCACGTCCTTTAGGGCGTGGTGTAGAGGGTTTAAGTTTTAAAAGGCTTTAGCCTCTCAATTTTTTAACTTTCAACCAATTTTATTCATTTTTAAAAACCGATACTATGGCATACGTGAGAATTTGGGTTCATGCAGTTTGGGGTACAAGAGACCGTGAACCGATTTTAGAGAAGGAAAACCGCTACACAATTTTTGAACACATAAAAGAAAATGTTCGAACAAAAGATATTTATATAGATTTTATTAATGGCTATACTGACCATGTGCATACACTAATTTCACTCAATGCAGAACAGAGTATAGCAAAAGTCATGCAGTTGGTTAAAGGTGAATCATCGTATTGGGCTAATAAAAACAATCTTTTTAAGCACAAATTAAATTGGGCTGATGAATATTTTGCAGTTTCGGTGAGCGAGTCTATGACAGATAAGGTTAGGGATTCTGAAAACTCCGAAGATTTTTTAACTCATTGAAAAACAGCATTAATAAGCCATATTTAGATAAAAAACAGTCAAAATGTAAGAAATATCAATGTTCA
>JAYUUR010000371.1:0-3618 GCA_043754475.1 Saprospiraceae bacterium | reverse complement strand
TTTCTAAAGAGCAAGCTGTCCAAAAAGTCATTAATACTTTATTTAAAAGGGCTAAAGCAACTCAATCTAAATATAAAATAAATTCATCATAAATTGACGATATTCAATTTTATCCTAATTTAACAAAGTCAAGTTAATATATAACTTATTACCCCATCGCCTTTAACTCCGTCACCAAAGCCGTCAAAGCCTTTTTAGCATCGCCAAAAAACATACTCGATTTGGGATTGTAAAACAGCAAATTATCTATACCAGCATATCCTGCACTCATCGAACGCTTGTTGATAATGATGTGTTTGGCTTTATCAACTTCTAATATCGGCATACCATAGATGGGGGAATTAGGGTCGGTTTTAGCAGCAGGATTGACAACATCGTTGGCACCGACTATCAAAACCACGTCTGTTTGATCAAATTCACTGTTAATGTCATCCATTTCAACTAATTTGCCATAATCCACATTCGATTCGGCAAGCAAGACATTCATGTGTCCGGGCATACGCCCTGCTACGGGATGAATGGCATATTTTACTTCTACACCCCGTTCCTCCAAGAGCAATTCCAATTCATGAATAATATGTTGTGCATGAGCTACTGCCAAACCATAGCCCGGCACAATCACCACTCTTTTAGAATAATTCATCAAAACAGCCGCATCTGAAACAGAAATGTCTTTAATGACACCCCCCTCAGTATTGGTGCTTGCTGAGGCATTATTTGTACTGCCAAAAGCTCCAAACACAACGCTGCTCAATGAGCGATTCATAGCTTTGCACATAATAATGGTTAGCAAAGTCCCAGCCGAACCGACCAATATACCGCCCGTCAACATCACTTTATTATCGTATAAAAAACCACCGAACGCAGCCGCCAAACCTGTAAAAGAGTTGAGCAAAGATATAACCACAGGCATATCTGCACCCCCAATCGGGATAACGAACATGATTCCGTAAAGCAAAGCCCCTGCAAAAAGAATATACAACAGTAATGAATTATCCGTTCCGCTGAATATCATATAACCACTCATGGCTAAAACAGCTATCAAAATAACCGTATTCAGAATATTGTATGAAGGCAGCCGAATGGGTTTTTCCATCGTGCCATTGAGTTTCAGAAAAGCAATAACACTGCCTGAAAATGATACACTGCCTATCACCATGCCCAAAACAGTCGGTATCAAAGCACCGATATTGCCGAGGCTGTGGTGAAATTCCATTAAACCAATCAACGCTGCACAAGCACCGCCCATACCGTTGAACATAGATACCAACTCAGGCATCTTGGTCATCTGCACCCGTTTAGCTGTTAGCCAACCAATGACAGTTCCGATGGCAATGGCAGAGAAAATCAAGACGATTTTAAGGGGTTCTCTGGAAGTTTGGCTGGTATTGTAGAGGAAAATAGTTCCGAGAATGGCTAACGACATACCGCCCGCAGCCATGAGGTTGCCTTTGCGAGCCGTTTTAGGATTGCTCATCATTTTCAATCCGACAATGAAAGTAACGGAGGCAATTAAATAACAAATTTCAAGTAGGTGCTGTCCCATTTTTTTTTAGTTTGTAGTGTTTAGTGTTTGGTTTTTGGTTTAGATAGTCTAAACACTAAAAACTACACCCCACACACTCAAGAATTATTTCTTTTTAAACATTTCAAGCATTCGATCAGTGACGACAAAGCCGCCCACCACATTGAGTGTACCCAACACAACGGCAATAAAACCTAAAATAAGTGAAAGGGTATTATCCATTTCGGTATCGAGCATCACAATGATGGCACCAATGATGACCACACCATGAATAGCATTTGCTCCACTCATTAAAGGCGTGTGCAAGATGGTTGGCACTTTGTTGATGACTTCGATGCCAACAAAAATAGACAGGAGAATAAAATAGATGGCTTCCTTATGGTCGCTGATAAAACTGAGCACGTTTTCCATTTTAAATCATTTGATTAGTTCAACTTCAAAAGAACATATTTTTTTTCAAATGACATATATATTGTAGGTTTAAAATAAAAAAATGTGGATAGAACACGCAGGTACGCTGCTAATTCTATCCACATGAGGTAAAGTTGATTGGTTGTAAAAGGGGAACAAACGTGCGAGTCCGCTGGACTCAATCAATAATTGAATATAGAGTCCAGAGGACTTACACGTTTGTAGAAAATATATTATGAGCGTTTTAAACGAGTCCAGAGGACTCGCACTGTTATACCGTATTGAGAATAAATCCACACTGCAAAATAAGGTAATTATAAAATTTAAATCCATAATTGAAAGCAATCAATTTTATGACTATGCTTTCACAGCCGCAGCATACGATTCAACTGAAGTCAGATGACCACCTACTTGCTTCATGATGCCACTCATATCCATATTGTCTCCATCGGCATATTGTATCATCAGACTGGCGAAGGATTCTTCTAATGGATTTGTAGCTGCTTTTTTTTGCTGCAATAAAGCCTCTTTGGGCAGATGTTCAAGTGTAAAAGTTGTACCAAAAGCGTTTTCAAATATGTTCACCACCTGTTTAGGACTGAGGGGTTCGGGACCACCAATGGCACATGTGCTATTTTCAGCATAATTATTATCAAGGGCTGCCACTGCCAAACGAGCAACATCTTTATAAGAAATCCAAGTGACTTTATTATCGCCATCGCCATAAATACGGGCTTGACTCTGCGGAAAATTGAAACCCAACGCCGGACTCAACCAAACCTCCATAAAATAACTGGCTTGTAGGCTACTCCAATTCATGCCGCTTTGTGCAAGTGCCTGTTCAACCGCCCGTTTAGCTTCCGACAATGGAAAAGCATTATCAGGATTATCGACAAAAGAAATAAAAACAAATCGTTTGACGTGGGCATTTTTAGCAGCTTCTACCAAATTAAGTTGCCCTTGACGATCCACCGTTTCAATACTATCCCCATCACGCATTGAAAAAGTGCATGAAGCAGTGGAAATGACTTTCTCAATACCTGAACAAGCCGCAGCCAATGAAGCAGGGTCTTTGAGGTCACCGACGACTATTTCTGCACCCAATGATTTGAGGTTATTCACCTTATCAGGCGCGGAATCCTTGCGCACTAAAGCGCGGAAAGGTAATTTTTGTTCGGCAAGTTGTGTACATATTTCATTACCAACTAAACCTGTTGAACCAATTACGAGTATCATTTTTTATTTTTTTTAAAGATTAAGAAAAAATATAAGGTTTGCAATTTGTTATTTGGGGTTATATTGATTGGAATACTGAGGGGATTACTCCAAAACCTTTCTATCTTCTTTCGAAATCAACACGCCACTCCAAGCAATCACGATGCCCAATAAAAGCACAGTAAGCCAGCCTAAACTGTTTTCATCGCCGCGCAATAAGGCTCGGATGTGTACCATTGTGACCAAAACAGCCGATACACAGGTGGCAACAAGGAAGGCATATCTTGCCAATGATGCTTTCGCATCTCGCATCAAAAAGGCAGCAATGCCCAATCCAATGAGTCCTGTGCCATAACCCCGTGCTACGATTTCGAAAGTACCCGTTACATCGGTTTTTTGACCACCGTAGGTATCCAACATCATTTGAGGGAAAAAGAAAAGCCTAGGTCCAAAACCAAAGTTAAGCA
>JAYUUR010000370.1:0-10969 GCA_043754475.1 Saprospiraceae bacterium | reverse complement strand
GATTGAAACATACAATTATGCCGTTAGGAGATAAACAAGTAGCTACTACTAAACCATTCTCTGGCTTCGGCTGGATTGAAACCCGCAATAGGGGTATTTCGTCCGCTTTGAAGTTTTTGCTACTAAACCATTCTCTGGCTTCGGCTGGATTGAAACTAATTAACTTTTTTAGATGAACCGTCTGGGTTAACTACTAAACCATTCTCTGGCTTCGGCTGGATTGAAACTTGAGTCTAAATTATCTTGCTACGAAGCCGAATTAACTACTAAACCATTCTCTGGCTTCGGCTGGATTGAAACTATTGGTTGGTTCGTCTATAAGACACTGCATGTCACTACTAAACCATTCTCTGGCTTCGGCTGGATTGAAACTTTCCTCAATTTGCTTGTATTCAATTTTCCCGATTTTTCTACTAAACCATTCTCTGGCTTCGGCTGGATTGAAACTCATTTTATGATAATCTTGTAATCAGTTGAATAATACTACTAAACCATTCTCTGGCTTCGGCTGGATTGAAACGTTTTTATGAGTTAGAACTTGATTAGAGTTCACCACCTACTAAACCATTCTCTGGCTTCGGCTGGATTGAAACTTATTTGGAGATTCTTCTTGTTGGTTATGGTAATTAACTACTAAACCATTCTCTTGCTTCGGCTGGATTGAAACTAGAGAATTAGTGCAGCAACGCACACAGGAAGAATCTACTAAACCATTCTCTGGCTTCGGCTGGATTGAAACATTGAGTTTTGTACATCCGTTCCTGCTGCAATATTACTACTAAACCATTCTCTGGCTTCGGCTGGATTGAAACTTGATTTGGCAAAAGCTAATTTAAAGTCAGCTACTACTAAACCATTCTCTGGCTTCGGCTGGATTGAAACCACTTCATACTTTACGCCCGATGCTTCAAAAGGTTCTACTTAACCATTCTCTGGCTTCGGCTGGATTGAAACATGTTGCCTTGTTATGATATTAGGATTTTGAACTCTACTAAACCATTCTCTGGCTTCGGCTGGATTGAAACTATTGGAAATAAGAAGTTTTAATATGTTGATAAATGCTACTAAACCATTCTCTGGCTTCGGCTGGATTGAAACGGTCATATTGAAATTAAAAAGCACATCACGTTTCTCTACTAAACCATTCTCTGGCTTCGGCTGGATTGAAACAAGATGCTAAGGATGTAAAAAGGATGCTAAGGATAGAGTGAGTGCGCTGTCCTTAGCATCCTATAAAATCTTTAGCATCCTGATTCTAATAATTACCCTTCTCTGGCTTCGGCTGGATTGAAACCAAAAACAAAAACAACAGTTGGAGATATTATAAAAAAAGAATAGCTTTGTGAGGAATAAAAATATTGGATAAAACTTTAAAACTAAGGAATTATGGTTTTTGCAAATAAATTGACCAACTTACAGATAGAATTGGTAAAGCTATTTGAGTATGAAGTTGAAGACAGACAACTTTTGGAAATCAAAGATATATTAGCCCGTTATTTTGCCGCCGAAGCCACTAAAGAAATGGACAATCTTTGGCAACAAAATGGTTGGACGAATGACACTATGAAAGAGTGGACAGAAACGCACATGAGAACATCTTATAAAGACTAAAATATGCGTGTTGTTTTAGATACTAATGTTTTGTTGGTCTCCATCGCACCTTCTTCTATCTATCGTCCTATCTTTGATGCGCTCTTGACTAAAAAATACACTTTGGTTATTAGCAATGATATATTGACAGAATATGAGGAAATTTTTTCGCAGCGAGCCAATCCCAAAGTCGCTAACCTTGTTTTGGAAGCATTAAGCAATCTTACCAATGTAGAAAAGCAAGATATTTTTATAAAATGGAACATTATCGAATCTGATAAAGACGATAATAAATTTATTGATTGTGCCATAGCTGGTAATTGTCACTATATCGTGACGAATGACAGACATTTCAATATATTGAAACAAAGAGGCAATGACTTGGTTGGTCTGATGGATATTGATACTTTTCTACAGTCTATCACTGAACTATTATAAACCCTTCTCAGGCTTCGGCTGGATAAATAATTTGAATTAGGATTGGCAGGATTGAAAAGATGTTTAAGGATTGTCAACTGGAGTAATCAATCATATACTTCTCGTCGATGCCCAATCTTGATTACGATAACAGTTAAGACAGTGTCATTTATTGTATAAATTGCTCGATAATCACCTATTCGAATGCGATAAGCAGTTCGTCCTTTCAGTTTTTTACAACCGACCGGACGAGGATTTTCCTCTAATTCTAAAAGGCTTTCTTCAATTCGTTCAGCAATAATATTGGATAATTTACTGAGTTGCTTTTGAGCGGATAAAGTGAGTTCGACGGTATAGGGCATCGATTGTTACTTTTGGTGTTGTTTTCTCATTTTAATTGCTTCTTTAAGTGGTAAAGTAGGTTCAGGGTTTGCCACGAATAAGTCATAGTCTTTGATGTCTTCTAATTCTTCTAAGGCATCAACCAATTTTTCGTATTCTTCAATAGGTAATACAATAGCAACTTTTTCGCCATTACTATCGGTCAATACTTGAGGTTTTATACTTGTCATTGTTTAAGATTTTATACAAAAGTAAGTAAATAATTAAGATTTTACCCTAATAAATAATCCTACCTTTACCCCATGAAAATCATAGTTATTGGGGGCGGGGCAGCGGGCTTCTTTTCAGCCATCACAGCAGCAGAAACCTATCCAACAGCAAAAGTCACGATACTCGAACGGGGGCAGAATCTTTTAGGCAAAGTCAGAATCAGTGGCGGTGGCAGATGCAACGTCACGCACGCTTGTTTCTCAGCAAGAGACTTAGTCAAGAACTATCCGAGAGGGGAGAAGGCATTGATGTCGCCCTTCACACGCTTTGCAGCCAATGAAACGATAGAATGGTTTGAACAACGCGGCGTAGAACTGAAAGAGGAAGAAGATGGGAGAGTGTTCCCGATAACAGATAATTCTGAAACGATTGTAGACTGTTTGATGAAGGCAGCAACAGCAGCAGGGGTCGAAATACTGAGGGGGTATCGGGTAGAGGATATAATTGTTCCCGAAGTTGAAGAAGATACATTGCCTTCAATTGAAATGCTGACCATTACCCATCAACCTGCTCAGTTCTCCATTATCACCAATCAAAAAGTCTTAAATGCCGATAAAATAATAGTGGCAACAGGCAGTTCCACAGAAATATGGAAGACCCTGCAAAATTTAGGTCATACGATTGTACAACCTGTGCCATCGCTTTTCACATTCAACATCAAAGATAAAAGGATTGCAGACTTAGCAGGTGTGAGTGTGCCGAATGCCACTGTGCATGTGCAAGACACAAACCTGAAAGCGCAAGGACCCCTTTTGATAACGCATTGGGGATTGTCAGGTCCGGGTATTTTAAAACTCTCCGCTTGGGGTGCGCGCGAACTGTTTGCGAAGCATTATCATTTCACCATTAAAATTAATTGGACAGGGCATCATACATTAGACGATATTAAAAACCACTTCAACGCTTACAAATTAGAAGCACCCAAAAAACAAATCACTACGCCGCCCAGTGATATTGGAGAGACCCCTCAGTATTTAATGCCTACCCGCCTTTGGCAACGCTTCATCGAAGCCGTTCAAATACCGACCGACATCCGTTGGGCAGATATTAATAAAAAACAGATTCAAGCCTTAGCCGAACAATTGACGGAAGGTATATTTGAAGTAAAAGGCAAAAGCACTTTTAAAGAAGAGTTTGTCACAGCGGGCGGTGTGCAACTGAATGAAGTGAATTTCAAGACATTTGAAAGTAAGATTGTCCCCAATCTATATTTCGCAGGAGAAGTTTTGGACATTGACGCTATCACCGGCGGCTTCAATTTTCAAGCGGCTTGGACAGGGGGGTGGATTGTGGGGAAAGAAATAGGGGTTGAGTGAACAACGTTGGGGTTGTGTAATTAAGTCTAAGCAATATTTTAAAATCAAAATAATATTTGGTAATACAATTCAATTGAAATGCTTTTGGTTGAAATACAAATTCGAGACAAACCCTACGAGGGTCGAAATAAGATTATTGCTCTGAAAATCGAAGATTTTCAGAGCAATAATCTTATTTCGACCCTCGTAGGGTTGTTTAAGAAAAGTTTAACCCAAATTTAATTTGGCAGTGAAAACTTATTACACAACCTCGAACGTAAACGTACCGCAACAAGCCCCTCTAAGCTCTCTTACGATAATTCCAAACAGCATAAGTATTGAAAAAAACTGCAAAACCACACATTGCCCAAAATTGGGTTTTAATATCACTAAATGTGCTTCCTTTCAATACAATCATTCGGATAACTTCTATAAAATAAGAAACGGGATTAAACTTAGTGACTTCGCGCGCCCAATTCGGCATCGAATCAATATTGGTGTATAAGCCTCCGAGCAAAATAAAAATCATCATGAAAAAGAATGAAATGAACATCGCCTGCTGCTGAGTATCTACAAATGTAGAAACCAAAAGACCGAACCCTAATAAGGCAAGTAAATACACCATCGCATAACCAAATATTAAGAAAATACTACCCAATGGGACAACATTAAAGACTAACCGCGCTGCAAATAGACCAATCGCTAAAACGATTAATCCTAAAACCCAAAAGGGTATCAACTTGCCCAAGAGAAATTCTACTTTTGAAATGGGCGTTACATTGAGTTGCTCGATAGTGCCAATCTCCTTTTCACGCACGATATTCAGCGAGGATAAAAATGCTCCTACCATGGTAACCAACACCACCAACATACCTGGCACCATGAATATTTTATAATTCATATACGGATTGTACCAATAAGCCGACACAATTTCGATAGAATTGGCAGCTTTCAAGTTCGGTATTTTCAACCATTGCAAACGAATATCGCTGTTATAATCCCGAATAATATTAGCAGCATAAGCACCCGCCAAACCACCTTTAACACCATTCACCGCATTAACAGACAACAAAACCGCTGCTGCATCTTCTCTCACCAATGTTTTTTCAAAATTAAGCGGAATTTCAAGTATTAAATCTGCCTCATCATGTTCTATCACCTTTAAAGCCGATTTGTAGGAAGTTGAATAATCTGTCAATTTAAAATAACCTGAAGCCGACATTTTATCAATCAAACGCCTTGAAAAAGTAGAATGGTCATTGTCCACAACACTCAAATTAATGTTTTTAACTTCATAATCAGCTGCAAATGGCAAAACCATCAACTGCATAATGGGCATAAAAAAGATAATCCGCAAGATGGAAGGATCTCGGAAAATCTGAATAAACTCTTTTTGAAGTAAAAAACCGAGTGTACGCATATCAATGATGAATGATGAAATCCTAATTCCTAATTCCTAATTTACAACTATTTAAACCGCTTGAATAATATCATACTTCGTCAAAATATGCATGGAACCTGCTTTATCTTTCATCATCACTGCCGGTATTTTTTTAGAAATATAGCGATTCAATTGCTTGACAGGTAAATCCTCTTGAACAATCGGAAAAGGCGGATCCATTACTTCTTCTACCAAATGTTCCGCATGTTTCATCGGATTCTCCAATAAATATGTCAAAACAGCATTTTCAGTGATAGAGCCAACCATTTCATGCTCTTTGATAACGGGCATTTGAGAAATGTCTAATTTTTTCATCAAATCGAATGCTTCACGAACGGTATGTGAAGGTGATACAAAATGAAACGTTTTATTCGTTTTTCTTGAAATCACATCTTTTACCTTCAATTCATCATCCAAAAAGCCACGTTCACGCATCCAATCATCATTGAAAACCTTTGCTACATAACGGCTACCATGATCATGAAACACCACGACAACAACATCGTCTTTAGTAAAATGCTCTTTCAATTGCAACACACCTGCCATCGCTGAACCGGCGGAATAACCCAATAAAATGCCTTCCTCCCGTGCCAAACGCCTTGTCATCACTGCTCCATCTTTATCGCTCACTTTTTCGAAGGCATCAATGAGGTCGAAATCCACATTTTTAGGGAGTATATCTTCACCTATCCCCTCAGTAATATAGGGGTAAATTTCATTCGAGTCGAATATACCTGTTTCTTTATATTTTTTAAAGACAGAACCATACGTGTCAATACCCCATATTTTAATATTCGGATTGCGCTCTTTCAAGTATTTAGCAATGCCCGAAACCGTACCGCCAGTACCCACGCCGACCACTAAATGCGTGATTTGACCATCCGTTTGTTCCCATATTTCAGGACCCGTTGATTCGTAATGCGCTTGGCGATTGCTGAGATTATCGTATTGATTCATCCAGCAAGAGTTCGGAATTTCTTTTGACAAACGCTCCGCAATCGAGTAATAGGAGCGTGGATCATCAGGTTCAACATTTGTTGGGCAAACGATGACTTCTGCTCCAAAAGCCTTCAATAAATCAATTTTTTCCTTCGATTGCTTATCGCTCGTGGTGAAAATACAGCGATAACCTCTCACAGTGGCTGCTATGGCTAAGCCCATGCCCGTATTGCCTGAAGTACATTCGATAATAGTACCGCCCGGTTGAATCCTACCCGCTGCTTCTGCATCGTCGAGCATTTTCACAGCCATACGGTCTTTAATCGAATGCCCTGGGTTGAACGTTTCAACTTTCCCCAATACAAGACACGGCAAACCAGCAGTGATTTTATTGATTTTCACAAGCGGCGTGTTGCCGATGGTTTCAAGGATATTGTTTTTAATATTCATAAATTGGTTTTATTTTTATTCCTAATTTATTCTACATATTTAATCTTCACAAAAAACTTTTCATCTTTGGCTGCTAACTGCTTCGCTACTGAGGGGGCGACGATAATCACTACTTCATTGCCATAAGCATTATCAGGTATTTTGCCAATCACTTTAGCATATATTGTTTTAAAATTCATCCCATTCATAATGGAGATGGTTGAACCAATTTTAGCGTTGCGATGTAAACAATAATAATCGGTATTTTGATTTCCTTTCTTTTGCCAAAATGCTGCACCACGTTGCTCGACCGTCTTTTTTTGTTTATCAAAATTATCTTCCAATTGCTTCTTTTTCAAATCCACCGTCCCTTTTCTAAGCGTTCGGATACTGTCCGGAACACCGTCGAGGCTGATCCAACCAACATGCAAAAGCTGACCGGGCGAGATGGTTTGATTCGGTAAATTGTTCCATTTCACAACGCTATCAATGGGCACATGAAAGAGGGTTTTAGCAATTTTAAACAAATTATCGCCTTTTTTGACCTTAAATGCAATGGGTGCAAATTTCCACCGCTTAAAATTATCTCCTTTAAACCGTTTGATGGAGGCGTTCGGAATCGGTACGCGGATGAGTTGCCCAATGCCCACTGTATTGCTTTTTAAAGTAGGATTATACGGAAATAATTCCTCTTCATTCAAACCATAAAAACGAGCAAGAGAATACAAAGTCTGCCCTTTGGTTATCTTATGTTGAAATATTTTTTCGTTAGACTTTTCATCCAGGGTGATAAAAAGCGTATCTTTCAGCGTCAAATATTTGGTAGAATCTCCCCATGAAGCGTGAGCCGTCAGCGGCATTAAAAAATACAGTAAAATACTGAGGGGGTATTTTTTAAATGCCAAATGAAGGCGTGTAGTCACCTTTTGATTGAAAATTATGGTGTTCATAGTTAAAATTGTTTAAAATAACCGCTATTTAAGTAGATATAAAATAATAGACTAAAGATGTTAGATGGCTACTATTTGTTTGAAATATCGCACAAATTTAATTATTTTTAGATTAGGAACGCGAAAATAATAAGTATCATTTTTGAAATTGTAAAGTATTGATTTTCAACGTTTTCTTTATTCATCATTCATCATTTATAACTCATCATTTTCTTAGATAGTATTAAAAATTAAAAATTTGAAAGTATTAGGTGTCATTCCAGCCCGTTACGCTTCCACCCGTTTTCCAGGCAAACCACTTGTTGATATTCAAGGAAAGAGCATGATTCAGCGTGTGTACGAACAAGCGATGAAAGCCAAAAGCCTATCAAAAGTCATTGTTGCGACCGACGATGAGCGCATTTTCAACCACGTCAAATCATTTAAAGGTGAAGTAATGATGACTTCTGATTCGCATCAAAGCGGAACAGATAGGTGCGCTGAAGTCATCAATCAATTGTCATCCGAGGGGTTTGATGCCGTCGTCAACATTCAAGGCGATGAACCGTTTATTAATCCAAGTCAAATAGACAGTGTTGTTGAAGTATTAAAAAAAGAGCAATTTATGATTGCTACGCTTGTAAAACGCATTCTTGTCACTGCGAATGAAATGCAGCAGGAAGGGGCGATTAATAATCCAAATATCGTCAAAGCGGTATTTTCAAGCGAAGGCAAAGCCCTTTATTTTAGTAGAAGCCCTATCCCATATTTGCGCGATACACCCACCGATGAATGGCTATCCAAAGGCGAATTTTATAAACACATCGGTTTATACGCCTATAAATCGGCTGTTTTGAAGGAAATTGCCTTACTGCCACCCAGTCGTTTGGAACAATTGGAATCCTTAGAGCAATTGCGATGGCTCGAAAACGGTTATGCAATTGGCATCGCTGAAACGGATTTAGAAACGATTGGGATAGATACGCCAGAGGATTTGTTGAAAGTCAATATTTAGGAAATAAGATGATTTTATTAAAATTCAATGCCAACCGTCCACCTATTTTTATCGTAAGTAGATGTGATAGTACGCATTATTTCAATAAAATTATAGACTCAAACAACGACATGACAGCCCATAAATTCCTTTCCATTTTAAGCTTTTTAAGCTTTTTGACAGTTGGTTGTCATAAAAAAACAGTCCCTTCAGTAACGCCCAATGTGCCAACCCAAGGCTTCACTTATTTGGCACTTGGCGACTCTTATACAATTGGGCAAAGCGTTGCGGAAAAGGAACGATATCCGAATCAATTAGCCGATAGTTTGAAACTTAAAAACATTCAAATCGGCTATATCAAAAACATTGCTCGGACAGGCTGGACAACCGATGAATTGAAAAATAATATCCCTCAATATGGCATTAAAGATAGCACTTTTGACATCGTTTCTCTTCTCATTGGTGTGAATAATCAGTACCGAGGTCGCTCTGTAGAACCTTACAAAACGGAATTTAAAGAGCTGCTTGATGAAGCGATTAAGCGGGCAAATGGACGAAAAGACCGTGTTTTTGTCGTTTCTATACCTGATTATGCCTATACGCGCTTCGGCGGCGGCGATGCCAATATCAGCAAAGGCATTGACGAATACAACGCAGCGAACAAAAAGATAGCCAATACTGAGGGGGTGGTTTACATTGATATTACGCCCATTTCGCGCAACGGTTTGAAAGACCCGACTTTGGTGGCTTCGGATGGCTTGCATCCTTCGAGTAAGCAATATAGTTTGTGGGTGAGTTTGATGTTGCCTGAGATAATCAAGTTATTGAAATGATGAATTATGAATGCGTAAAACGTTGAAAATCAATGATTTACACATTCATAATTCATCATTCATCATTTTTTAAGTGGTTTAGAATCCATGAAAACATAAGCCGCAGCCCTTGCCCATCGCTTATTTTTTGAAACAATAAAAGCTAAAGCGTTGAAAAACCAAGCATGGCGAAATTGCCTTTGTAGCCAATAACTCACTCTAAATTCTTGCCCACGCATCCGATAAATACGCTCATCGTACCCCCTCAGTATTTGGGCTGAAAAATCGTTTTTTTCAAGACATTTAGCGGCTTGTTCGGCAGCAACCGCTCCACTCACAAGGGCATTAGCTATGCCTTCACCCGTTAAAGGGTCAATCAGACAAGCGGCATCTCCCAAAAGCATATAATTATCACCAGATAATGGGCGTTTTTTTGAACCTAATGGTAAGCCGAAGCCTTGTATTTCACCTATTAATTCAGCATCCTTAAATCGCTCTTTAAATTTTGAATCAATCACTTCTTGCAAGCACTTTTTTAAATTCAACTTGCGCTTACTTACTTCTTCTGAAACGATGGCAATACCCACATTAGCTTCGCCATTCGGCAAAGGAAATATCCAAAAATAGCCTGGCAAGAAGTCTTTATGGAAATAAAATTCGAGGTAATTATCCGCATGAAAACCCGTGACACCTTTATAATATGCTTTCACGGATGCCATATAATGTTTCGGATCCATTTCAATGCCACCAATATGACGGGCAAAACGGGAGTGTGCACCATCTGCTACAAGTAAAAGTCGTGTATTGATGACTATATTGCCTGTTTTATTTTTTAGAATCCAACTGTTATCCCCCTCAGTCCCGCTTGCTTCGGGATGTTCCATATTCTGTTGAAAATCAGCGATTTCAACATTTTCCATTAACGTAATATTAGGGCAATTGCGAACTTCATTGACGAGGAAATTGTCAAATTCGTAGCGTTTACAGACAAATCCTGAAGGTATTTCCTTGGTTTTGTCTTTAAATGGGCGGTATTCAATATCAAAACGATTTTGCTTAGTGCCTTCAAAAAGTAGCCCCCACGAATCGAGATGAATGGTTTTGGCGGCTGCAAAACGCTCCGCTACTGAGGGGTCAATCCATTTGCTGACAATATCCATCACTCGGTGGCTGATGCCATCACCACATATTTTTTCACGTGGGAAAGTGGCTTTATCTATTATAATGCAGGGGATGCCCAATCGGCTCAATTTCAAAGCGGCTGCTGCACCCGCAGGTCCTGCTCCAAGAATACAGACATCGGTTTTTATCATAAAGAAGGGAATTTCAGCCCCCCTTCCAAAGGAATGCCTTTGGCATAATCCTCAAAGGGCAAGGTTGATTGGTTCTAAAAAGTGCGAGTCCGCTGGACTCGTTTACAGCGTGAATAATAATATTTCTACAAACGTGAAAGTCCGCTGGACTCTATATCTAATCTTTGAATGAGTCCAGCGGACTCGCACGTTTGTAGA
>JAYUUR010000369.1:0-10970 GCA_043754475.1 Saprospiraceae bacterium | reverse complement strand
GCAGCCGAGGGGGTTACCGCCAAATTGCCTAAAGATAAAGTCCGTATCGGTTTTATCGGCACGGGTATGCGGGGTAGAAATCATGTCGAGCAAATCCTTCTTCGCGCGGATTGCGAAGTCATTGCTATCTGCGATATTGACCCCAATACCTTAGTTGAGAGTCAAAAAATGATAGAAAAAGCAGGTAAAAAGAAAGCCGCTCAATACGGTGAAAAAGGTGAAAAAGACTACCGCCGAATGCTTGAAAAAGAACAACTCGACGCTGTTATCATCTCCACACCTTGGGAATGGCATTCGGAACAAGCCATCGCTTGCATGAAAAAAGGCATTTATGTTGGCAGCGAAGTGTGCGGAGGTTTTTCCATTGATGAATGTTGGGAACTCGTGAATGCCCACGAAGAGACGGGTACTCACCTATTTTTCCTTGAAAATGTCTGTTATCGCCGCGATGTCATGGCAGTGATGAATATGGTTCGACAAAATATGTTTGGCGAATTAATGCACTTAGAAGGTGGCTATCAGCATGATTTGCGCGATGTCAAATTCAATGATGGGGTACAACCTTATGGCGGCGGCGTGGAGTTCGGCGATAAAGGGTATAGCGAAGCCAAATGGCGCACCAACCATTCCGTCCATCGCAACGGCGACCTCTACCCCACTCACGGCGTCGGACCTGCGGCGATGATGGCGGATATTAATCGCGGCAATCGCTTTTTGTTCCTCACTTCTACCAGTTCAAAAGCGCGCGGTTTGCATAATTATATTGTCAATCATCCGAAAGGTGGTAAATCGCACCCCAATGCGGAGGTGGAATTTAAGCTTGGCGATATCGTCACCACCATCATTAAATGCAACAATGGCGAAACCATTTTATTGAGCCACGACACCGACCTCCCGCGCCCCTACTCGCTCGGCTTCCGTGTGCAAGGCACTAAGGGCATATGGATGGATGTCAATAAATCGCTGTACATCGAGGGCGTGAGCCCAAAGGCACATGCATGGGAAAAAGCAGACGATTATCTTAAAAAATACGACCATCCACTTTGGCAACGCTACGCAAAAGATGCTGAAGGCGCGGGTCATGGGGGCATGGATTTTTTTGTTTTGAACTCATTTATCGAATGTGTCAAGCGCAATGAACCTGCTCAGATTGATGTGTATGATGCAGCCGCTTGGCTCTCCATTACGCCCCTTTCTGAAGCAAGTATTGCCACCGGCAGTACCCCTCAGTATTTTCCCGATTTTACACGCGGGCGGTGGATGAAAAAGAAAAATACATTTGCATCGGGGGAGTTTTGATGATGCAATCTAATTTAATTAATGTCGAAAATCGGTGACACTTGCTTCTTTTTTTCGATAGCTACTTGCCGTACAATTCATTTTATTTTTAAACATGCGGGAAAAATAAAACTCATTTTCAAAACCTGTTTTGGCGGCAATTTCTGAAAGGGTCAAATTGGTTTCGCGCAGCATTTGAGCAGCTTTTTCAATTTTAATATTCAATAAATATTGACCAGGGGCAATGCCTAAAATGTTTTTAAATGCTTTGCGAAACCAATCGTAAGTGATGTTATTTTCAGAAGCTATATCTTCAAAGTCAAGGTTTTTATCCCAATTCCCTTGTATTTTAAACCGAATGGTTTGGATGATTTGTTCTTGACGGGATTTGGTTTTGTCCACCATAAGAGCCGATGCATTGACCAAACCGAGCAATTGAATGACAAAACACGATGCCATTTGTGAAAAAACCATGCTTTCATGCTTGGAAGTGTCGATTAATCGAATAAAAATATTGAGTATTTCGTTGTCAAAACCGACTTTCAAAACAGGATTTTGAGGATTAAAACAATCTTGACGCATCAAATACTCGACATAATGCCCATTGAAACCGACCCAAAACTCCTCCCACCCTGTATCCAACAAGGGTTTGAAGCGATGCCATATATTTGGAAAAAGCAGAAAAATCGTTCCTCCTTCTATCATGATCGGTTCAGCATTTTTCACTTCTAAAATGCCTTTTCCATTAGAGATATAGATGATTTGATACTCGCTTAAAACACGCCCCGCTTCCCAATTGAAAATATAAGATTGCGGATGCTTTTCATCTGGATAAGGTTGGAAAGGCGGATGAATATTATGCCCTATATTCAAAACATTAACTCCCCAATTGAGCTGCGATTCGCCTAACTCCTGCAACTGCTCTTCCGTAAAATATTTCCGATATAACTCCATTTCCAAAAAGTATAAGTTATTGTACAAATTCGATAAGTGCGAATTTCAAAATATTATTTTAATTTGTATGATTTTTTTAGATAAAAATATTACAAATGCACATAAATGTAGTATATTTTTTTTAAAAACGAATTTTATAAAATAAAATAAATATACTTTTTGGGAAATAAATTTTGATTTTCTCAAATAAGATTTTCTCAAAATTACCCCCCTCAGTATTCTCGGTTAAAAATGTGTCGAATCAACTACTCAACAGAATTATTAAATTAAAAATTTAAAAAAGATGAAGACCAAACTCTGCCTACTCGATGCAACAATAAAATCCTTTTATGGACTTTTATGTTGCTTTTTCTTTATTACGACAAGCCTTTCTGCCCAAATCAGTGTTTCGGGAAAAGTCGTAGATGCTCAAAATCAGCCACTTGTTGGTGCCTCCATCCTTGTAAAAGGCACTTCAAACGGCACATTAGCCGATACTGAGGGGGCATTCACGATTAATAATGTACTTAAAGGCAGCACTTTAGTTGTCTCGTTTGTAGGTTATACCTCACAAGAAGTTATAGCTGACGGCAACACAATAAGTGTGACCTTAGCAGAAGGCGGTGCTTTGAATGAATTGGTCGTAGTCGGGTACGGCACTCAAGAACGGCGTGACGTGACGGGTGCTGTTTCAAGCATAAAAGGTGAAAATATTCGAGATTTGCCAGTGACGAGTTTAGACCAAAAGATAGCAGGGCAAGTGGCGGGTGTTCAAGTGAATCAAGTGACTGGTACGCCCGGAAGTGCGCCTGTGATTCGGATTAGAGGAGCGGGTTCTATAGGGGCAGGCGACGACCCTTTGTACGTCATTGATGGTTTTCCAATGACCAATTATTACAGCAAATTCAGCAACCCCCTCAGTACCATCTCACCTGATGATATTGAAAACATCACCATTTTGAAAGATGCGTCTTCAACAGCCATTTACGGCTCTCGTGGCTCTAATGGTGTCATTTTAATCACCACTAAAAAAGCGAAAAAAGGGGTTTCGAGCATTGAATTTAGCACTTATACAGGTGTGCAAAGTATTCCTACCAACAATCGGGTGTACATGATGACTTCGCAGGAATATGCTCAAAATCGTATTTTGGGCGCACAGCAATTGGCAGGTATTAGAAATATACCGTTTGACTTAAATACAGTGGCTGCCGATTATCGCAACCCTTCAGGCATTACAAATAGTACGGATTGGTTTAATGAAATTTCACGCCCTAACGCTCCTATGCAGAACTATAATTTGAGTATCAGCAAAGGCGGTGAAAATATTCGTTCGGTCATTTCACTCGGCTATTTCAATCAACAAGGGGTTTTGAAAAATACGGATTTTCAACGCTTTTCCCTACGAGCTAATTTGGATGCCAATCTCAGTAAAAACATAACGGTGGGTATGAATCTCGCTCCTTCATTTTCAGTTCGGCATTTGGCTGAAACAGAAGGGCATTTTAATACAGCCATTATTACACAGTCTTATTTGAATAGCCCAATACCAACAGTTTATCAAGCAGATGGTAGTTTCACACCCAATATTACGTCTGCGGGCTTGTTCAACAATGCCAATACGGTCAATATGCTCGTTAATTCAGTGAATAAAACGGACAATGTGCGGGCACTCGCCAATATGTATATGGCTTGGGAATTGTTGCCTAATTTGAAGTTTTTGACAACTTTCAATACCGATTTTATTATCGACCTCAATGACCGTTTTGTGCCTTCAACAGTGGGTGGCTTCCGCAATCCGCCGCCAACTTTAGCTACGGGCAATAACTATTCTGCTCGTACTTACAACTGGTTGTCTGAAAATACTTTGACGTATTCAAAAGATATTAAAGACCATCGCATCACGGCTTTGGCAGGTTATTCTGCTCAAAAAGAGACTTTTACAAGCACACAAGTCAATGGTAGTGGTTATGCCGATGATTATATTCAAACCATTAATGCCGCTGTTGCAACGGGCGTTACGGCTTCTGCAGGGAGTGGTAAAGGGTCTTTATTGTCGTATTTTGGGCGTTTGACCTATGGCTATCAAGGTAAATATTTGATTAATGCCTCTGTTCGCCGCGATGGTTCTTCCAAATTTGGCAAGGACAATCGGTGGGGTACATTCCCTTCTGCGTCTATCGGTTGGCGAATTTCAGAAGAGCCTTTTTTTCCTAAAAATAACTTGATTGATAATGTGAAATTGCGGTTAAGCTATGGCTTATCAGGCAATAATAATATCGGCAATTTCACCTCACAACAACTTTTGGGCTACGACAATTATGTTTTCAATAATAAAATTGTACCAGGTCAAGCCATTAATTCACTCGGTAATACCAATTTAGGTTGGGAACAATCGAAACAAACGGATATTGGTTTTGATGCTGATTTGTTTAAAGGAAAGGTCAATTTAATCGTTGAATTGTACCAACGTTTCACGCAAAGTATGTTGCAAAGCATTGATATTCCTGCTTCATCTGGTTTTTTAACGACTGTTACCAATATTGGCAATGTTAGAAATAAAGGTTTGGAAATCACAGTGGGCAGCCGCAACGTCACGAAGGGTCAATTCCGTTGGGAAACAGATTTCAATATTGCTTTTAACCGCAATACAGTCATTAATTTGGGCAACAAAACCCGTATCAGTTCGGGCGATAATGGGAGTATAACGGAGGTCAATAGACCAATGGGCGTATTCTTTGGCTACAAAAAGGCAGGTGGCTTTTTCACTTCTGCCGACGATTTGACAAAATACCCAAGGGCTGCTGTTCAAACCATTGGCAGTATTCGCTTTGTAGATATAAATGGTGATGGCAAAATTGATGCGAACGACCAAACAGTTATTGGTAGCCCTTATGCAGATTTTATTTTCGGCATGACCAACCGTTTTACTTTTGGCAATTTGGATGTGTCTATCCTTGTTAATGGCTCTAAAGGCAATGAAATTCTTGATTTTTACAAGCGTTTTACCTACAACCAAGATGGCGTTTTCAACCTCCATAAAGACGTTTTAGACAATTACAAAGATGCCAATAATCAAGGCAATGGCAACGTTCAAAGCACAGGTTCGGCTTTAGCAGGTGATTCTTTTTCCCGCAATCCAAACGATGGTTGGGTAAAAGATGGCTCCTATTTGTCCGTCAGAAATGTCACCATTGGTTATATGATTAAACCCAGCAAGTATATAAAAGGTGTACGCCTATATTTTTCAGGTCAAAACTTATTGACTGTAACAAAATACAGGGGTTCTTTTCCAGAAGTAGGCATTGGCGGGTCAAATTCCTTAGCGCAAGGCGTGAATTATGGCAGCTATCCAGTGGCTCAAACGCTTACGGTTGGGGCGAATGTGAAGTTTTAAAAAATCCTAATTACATCAAAAAATATCAACAATATGAAAAAAATATCCATCATAGCAATTATCTTCTTCTGCATATCTTGCAAAGAATCCTTTTTAGATTTAACGCCCGATAATGCCAATTCTGCCAGCAGTTTTTACCAAACAAAAGACCAATTCATTCAAGCGGTCAATGCAGCTTATGCACCTTTGGGCGGCATACATACAGGCACATTGTGGCTTTTGACTGAATTGCGCTCAGATAATGGTTCGTATCAGCAAAACACCGCTGACCGTTCGGGCATCAATCGAGAGGAAATTGATGAATTTAGGGAAACTGACCAAAATGTGAATTTGCAATCATTTTACACTGCCAGTTACCTCGGTATTAGTCGTTGTAATATTGTGTTAGAAAAAATTGGTGGAGCTTCTTTTGACCAACCAACGAGAGACCGTTTAGAAGGTGAAGCCTTGTTTTTAAGAGGATTTTACTATTTCAATTTAGTCAGAACCTTTGGCGACGTGCCTTTAATTTTAAAAGTAATTGCGACACCTGCTGAAGCTTTTGAAACAGCTACAAGAGTGGCTGAAGCTCAGATTTATACTCAAATAGTCACTGATTTGAAGGCAGCCATCGTTAAATTGCCCGCTAAATATGCTGCCGCAGATTTAGGTCATACCACTTCCGGTGCTGCTAAAGCGATACTCGGCAAGGTATATCTCACGCAGAAAAACTTTACCGAAGCGACTAATATTTTAAAAACGATTGAGACTGAGGGGGGGTATTCGCTGGTAGCCAATTATGCCGATAATTTTAAAAAGAAAAACGGCGCAGAGTCTATTCTTGAAATCCAATATGCCGAAGGTGCAGGTGGTAAAAGCAGCAATTTTGCCTATTCTTTCGCACCTTATAATGCAGGAACAACCGTAACGGGTTTTGCTCTTTTAACAGGTTCAGGCTCCGGTTGGAATATTCCGACGCAAGATTTGATTGAAAGTTATGAAATGGGCGATAAGCGTTTTGTGGCTTCTATCAACCAAACTTTTAAAGACCCTGCTATGAAAGTTGTGCCTTATGTTCAAAAATACAACAATCCACCGTATTTGGAGCGTTTCAATACGCATGATAATTTCCCTGTAACCCGCTTAGCAGATGTGCTATTGATGCAAGCCGAAGCCTTGAATGAGGCAGCGTATCCCAATGCCGAAGCTTTTACTTTACTGAATCGGGTACGCACACGGGCAGGTTTGGCAGCTAAAACAGCAGATAATGCCGATCCAAAACTCAAAATTGCTTCGCAAGTGGAATTTAGAGCTGCTATCGCTCAAGAGCGTCGGGTAGAATTGGCTTTTGAAAACCATCGTTGGTTTGATTTAGTCAGAACAGGGCAAGCAGATGTGGTTTTAAAAGCCCATGCGGTCAGAGAAAAAGCCTTAAAAAGTTACCTTTTACCCACTTCTTATGCCACAATTAACTTAAAATTTCCTTATCCGTTTAGGGAGACGCAGTTGAAAAAATAAAGCTAATTTTATACATTCTTGTTCTAAAATGGGATGACTGGATGATGCTATTATTGTTCAGTCATTTTTTTAGAATAAATATTGTCATTACCTTATTTACTTTGAGCATGAATATCTACAAGCAATTTAGATTTTTTTAAAATTGCAAAAATTTTATAAATATCCTCTGAAGTTGCTACATAAGCATCACTTAGATAATATTTATTACATTCAAGTAAAACAAAAAACCAGTTACGACCAGAGACATAGCAGCCATAAATCGGCATTTCATCAGCATTTTTGGCTTGTGCAGCAACCATTCCAATAAGTAATTGACCCAATGGGTCATTGTCACGACGGTTTTCTTGCTTGTATTCGTGCAAACAGAAATAAGGAATTTTAGGTATCATTTTGCCTTTAGCAAGCATAAAATCTACTTTGCCAGATGCTGTTATATTGCCGTGTGTAACGCTTAAAGTACGTTGTGTAAAGGGTTTAAAATGCTCTGTTTTGAAATGAATTAAGCCCAAAACCGGTCCGATGAAAAAAAGTTTTAACTCATCTTCATTCCAGTTTTGTACTTCTTCAAACAGTAAATTACGGTAATAATCAAGTAGTTCTTTTTCAGAAGCGTTGGGGTCACAATCGGCAGCCTTGAGCCAGTCCTCAAATGGGGCACTCGTTCTTAACGGTGAGATACCAAAAACATCTTCGACTTGCTCGTAAGTCCATGTATCAAATGTTCTCATTTTCTTTAATTTTACGCAAAGTTAAGTGAAATTTATTAAACTTTTATCTATGAAAAATTGCTATTACGCCTTTATTAGTCTCTTGTTTTTTACCCTAAACCATCCTCTTTTTGCCCAACAAAAGCAAGAACTTTTATCGGATAAAATCTTCCAAAACCCACCCCCTCAGTATGGTATCCGCTGTTGGTGGTGGTGGCTCAATGGCAATGTGACCAAAGAAGCCATTACTCGAGATTTGTCGGAAATGAAGGCAAAAGGGTTTAGTGGCGCGTGTATTTTTGACGCTGGAGGACAAGACCAAAGAGGCAATGGCAACGTGCCAGAAGGACCACTTTGGGGTTCTGAGGATTGGCGAGCGTTGTATCTTCATGCTATAAAAGAAGCGAATCGCTTAGATTTAATCATGTCATTGAGCATTCAAAGCGGTTGGAATTTGGGCGGACCTGATGTGACACCCGAAGAAGCAGCTAAACAAACAGTGTTTTCTGAAATTAAAGTAAAAGGGGGAACAACCATTAAAATAGCGTTGCCCATGCCTAAAATTCGAGATAATTACTATAAAGATGTTGTGGTTTTAGCCATTCCTGATAGAAAATTGACTAATCGAAAACCGATTCGTGATTTTGAAAACAAAGCCGCTACCCGTGAAGTCGGTTGGTCTGTGCCTGAAACGCGTCCGCTTTTGACGGATACCACAGCAACAGCGGGAGAAGAAGATGCCGCCCTCAATCAAGTCCTCAATTTGACCCCTCAGTATAAAGATGGTTTTTTAGAGTGGAAGGCACCAGAAGGCGATTGGATTATCCTACGCATGGGTTATACGCCTACGGAATCCCATGTTTCTACTTCAAGCGGCAAATGGCAAGGCTTAGTTTTGGATTATATGAGTGAAAAACATTTCAATCGCTATTGGGATACGCACGTTGAGCCTTTATTGAAAATGATTGGCGACATGGCTGGTAAAACCTTGAAATACTTACAAACTGATAGCTTTGAAGCAGGTGGTTTGAATTGGACTGATGGTTTTGAAAAGGAATTTATAAAACGCAGAGGCTACGACCCAACGCCCTATTTACCCATTTTGGCAGGTAAAATCATCGAAAATAGAGATATTAGTAACCGTTTTTTGTCAGATTTTAGAAAAACCATCAGCGATTGTATTTCTGATAATCATTACCGTGTTTTTGCAGAACGCTCTAAAAAATACGGAATGGGTATTCAACCCGAATCAGCGGGACCTCATGCCGGACCTTTTGATGGCTTGAAAAATTATAGCCATTCAGATATTATGATGTCAGAGTTTTGGTCACCTTCACCACATCGCTCTAAACATATTGACCGCTTTTTTGTAAAACAAGCAGCGAGTGCGGCTAAGATTTTTAATAAAAAACTCGTCGGTGCAGAATCTTTTACCACCATCGGACCCCATTGGAATGATACCATTTGGTCGAATATGAAGCCCAGTGCTGACCATGAGTTTTGTGCAGGACTCAACCTTGTTTATTTGCATACTTTCACCTGTTCACCTAAAGAAATGGGCTTGCCCGGGCAGGAATATTTTGCAGGAACGCATTTCAATCCCAATGTAACGTGGTGGGATTATTCGACAGCATTTATTCAATATTTGACGCGGGTTCAATATTTGATGCAGCAAGGCACAGCCGTAGCCGATGTCTTATATTACTACGGCGACCATATTCCAAATCTCGGACGATACAAAGAAGACGACCCCGCCGGGGCATTGCCCGATTATGATTACGATATTACCAACGAAGACCGCCTATTGGATTTAACTGTTAAAAATGGTAAAATTATGCTGCCACACGGCGTTTCATATCATGTTTTGGTTTTACCTAATCATAAAATTCTCTCATTAGCGGCTTTGAAGAAAGTGCAGAGCCTTGTTACTGAGGGGGCAACAGTGATTGGTTTAAAACCGTATTCAACAGCAAGTTTGGTCGGCTTTCCGCGAGCTGAACAAGAGCGCAAGGCTATCAATGCCCAATTGTGGGGCAACGCTGAAACAGCAATAGGTGAACAAAAAGTAGGCAAAGGGCGCATGATTTGGGGTAAAACCGCTAAAGAAGTGCTCAATGTCAGTACAAACCAAGCGCAGCAGGAGGCAGTAAAACCCGATTGTGTTTTTTTAGAAAAATATCAAAACACCTCTTATGATTACTTGCACCGCGAATTGCCCGATGCGGATTATTATTTTATCAGCAGCCAAAACAGAGAAGCCACAACGGTAACAGCCGCTTTCAGAATAACCAATAAACAGCCTGAACTTTGGGATGCCGTGACGGGAGAAATACGCCCAGCCACTACATTTTATCAAAAAGATGGGCAACTCTATGTGCCTTTATCTTTCAATCCTTTTGGTTCAATATTCGTTATTTTTAGAAAAGCACTTGCCAATATACCCCCCTCAGTACAAAGCAATAATTTTGCTAAATTTCAAGCAATTGATAGTATAAAAACCACTTGGACAGTTGCATTTGACCCTAAATGGGGCGGCTCAACCATCAAAATGGATAAGCTGATTAGTTGGACAGAACACCCCAACGAGGGCATTAAATACTATTCAGGCAAAGCCGTTTACACCACTACTTTTAATGTAAAACGCTTAGAGAAAAATCTTTTCCTCGATTTGGGAGACATAAAAGACATTGGCATTGCAAGGGTAAAATTGAATGGTAAAGACTTGGGCATTCTCTGGTGTCCGCCTTATCGCGTTGCAGTATCCCCTATTTTAAAGAAAAAAGGCAATCAATTGGAGATAGAAGTCGTAAATACTTGGCGCAACCGCTTGATTGGCGATAGGTCAAAACCCGAAAATGAGCGATTGACCAAAACCAATATTACTATAAAACCTGAGTGGGTGCTTCTGCCTTCGGGCTTAATCGGTCCCATTCGTTTAATGCAAAAGCTGTAGAACTATTTGAAAATCAATATTTTATAAAAAGAATACCCCCCTCAGTATTTTTTTTTAAACAACAAAAAATGCAAAATAATTACAGTTTAAAAATAGGCTTATTCGGTATCGGTTTAGATGCCTATTGGGAACAGTTTGATGGATTGAAAGAACGATTAGAAGGGTATTTAAATATAGTTGAAAATAACCTAATCAATGAGGGATGTGG
>JAYUUR010000368.1:0-3643 GCA_043754475.1 Saprospiraceae bacterium | reverse complement strand
GCGGATATCCACATGTTCCGCAACCTTATCGAGTATCTCGAACAAGAACAATCTGTTATCAATTCATCGCCTACGCTCAAAGAAGACTATGAGGATTTTGCGGCTCAAATGAGCGTGCTGGATGCTCAAGTGACTCAATTGAGTGAGTCTGATGATTCTGCTGCGGAAAGTAAATCACTGTTGAAACGCAGTGTTGCTGAAAAAACGGTGCAGATGTTCGGCTTCTTCCGCCGCCACGCTATCAAAACCAACGATGCGGAATTGAAAAAACTGACCGACATGGCACCGACGAGTATCAAAAAAATGTCAGATCTTGACTTTATCGAGTTTTGCAAAAAGATGGATACGGTCATGCGGGAGAATGCGGCTATATTGACGGCTCATGCCATCACAGATGTAGAGCAAACCGCCTTATTGGCTGAATTGAACGCGTTTAGATCCATGAAACCACAAGTCAAACTCAATCAATCAAAGCGCACCACTGTCAATGAGGATATTGCCACTTGCGTTAAAAATATGAATGACTTATTGACCAATTTATTGGATGTGAGTGCTAAAACAGTGGGTGCTACCAATCCCGATTTTGTGCGCCAATACGATATGAATCGCAAACGCCGTGAGCCATCTAAGAGTGTGACTCAAGTATTGTTGACGGTGTTAAATGCCGTTACCGATGCGCCACTCAAAGGAGCGAAAATTGCTATCGGAGAGTTTAAGTTTTCGGATGTGACGGATGCCAAAGGAAAATTATTAATAAAATCGGGAAAACATAAAATATTGACAGTATTATTGTCCATGAACGGGATGGACAACCAAGAGATAACAGTATCGGACATCATGCGCGGTACAACGAAGTCTCATACAGTGAAAATGAATATTCCGGAAAGGGTTCCGGTATTGAATTAGAAGTTTTCATAAAAATAGTTTAATTGTTAGGGTGGGGTATTGGCGCAAGCGATACCCTTTTTTGTTTGTTTTACTTCATTTTAAGGCATGTCGCAGTAAGATATTACTCATCAAAACCTTCGGGAATTGTGTCAATCAAATCGGGAAAATTATCGGATTTGGTAATGTAATAGCGGATGCCACCTTTGGCAGTTGTTGCTGCTCGGAAGAAATGAATTTTTCCGAAACGGTTGGTATATGTAATGGACATTTTTATGCATTTTAAAGCTCATTTAGATAAAATCACCCCCTCAGTCATGCCTATGCTTGATGAAGTGAAACGCACTATATTTCCTCAATAATACCCCTTCGCTAACCAATATTTCCAAACAGTAATAGCTTTTAGCGTTTCATCAGAGGCATTGACGGGTTTTAGGTCAGCGACTTCTACCTTCATCAAAACGCCTTCATAATCTATATTGACATAGTAGGCTTGGCATTTGAAACGGTCGCCATTTGTGGCATCTTCAATGACATCTACGGTACGTTCTTCGGTTGTGCCATTCCGTTTTTTGATGCTGGCTACGGCTTTGAAAGGGAATTCAAGAGTTTCTGACATAAAATAATACCATCCCATATAAACCTCATCATCGCCATTGGCATCCACAGTTATTTCTTCTTCTATGATTTGTTTTATTTCTGCTTCTGTCATAATAATTTATTTAAAAAGTGATTGTTAATTTTTTCAAAGTTCCTCATCAAGCAAAGGCATTTCAAATAAACTGTGCAATTTTTCTTGCAATAATTTTTTATCAATAAACTTGGTTTCGTAATCTGCTACAAGCGTCGGTGAGATGTTGCGGCTCATAGCATATTCCACGATTTCATCATCCTTTGACTTGCACAACAAGACACCAATGGAAGGGTTTTCATGGGGTTTACGCACATCTCTGTCAAGAGCTTCTAAATAAAAATTGAGCTTGCCAATAAATTCAGGTTTGAAATCTTCAATTTTTAATTCAAACGGCACAAGGCAACACAACTCACGGTGATAAAACAGCAAATCCACATAAAAATCTTTATTACCCACTTGCAAACGGAATTCTTCGCCCATGAAAACAAAGTCGCTGCCCAGTTCCAAGACAAATTTTTTGAGTTGCTGAATCAATTCACTTTTCAGATTTTTTTCACTAAATGGTTGTGGTAAGTTCAGAAACTCGAAGATATAAGTGTCTTTAAAAACATTGGTTACGTCCTGCGGTAAAACTCTCACCACTGGTGAGAGTTTTACATTGGCGAGCATAGTCCGTTCAAAATACGCACTATTTAAATGCCGATTTAAGGTGCGTTTATCTAATCGCTCTTTGAGAACCAAATTTAGATAAAATTTCTTTTCTTCATCACTTTTTGTTTTTGAAAAAATGAGTAGATTATTAGTCCAACTGATTTGTTGAACCAATGTATGAAATTCGGTTTTGTTTCGATAGATTTCAAAAAACTGTTTCATCCGCCATAGGTTTTTATCTGAAAACCCGCGTGTATCTGGTTCATTGACCGCAATAAATGCTGCTAATTGCATTACAACAGACTTGCCCCAATTGTCTTTGAACGTTCGCTCGCTGATGTATTCCCCGACACGCCAATACAAGTTAATCAATCGCGTGTTGACTGTTTTTAAAGCCTCATGCCGTGCTTGCCTGATGAAATTGGTGATTTCTGAAAAATGAGTTTGTAAGTTGTTTCCCATAGTTTTGTTTTTTAAATCAATCTACATAAAGTCAAATAGACATATTGTGATAAATTTGAAGCAAAGGCAAGCTAATTGGAATAGACAAAAGCGATAATTCGCCTGTTTTTATCGGTTGACCATTTATCCAATGACCTTGTTTATTTTTATAAAAATGTTCTAATTTTCGTTCGTATTGACTTACTAAAACATACTCTTTAAGGCTTTCAATTTTTTTATACGATTCAAATTTATCGCCTCTGTCAAATTTTTCTGTACCATCAGACAGCACTTCAAAAAGGATAGTAGGATTGAGCAAAACATCTTTTTGGTCATCATCATATTGGGTTTGACTCTCAATAAAAATAACATCTGGATAGAAATAATCCTTGTAATTTAAGAAGCTAATGACTTTCATATCACTTTGAAAAACCTGTGAAGGTGCATCATTTTGCCAAAGAAAGAATTTTATCAGTGCCAATATATTACTGGCAATGCTGTTATGCGCTTCTGATGCTCCAGCCATAAAGATTAAAGTTTGGTTAAATAATTCGTATTTCCCCCCAATTTCACGGAGCGTTTCACGCTCATGTTTGAGATACGCTTCGGGTGTCATTTTAAGCCCATTTAAGGCATTAGGAGCAGTAATACCTGTTGTTATTGTCATTTTATTGCATTTAGATTCCAAAGATAGGATAAAATCTTTAACTTTCAAACAAGAACGTATCAATCGTTTTCACATCTGTATCCCAAAAAAGTGAAGGACGTAATTCCATTAGACATTTATTTTATGGACAAATTTAAGAATGTTTTTTTTAATTCTTATAAAGAGATTGTTTAAATTGTTTTCAGCATTCTTGCATGCCTTGTATTACCTTGTGCCTCGTAAACCACCATTCGTAAAATATACTAAAGCATGACTACAATAGAATATACCGACCATATCGAAAAACTACTTTCTTCCGGGCTGACCGAAGAAGCCGTCGATAGCCTTTTGGCATTGATGGATACTAAAAATAATGATGAATTGCG
>JAYUUR010000367.1:0-11045 GCA_043754475.1 Saprospiraceae bacterium | reverse complement strand
TTTAATATGTTCGTAATAATATGAAATTTTTCACTTCGATAAGCGACTCTCAATTTAATCATTTTATCGCATCCCGCCTCTGACCAATATTGCCCACTAATAAAATTAATTTGTATAAATAAAATTTAGCTTCCAATGAATTGATTTCATTCGACTTAAATTAAGTTGAGATTCAGGCAAATACTGAGGAGGTAGGACATTGAATAGCTTAAAACCGAATATACTCCTGCGAATTAACAGACTTCCCATCTTTCCAAAGTTCAAAATGTAAGTGCGGTCCGCTTGTTTGCTCGCCTGTATTGCCGATAATGGCTATTGCTTCGCCTGATTTGACTTTGTCGCCTACTTTTTTAAGTAATATGGCATTGTGTTTATAAAAAGAGACAACGTTATTCGCATGTTGAATGGCAATCGTATTGCCCGTTTCTAAAGTCCAATCGCTGCTGATGACGAAGCCATCGGCAACGGCTTTTACGGGCGTATTTTTAGGGGCTATCAAGTCAGTACCATAATGTTTTTCAGAAAATGAGAAGGATTTGCTGATGCTACCACTGAGGGGGGCAATTAAATACATACTTTCCAAACGGTCGTTGCGCCCAATCACTTTTATGGCTTTATTCTCCGATTCTTTGTCGTTTTTAGTTTCATCGCCTTCAAAAGGGGAATTGCCGCCCGCGCGGACTTGCATTTCTGCATCGCTGGGGTCAACATTGATATTGCTATCTTTAGCGGTGACATTTTTCTCTTTGGGCATATCCGCTTGTGTTTCTACATCAGCCATAAGCAATTTGCGGACATTCGTTGCATAGGTCTGATGCGCAGCGAGTGCTCGCTCAAGGCTATCCATGCGCTCCACCATATCAAACACATCGCGCTGCGAGCCAATGCCGCCATACCCGGGAATGTATCTTTTAATGGGGGTGAAAACAATGATTGACGTTATCAAAATAGTGAAACCCACCACGAGGCTACTGATGGCTACATACAAGTTCATCAAAGACAATTTATACGAACCGACCTCTTCAAAAGTATCGTGATTGAGCACCACGAGGCGGTAAAATGTATGCCTTGATTTTTCAATAAATTCTTTAAAACGCTCGAATCCGCCTTCAATGCCGTGCACAATCTCACGCGCTGAGATACCCCTCAGTCGAGTGAAAAATTGAGAAAAGCGATTTGATTTATTTTCAGTAGCCATTTATGTTAAATTTTCTAAGAAATACAATATTTTTGCTTGTTTTTCAGTCAAAGTAAGTTGTTGACTAAGTGAATGGTGAATTATAAATGATGAATGATAAATTTGGGAGAAACTTTATGTTGTATTTTGAGGTATAAAATTGATCTAAATACTCAGTTTCATTTTATAAATCGCAAATTTACAACAACTTCGGCTATCATAGATTTTGAAATTAAGATTTAACTTTTCATAAACGTATAAAACGAACAAAACTTGAGACATATTTATAAAACCTTGCTCTTGATTGTAGCTGTTTCCGCCATTACTGCCTGTGCCACGCAGCGCAAAAAAGATGATGTGAAAGGCTTTAAACTTTTTATGCACAACCTCACGGCTAAGTACAATGGGTTTTTCAACGCTGATGTGTTGGTGAAAGATGCTACTGAAAAATTAGCCTTGCAACATCAAGATAATTATAATAAAATTTTAGATGTCTATCCCTATGTAGCGGTTGATAATTTTCAATCCGTTGCCCCCGATTTGGATAAAGCGATTGAAAAAGTAGCCGTTGCCGCCACTTTCCATCGCCCCAGTCATTGGACGGACGATAGCTACCTTATGCTTGGAAAAGCGCAGCATTTGAAGCATGATTATAAAGCAGCTGAAGAGTCCTTGCAGTATCTTGTAGATGTTTATAATCCATCTTTGAAATCAAAAATGAGTTCAAAAGACCGTAAAAAAGCGCAAGAGGAATCCCGTAAAGAAAGAGAAGATGCGCGTAAAGATGCTGCAAAATTGAAGAAAGAAGAAAGGGAAGATAAAGAAAAAGTTCGAAAAGCTGCTGCCGAGCAAGCTAAAAAAGACAAGGAAGAACAAGCCAAAAAAGATAAAGAAGACCTTGAAAAACGCAATAAAGATAAAGTAGAAGAGCGTAAAAAAGCGGATGAACTCGCTAAAAAGGAACGTGAAAATAAAAAAGAATCCATTGCCGACCGCAACGAAGCCCGCCGAAAAGCCAATGATGATCGCCGCATAGAGAATGAGCGCAAACGAAAAGAAGCACTCAAGCAAGGAAAAAACAAAAATACTGACAAAAATACTGAGGGGGATGCCATCGCCGACAAAACGCCACCGAAGAAAGAACCGACGCCCAATAAAATAGGTGCTGTGAAAACAGGTACGAACGCCACGCCTGTTATCAAAATGGAAGACAATGTAAAAGTGACTAAGAAAAGAGGTAAGCCTGATAAGTATTTTCTCAAGCACCGCCCTTGCTATCAAGAAGGTGTCGTATGGTTAGCACGCACGCATATTGAGCGTCAGAATTTTGATGAAGCGGGCATTCTTTTAGATGATATTGAAAAAAATCCTAAGTCGTTTAAAGATATTCGCGCTCAGGCGGCTACTGCCAAAGCTCACTTGTTACTCAAGCAAAACAACTTGGAAGCGGCTGTACTGGCTCTTGAAGACGCCTTGAAATTGACTAAGAAAAAACGGGAAAAAGCGCGTTTAGCATTTATTTTAGCACAAGTTTATCAAACTTTAAGCAATAATGAAAAGGCTTATGTGATGTTTGATAAAGTACTGGATTACAATCCGGTATATGAAATGGAGTTCAACGCTCGCCTTAATATGGCATTGAATAGCAGCACTGCGGCTGAAAACACCATTGCCATGCTCAAAAAAATGTCGAAAGACTTTAAAAATAGAGAGTATGGAGACCAAATTTACTTCGCATTGGCTCAAATAGCCTTGAAAAATAACCAACGCCCCGAAGCCATTGCTTACCTAAAAGAAGCCCTCAACTCAGGCGGCAGAAACAATCAACAAAAAGCCGAAGCATATTATTTATTGGCAAAATTGCAGTATGAATCAGAAAAATATGTAGAAGCGAAAGCCTATTACGATAGCACTTTGCAAGTGATGGCTACGACTGACAGCCGCAAAACAGAAGCAGAAAATTACTCTAAAAATCTTGTAGAAATTGCGCGTAATATCCAAATCGTCACGCTTGAAGATAGCTTGATTCGCATTGCAGGTTTATCTGAAAAAGAAAAACGCTCTCTTGCAGCGAATATTAAAAAAAATCGCATTGCTAAATCCACCCCTGCTGCTATAAAAAGTAGTGGTTCAGGTGCTGATATTCCAGCGAATCTTAATAAAAGCAGTTTTTTCGCTTACAATCTGGATGCTGTCAAAAAAGGTAAAAAAGAGTTCGAGAAAAAATGGGGTACCGAACGCAAATTGGAAGACAACTGGTGGCGCATCAATAAAAAAACCAGCTCAGGCGATATAGCCAATACTGAAAATATTTCTACCGATATTACTGACCGTGAAGTGGCTGAGATATTGAAAGATGTGCCTAAATCGGCTGCTGATATTGAGGCTGCTAAATTGAAAATTGATGATGCCCTATTTCAATTGGGTACTTTATACCACGATAAACTGAAAAATGATAAAAAATCTGTTGAAGCATTAGAGCAAGACCTCAGCCGTTTCCCTAATACAAAACATGAAATGGATGATTGGTATTATCTCTATTTAGTTCATACTGATTTAGGGAATAAGCCTAAGGCAACTGATTATTACGACAAATTGCAAGCAAAATACCCGACTTCTAACTATGCTCAGATTTTGAAAAATCCTGAGGCGTTTAAAAATAAAGATGGTCAATCGGTGGAAGCATTTTATGCCACCACTTACGCCTTGTTTAAAGCAGGAGATTATCAAAAAGCAACTGACCGCATAACCGAATCAGAAACTACTTTTGGCATCAATAATCCATTAAAAGCTAAATTTGCTTTGCTAAATGCCCTCTGCATTGGTCATCTGAAAGGGCGCGAGGGTTATATCGTCGCTTTGAAAGACGTGATAGCTAAATTTGCAGATACGCCCGAAGAAAAACGCGCTAAGGAAATCCTCCGCATTCTTGAATTTGGTGCGCCTGTTACAGAAGCCCCTAAAAATCCTTTAGATGGAACACTTGCCGGCGCAGCTTTCAAACCTGAGGATGATAAATTTCATTACATTATCATTGTATTGCCAAAAGATGCGGCGGTAGAAGATGCCAAAATTGCAGTGTCTGATTACAACGCCAAGTATCATCGTTTGGAAGACCTCAAAATTTCGAGCATCGTCTTGAGTACCGATTCCGAAATTCCGATATTAGTAGTCAGAAGGATGAAAGATAAAGCCAATTCCTTCGTCTATACTGAGGGGGTCAAAAGAAACGCCAACGATTTTATCAAAGGCATGAAATATGAAGTCTTAGCTGTGACGCAAGACAATTATCGGGAAATATTGCGGATGAAAAGCTTAGATGAATATAGAAGATTTTATGAGCAGTTTTATGGTCGATAATTGGTTTGAAAAATATACAAAAAGCTATCTCAATTTTAGGGATAGCTTTTTTTTGAATCATACTTGTATGTGCATCTATATTTTATGTTAAAAAAATACCCTATAAATTATTTTATCTTAGTTTTGTGAAATATTCATTTTTTAATCATTTTAAAAAAGTAAAAACCGGTATTAAAATTCTACACTCAATCCTAAAAAACAAATCCATTATGAACTTAAAACATCTCGTGAACTTTACCCTGCTTTGCTTGGGATTCTCTTTGCAAAGCCAAACAATTTACATCAAACCCAACGCAACTGGCAATGGCTCATCGTGGGCAAATGCTCGCGGCGACCTCCGCCAAGCCATACAAACCGCTGGTTTCGGCACTCAAATATGGGTGGCACAAGGCACTTATTTCACCACAACTTGCTCGAATTGCTCTACTGCCGACCGTCAATTGTCGTTTGAAATACCCGATGGCGTAGCCGTTTATGGCGGATTTAAAGGCACTGAAACCAGCCTTTCGCAGCGCAATTGGGAGAGTAATAAAACCATTCTCAGTGGCGATATTGACAGTAACGGACAAGCTGCCAACAACACTTTCAATATTATTTACTTGAGAAATGTCAGTATTTCAACTGTTATTGATGGTTTTACTATCACAGGCGGCAATGCTGACAGTCCTGCTTCCGTAGGCGAACGCTACACGAGCGGCAGCGCTATCTACAACGACGGGCGCACGGGCGGCTTCGTGAACCCCTCAGTACAAAACTGTATTTTCACTCAAAATTATGCCGTTGGATTCGGTGGAGCAGTGTTTAATAATAGTGGCTTCAATGGATTTTGCGAAGCCCGTTTTAAAAATTGCCTCTTCAATAATAATTTTTCAAAGAACGGTGGCGGTGCTGTTTGCAATTGGGGCGTATTCGGCGGCACATGCACGGCGGTATTTGAATTTTGTAAATTCATAGACAATAAAACCGATAATTCAGGCGGTGCCATATTAAGCGATGGGCAAGTAGGCACTTGCGAAGTGTCGTTCATCAATTCTCAATTTATTCGCAACGAATCAGTTTTATACGGCGGTGGCATGTATAATCTGGGTAAAACGGGTAATTGCACTCCGACCATTACAGGCTGCTTGTTTTGGGCAAATAAAGCTTTCTCAGCGGCGGGCGTTTATTGCCTCGGCTCTGAACGAGGGAACAGTAGCCCGCGCATTACGAACAGTATTTTCTATAAAAACGAAGCCAATACAGGCGGCAGCGTTTATGCTAATGCAGGAGAAGACGAGTCGTCCGGCAATGCTACAGGAACAGCGAAACCAACCATTTCGAACTGCATTATTTGGGGCAATATTGCCACCACAGCACCCCTTTTACGCAATATTAATGGCTTGCCAACTATTAGTCATTCTATTGTAGATGCCAATAATTGTTCGGCGATTCACAGCGGCGTGGGTGCAGGCGTGACGTGCAACAATGGTATGATTTACAACCAAAATCCCCTTTTTAATGACCCTGACAACGGCGATTTTCACTTATTGCCCGGTTCACCGGCTATAAATGCTGGCAATAATAATGTCATTACGTCTCAAAATGTCCAATACGATTTGGATAGTTTGCCGCGTATCGTCAGTAATACGGTAGATATGGGGGCGTGGGAATTCAATCCTTCGGCGCAATATCCGCCCCGTATTCTTCTTTCACCAGAGAGCCGCACAACTTGTAAAGGCGAAAAAACAGTTTTGAAAACCAATGTTACAGGCTCACAGCCTCTGTATTTTCAATGGTATAAAAATGGTGTGGCTATCACTGAGGCAACATCGGATTCAATAAAATTTGAAAGCGTAAATATTTCGGATTCAGGCACTTATAAGTGTATTGTCAGAAATGATTTGAATAAAACAGCCACTTCTGACGATGCCATTTTAAAAGTCAAACCCATCCTACCCCTCAGTATCAATATCATTTTGCAACGCGCACCTACCTGTGAGGGCGATACAGCAGTATTTGTAGCTGACTATAAAAACGGCGGTACAAATCCAAAAGTAGAATGGCGCATGAACGGGACTCTCATCAGTTCAGGCACGGATAGTTATGCTGCGCCGATTGTCAGCAGTTTCCACCGTTATACCGCTAAAATCACTTCTTCGGAGCAATGCACTTTGCCTCAAACCTTGATTTCCAATGAAATAGCAGTGCCCGTAGAAGTGATTGATACTCCTTCTATCATTTTAGCTGCTTCTACCAATGCGACTTGTAAAGGCGAAAATATAACGTTTAGCACCACAATTAAAAATGGTGGTGACACCCCTCAGTATCAATGGTTTGTCAATAACAATTTGATAAACAATCGTTTAAATATTTTACAAATTAATACTTTGAATGATTTTGATAAAATAAAATGTCTTTTAAAATCTTCAAAAAAATGCTCGGTTAAAAACGATGTGGTGTCCAATGAAGAAACTATTTTCATCAAAGACGTAGTGTCTGTTGGCGTAACGATGTCGGCAAATAAAACAGAAATATGCTCAGGCGATTCAGTCACATTTTCGGCACTCGGAATAGGCGGCGGCGCGACCCCTCAGTATCAATGGTTTTTAAACAATTTGAAATTAGCAGAGCAGTCGAATATTCTTAAATCCAATAATTTAAAAAATGGCGATAAGGTCAAAGTCCTTTTTATATCGTCAGAAGCCTGCCCTTCAAAAAAACTTGTTGAATCCGATTCAATAAAAATGATAGTCAATGAAAATGTAATGCCATCAGTCAACGTAACTGTTTCAAAATCAACACTTTGCAAAGGTGAGCGGATTGTTTTTGAAGCCATTGGAAGTAGTCTTGGGGCTACCCCTCAGTATAAATGGTATCGCAACGGCAAATATTTAAATTGGGATGGCACCCGTTACGCCACTGATTCACTCCGCATTGACGATGCTATTCAGGTTATCGCGCAGTCTTCAAATCGGTGTGTTATAGAGAAAATGGCAGTGTCAAATGTGATGAAACCGCGCGTTCGGATTTGTATTTATGGGAAAGAATATGGCGATAAGCAAGCGTTGGTCTATCCCAATCCGACATCCGAGCCACGCACTGAAGTCGGTTTAGTAAACTTAACGGGCAAAGTCCGAATTGATATTTTTAATGAAAGAGGGCAACAAATTTTCTCTAAAACGGTTGAAAATGTACAGGATGACAAAGAAATAGATATTGAAATACTGCAAATTCCAGACGGCTTATACATAGTGCGCGTCGTCAACGGCGATTTTACTGCGCATAAAAAATGGATTGTGGGGCAGTAATTTTAAGTTATAAAAAATTTAAATAAACATAAAAACGTAATGAAAACGCTAAAAATGCGTCTCTAAGAGATGATGGAAATTTTTGATAAAATGATTCCATTCGCTATGATGGCGGATACGATGCAATGGTTAGCCTTTGGATTCAACATTATGTACGTGATATTGGCGGCGCGTGGCAATGCTTGGTGCTGGGTATGGGGTTTTTTCGGAACGATTTTTCAATTTATTGTCTGCCTCGATGCAAATTTAAAATCGGATGCTGCTTTACAAATTTACTACTCTTTTTCTGCGATTTATGGTTGGGTCAGTTGGCAAAAAAAAGACAGTGTCGTTTTACCTGTCTCCTCACTCCCCCTCAGTACGCACGTCAAAATAGGTCTTTTGGGCATTGCATTGGCCATTCCATTAGGATTCTATTGGCATATGGCAGCCTTTCGCTATGCCGACGCCACACTCACAGCATTCAGTATTCTGACTACATTTCTAACAGCCCGCAAAATATTGGAAAGTTGGATTTATTGGATGGTCATTGACCTTTCTTACATGCTCATTTACTTCGAGCGCGACAAATATTTACTCGCTATTCTATCCCTCATCTATTTCGCATTTTCAATCAGAGGATATTTCAATTGGAAAAAAATGTTCTCGTTTGGTCAAAAAAAAACCGCCTCGGACATGAGACGGTTCCAAAACAACAAATTATAATCACATGAACTTTCAAAACCAAATTATTATGAGGGATAACTTCGTTCTAAAAAACAGTTCAAAGTTATTTACATTTTTTTTAAAATGCAATTTTTAAAAGAAAAAATTTAAATTAAAATAATATATTTTTTATTTATTTAAAATAAAAACATTCATAACTAATTGATTTTCAATAAGTAAGGCATAGTATCAAATTATGCATTATTTGTTATTTACCCTGTAAATCAAATTATGTGACTTGGTATAAAATAAATGTTTGAACAACTTTTGATTATTTTTAATAAAACTTTGGCTATTGTTAAAAGCCTTTTTATATTGCTTTAAAATCAAATTATAAGTCAAAATTTACAATATGTCATACAAAAATATTTATGTAGCCGCCACCTCTCAACACGTTGGAAAAACCACCTCTACTCTCGGTCTGGTTTCAGCTTTCCGCAATATAGGCATTAATGTCGGCTATTGCAAACCGGTGGGTCAAAAATATGTTTTGCACAATGGTCTTCAAGTAGATAAAGATGTGGTGCTCTTTGCAGATTTGCTTGATTTTGAGGCAAATCCCGCCATTCATAGCCCCGTCATTCTGGGTTCGGGTGCCACGACGGATTATCTTGATAATCCCGAAAATTATCAATACGCTGAAAATATACAACACGCCAATCATATACTGAGGGGTCAACACGAGCTTGTCATTTTTGAAGGCACTGGGCATCCGGGCGTAGGCGCGGTGGTTGAAATGTCGAATGGTGATGTGGCTCAATTGACCCAATCGGGTGTCATTATGGTAGCAGAAGGCGGTATCGGCAGCACGATTGACCAATTGAGCATGTGCATGGAAAAATTTTATGCCCGCGATGTACCCGTTATAGGCGTCATTTTGAATAAAGTGCTGGAAGATAAACGAGAAAAAGTAGAACATTATGTAGCCAAATGGCTCGATAAATTGGATATTCCATTGCTTGGCATCATGCCATTCGATAAAATGATGGGTTTTCCGCTCCTCTATACGATTATGGAAAGTGTGAATGGCAACGCTGTTTACAATGCCGATAGGTTATATAATATGGTGGAAGGGTTCATCGCCGGCTCGCTGATTTCTGCCGATGAAATGCAAGGAAAAAATGAAAATCTGCTGCTTGTTGTCGGCGTCACACGCTTGGATTTAGCCATTGATGATACTCGAAAAGTGATGGAAGATTTGAAATGGGAGAAACCTCCATTTTCAGGTATTATCGCTACGGGCTATGGTGCATTGAGTCAAGGTACGATTGATTTTGTTCAAAAATATCGCATTCCACTCATTCATACCATGCTCGAGACCTACGGAGCAGTTGTCAAAATTGCCCGCATCGAAGTAAAAATTAATCAACAAACACCTTGGAAAGTGAAACGCGCTATTGAAATGATTGAGAATAATATTAATTTGGATTTGATATTGGAAAAATCAAAATTATTTTGAATAATGAAATTAATACTATATTTAAATCCTTGTGCCAAAGGTATTCCTTTGGAAAAATAAATATTTCATAAAAGATTAAACAATAATTTTAAAATGCAAGAGTTCATCATAATCGCTTTTGACCACACCGATGAGGACGCTATTAATCGCCGCTTAGCAGTGCGTCCAACCCATTTCGACAAAGTAACTGAATTGAAAAAATCAGGCAATTTCATAATCGGTGCAGCCATCCTCGATCCCAACGGCAAAATGATTGGTTCAAATATGATAGTCCGATTTGAAAACGAAACAGCTCTCCAAGAGTATCTCAAATCCGAACCTTACATAACGGGCAACGTCTGGGAAAAAATAAATACTTACCCGACAAAAGTTGCCAACATAGAATAGTCAATCGTGAAAAGCTAATAGTGAAAAGTGGAAAATTTGACGCAACTTTTCACTATTACCCCAAAGTTTTGACCAAAGCCACAATGCCAAAAATAATATATTGAACCCCAATCGCCATCGTAATAAAACTCATGATGCGCGACCCTGCTTTCAAACCTGATTCGCCGAGAAAACGATAGAGCAACGGGGCTGACCGTAAAACCATATAAACCACAATGCCCATCAACAAAATGACGCCTGTAATCAAGAGGCGTTCTTGCAATATTTCATATTCTGCAAAAAAGCCAATCAATAAAGAAATAGAGCCCGGACCCGAAAGCATCGGCATTGCCAAAGGAGAAAAGGCAATGTCGTGAGTCTCCATCGCTTTTTGTTGAATTTTTTCATCCACGCCCCTGTTTTCAGCAAATTTATCATTCTGCAGAGCAATAGCTGAATTCAGAATGACCAAACCGCCTGCAATGCGGAGGGCATTGATACTTAATCCAAAAAAGCTGAGGATATAAGCCCCTGCCCAAAAGAACGTCAATAAAATAGCAACGAAATAGAGGCTCGTACTGAGCACCAATCGCTTGCGTTCTTTTGCCTCAAATTGAGCGGTCATGGTCAGATACATCGGCACTACACCGAATGGATTGACGATAGAAAAGAGCTTGGCTAATACAGCAAT
>JAYUUR010000366.1:0-3647 GCA_043754475.1 Saprospiraceae bacterium | reverse complement strand
TTCATAATATGGGTTGGACAATTGATGGTCATGCGGCTGGCGAGTTCCCGATTTTGTATTATATCACAGCATTTTTATATCAATTTTTAGGTCAACATGAGTGGATACTGAGGGGGTTGAATCTGTTGTTCTATTTCATGGGTCTTTGGGCATTGTTTCGTTTGGCTTGGCATCTGACGGGTCAAGTGGTGGTGTCGCTCTGTTATGCCCTGTTGTTTTTAGCGTCCCCCATATTAGCGTTTTATGGTGTCAATTATCTGCCCAATGTACCGGCATTGAGTCTCGTGTTTTTATCATGGTTGTTCTTTTACTATTTCATTGATACTCAACGGATTAGATGGTTTTATGCCTGCAATGCCGCCTTGCTTTTCGCTGCATTATTGAAGCCTACCACGCTTGTGATTTGGATAGCTATTGGAGCCGTTTGGGTGTTCGAAATACTGAGGGGTTTTATTACTAAAAAGCAATCTGCTATTTTTCCAAAGCCATTCGCCCTTATCCCTGCATTTTTGATGGTACTGATTCCGTTTGTCATGTGGCGCGTTTGGGCAGATCATTACAATAAAATACACGATACAGGCTATTATTTCCTCCGCACCATCATGCCCATTTGGGATATGAAACCCAACGATAGGCTCTACACTTATATCCACCTAAAAACGTATGCGGTTGAAACATGGTTTGCCCCACCTACTCTTTGGTTGCTCGCAGGCATCATTTTGTTTAATTTTATCATGGTGAAAAAGCAGAATCGATTACTATTTGCTTTGTTTAGCCTCGTATTTGTAGGCATTGTTATCTACTTTTTTTCTTTTTTTATACAATTTACGGTGCATGATTATTATGCTACCGATTTGTTTTCTTTGGCAGCCATTAGCATTCTACTGTTTTTATATTTTTTGAAAACAAATTATTCAACTGTCTTAAAAAAGTTGATAGTTCAACTGCTATTTATCGCATTTTTTCTCTACAATTTGGCTTACACTCGACATGATTTTAGAGCGAGATATAACATGAGCAGTGAGAAATATGGACAACATAATAATTTTCCGCTTGCACGTTTTGATATACAACGCATTCGGCAATTTATTAATACCCAAACGCCTATTTCCGAAAAAGATACCATCATCAGCCTACCCGATATTACGCCTAACGCAACGCTTTATTACTACGATAGGCGCGGCTATACCTTCTGGAATTTTGGACCCACCACCGTCTGGAGTCAAGATTGGATGCGCTTGATGATACAAAACCATCATTGTAAGTATTTGATAGTCAATGATTTACATTCCAATCAGTTAGATAGCATACGCCCATTTCTAAAACGTCCTTTAGCTCAATTAGACAGCACTATTTTTGTTTATGATATGCAGGAGTTGGTGCATCAAAAACATTGAAGAGCACTACTTTAGAATAGACAAGTTTTTCGGCTTCTCTTTGATATTTTTAGAAAAAAGTGTATTTTTGTTAAAATCTAAAAAAATATGCAAGCAATAAAGACATCCGCTACAATAGACAATCAAAGCCTTTTGCTTGATGTTGCAAAAATGCCTGTTCCTGAATTGGAACGCTTTATAAAAGACATAAATGCGCTGTTGCGCCGTAAGAAAACACAGGACAAAGCCTTACGTGAACGCCAACTTTTAGACAAAATCAATCGCACTGTTTTAAATGCCTCACAAACAGAACGCTATCATATTTTGATAGACAAGTTAGAATTAGGAACAATGACAGATGTAGAACATCTTGAATTGGGGGTTTTAGCCAATAGTGAAGAAAAACTACGCAACCAACGAGTCAAATACATGATTGAATTATCACAACTCCGTGAGATTACCCTACCCCAAGTCATGGAATCCTTGGGATTAATACCCCTTACCAATGTCTAAAGTTTACATTCCTGTTGCGGTACAACGAGCTCTTCGGTTAATACTGTCAATTTAAGGAAGTTATTGAAAATGGCTGATTTACATCCACCTAACATTTACTTTGAAATAAAGCTTATGAGTTCGGAAATGGTTTAATCATAAGACACCCCTCAGTATTTCAACTCAAAAAAGCCAACACCCACCCACCTACAATATATCAAACTTCCCCTCCGCCAATTTATAAGCGCGATTAGCCCCTTTCGGTTCAAACCACAGTTCCAAAGTCCAGTGTCCGGCTTGGAAAATGCCTCGGGTTTTGTCGCCGATGCCTTTGTCGAGGAGAATGGTTTCTTTATCGCTGACAATATTCCATGCGTGGGTATATATTTTATTCAAGCCATCGTCGCCGGTGAAGGTGCCGCTGGTATTTCTCATTTGTTGTACTAAAGTGCCGAGTCGATAAACGCCCATAATTCTGCCTGAAAGTTTGTTCCCCATTTTAGCGGCATTGTTCGTTGCCATTCCTTTGAAAGAGATAAAGCGGGCTTCGGATTTTTTGAAAGGACCCTTCACTTTCAATACTTTTTCTTTATCATTTTCATTTTGAATAGTGATAGACGACAATTCTAAGGGCATGGATTCTGCTCTTTTTCTCAAAGATTCAAATTGTGCTTGCTTATTGATTTTCAACAGCAAAGTATCTTTTTGAGAATTTGCAAGGGTAAATTGCTTGTTTAGATTATCAAATTGCATTTTTAAGCTATCAAAACGCAATTTGCTTTGTGCCACTTCTTTGACTAACCGATTATTGTCGGCGAGCAGTTTTTTGTTGTCTTGCTCGATGGTCTCGTTTTTACAAGACATAAAGGATAAACAAAAGACGAGATATGAAAGGACGGTTAGAAGCTGTTTCATAGTGAAATGGATTTAAATATTTGAGCAAATATCTTCAATTTTAATCATTTTTTGGGCGTTTGAAAAAGAAAACCACAATTAAAACCAAGACATTGTCAAAGATATTTCTAAACCTTTGTACTTTTACTGTTGTTTAATCACGAATTTTATTATCATTTAAAAAAATAATATCACTAAACAAACAATATGCTTCATATAAAAACGCTCGGCGAACTGAAAGCCTCCGGTTACCAACCCAAAAGTATTAAAGACGAACTACGCGACAATCTTATCCTCAAATTACAGAATAAAGAAACAGTTTTTAAAGGCATTCTCGGTTTTGAAAACACAGTGATTCCTGATATTGAACGGGCTATTTTATCGCGTCATTCTATTTTGCTGCTCGGTTTGCGGGGGCAAGCCAAGACTCGGATTGCTCGACAATTGGTTGATTTATTGGATGAATATATACCTGTGGTTCACGGCAGCGAATTGAACGACGACCCGATGCAACCCCTCAGTAGATTTGCCAAAGATGTGGTTGCAGCGAAGGGCGACCACACCCCTATCGAGTGGCTGCACCGCAGCGAACGCTATGTGGAGAAATTAGCCACACCCGACGTTTCGGTGGCGGATTTAATCGGTGATATTGACCCTATTTTAGCGGCTAATTTGAAATTGCCTTATTCTGATGAGCGTGTTATTCACTTTGGGCTTGTGCCGCGTGCGCATAGAAGTATATTTGTTATCAACGAATTGCCGGATTTGCAAGCGCGTATTCAAGTGTCGTTGTTCAATATTCTACAAGAAGGCGATATTCAAATTCGGGGTTTTAAACTCCGTTTGCCTTTGGATATTCAATTTATGTTTACTGCCAATCCTGAA
>JAYUUR010000365.1:0-11064 GCA_043754475.1 Saprospiraceae bacterium | reverse complement strand
CAATTTTCTTCAAAAGCTGCTTCGTTTCCGGCAAAGGCTCAATACCAAATTCTGCTTCCAAGACTTTTTCACATTGCTGATAGGTTTTGATAGCCATCGGGCGGTTGCCCTTTCTGAAATAGGCTTCCATTTGCAGGCGGTATGCATCTTCCCAAGCGGAATCAATAAGCAGAGCTTGTTGCGCGAGGCGAATACTTTCCATCGGGTTATCGGGCAGAAGCAATTCGCTGAGGGTAATGATAGCGCCCAAAGCCAAGACTTGCAAGCGTTCCCTTTCATCGCACGACCAATCTTCATACAATCTATCGGGGAGATAAATGCCTTGATATAGATTGATGGCTTCGGAATAAGCCATTTTAGCCAACTCAGGTTGAGCCATAAATACTTGATTGCCAAGAGCAATATAGGCTTCTAAAGCATCGGCATCAATCCAAATTTCATTCAAATTCAATTGATAGGTTACGCCCTGCCGTTGAATAAAATGTGCTTCGGCATGGCTTTTTTTATCAGGTTGCAAGACTTTATTAATGCCATGCAACGCCACTTTGAAATAAGAATCGCCGCTATCCCCGTCTTCATTCCAAAGCCTATCCATAATTTGCTCTTTGTGCAAGGCTTTTCGATGCCGTGCTGTTACAAAAAACTGAAAAAGCTGCACAGTTTTATCGCGCCCCCAATCCTTCGAGGACACACTATCACCTTCGCGCAAAAGCTGAAAATTGCCCAAAGTTTGCACTTGAACAGCGGCTTTAGCCCGTTTTGCTTTTATATTGTCAATCAAGTCCATTTTATAGTGTGTGGTGTTTAGAGCATTTAGCATTTCTAAAAACTAAACACGATATACTTAAAAACTTTACTTAGTTTTTTTTGAAAATTTCTCTACTTTTTGATTGAGTGAACTGATTTCATTCGACATTTGCTCCAGCATTTTCATGATGTTTTTATAATCGGTCTTGGTAGAGCCGCGCCAATCATCAATTTCTAATTTTTGACGGGCATCGTCGAGCTTTTGATTCAAAGTATCACTCACTTGGTGAAGCTGTTCTTGGATTTGACCTTGAATGAGGTGGGCTTGCTTTTTAGGGTCTTTGATAGAGTCCAAAACCATTTTAGGGGCATCAATCGCCATTTTTTTCCAAAGGTCGAAGCTCTTCGCCAATATACCTTTTTGCTCTTCAGGCGATTTGTTTTCCATCGCTTGAAAGGTCAAATCAGTCAATATTTCTTGAATGAAATGGATAACATCATCAAATTTAGAGAAGTTTTTTTCTGCTCCGGTTTGCACATGGCGCATGTTCCCGCGCCATTGTATCTGCGGTTCGCCTTGTTCGTTTTGAAAGATTTTTTGAGTGAAACGCAGAACGAATGAAGCCGTTTCGTCTTTTTTAGTCGTCATGTACAAGCGATTTTACTGAAAAGATTTTATACCTTTTATGATAAAGTAAAGGTAGCCAAACACGGTTACAAATCAGTTACAAGTTTATAGGAAACTTATTTGAAGTTTACATATTTTCAACCAAAAGGCATATCTTGGGGCATCTAATTTTAATAAAACTAAAATTTTAAAATGAAGAAAAAACTCACTGACATCTTTAATAATCCGAATATTCAAGCCATTTCGGGCATGGATGCTACTTTTTTATATGCTGAATCTTCTACTAATCACATGCACGTTGGCTCGCTCGCTGTCATCGAAGGCTCTTTGAAATTTGATACTTTTCGAGATACCATCCATTCGCGCTTGCATTTGATTCCGAAATTGCGCCAACGCTTGATGTACGTACCCCTCAGTATTGACTATCCTTATTGGGTTGATGACCCTCATTTTGATATAGATTTGCACCTCACGCATATCGCTTTGCCTAAGCCGGGCGGCTGGAAAGAATTGCGGGAAACAGCGTCGAAAATATTCAGCGAACCCTTAGATCACTCACGAGCCTTGTGGTCATTTATTTTTGTTGAAGGCTTGGATACCATTCCTCAAATGCCTCCAGGCTCGGTCGCTATTATTTCAAAAATGCACCATGTGGCGATTGATGGCGTAGCAGGGGCGGGTCTTTTGAGCTTGCTTTTTGATTTGACTCCTGATAAAAAAGACATTCCTGCACCTAAACCATTTAACCCCAAACCATTGCCCAATGAGTTGTCATTAATTGTCAAAAGTACGCTCAGTTTTGCAGAAGAACCGTTGAAATTCCCGCGTATTTTAGCCAATACTTTAACCGCCACGCTCAAAGCAGGTTTTTTGACAAGGGTGCAAAAGAAGGACTTACCGACTGCTCCATTTACTGCACCGCCTACACCTATTAACGGTATTATCTCAGCAAGGCGTAAATGGAACACGGCTATTTTGTCTTTAGATAGGATATTGACTTTGAAAAATATGATGGGTACAAGCATGAATGATGTTATGCTTGCCATATGTGCAGGAGCGTTGCGTCGTTATTTATTGGAGAAAGGCAAATTGCCTAAAAAACCAATGGTAGCGATGGTGCCCGTTTCAACTCGAACCAACGATAATACTGAGGGGACTGGCAATCAGATTACGCCGATGCTGGTGCAGTTGGCAACCAATATTGAAGACCCCATCGAACGTTTGGAAACGATTCATGAAAATACCTCGCGTGGCAAAACCTATCAAGGGGCGGTGGGTGCTAAAACTTTATCCAATATGGCAGAAGCCGTGCCCTTTGGCTTGGCGAATCAAGCCGCACGGTTATATTCCCGTTTTCATGTATCAGAAATGCACAACCCCGTTTTCAATGTGACGATTACCAACGTGCCGGGACCTAATATTCCTTTGTATATCAATGGGCATAAATTGGTATCAGTGATGGGCATGGCGCCGATTATTGATGGTATGGGTTTGATTATTACTATTTTTAGTTACAATGGGTTGGTGACAATTAGCCCGACTTCGGATGTGAATTCAATGCCCGATTTAGACAATTTCTCTCGCTATTTGCGTGAATCAGCGAATGAATTGGAAGCCGCTATTTTGAAACATAGCGAAGGAAAAAGTAAAAAACCTGCGAAAAAAATAGCGAAAGCTGAGTCAGACCCGCTATTTGAACGGTTGAAAAAGTTTTTGAAAAAGCAACCTAAAACGGATGCACCCAAAGGCGGTATTTATCAATTTAAAGTAACAGGCGCAGCCCCAACAGATTGGACAATAGACCTCAACACAGTGCCTGGCACTGTCAAACGCAGCAAAGCTGACAAACCCGACGTGACTTTTACCATTGAAGATGAACACCTTATGCGCGTAACAGAAGGCAAATTGGATATTCAAACTGCCTTCATTCAAGGGCGTTTAAAAATAGATGGTGATTTTACACTGGCTATGAAATTAGGGAAAATATTGGGGAAAATGATGAAAGAGGATTAGTTTACCCAACTTTTAATCTGCTCATACACCTTTTCAGAAGCCTGCAATTGAAAATGGTAAGTTTTAGCCAACTCAAAATGGTTGTCAGTAGCAAAATTAAATTCGGCTGTGTTTTTAGATTGGGCTATGGCACTTTTTTTACTGACTAATATATCTCCGAAAAGGCGGCTTATCCAATGTTTTTCTTTTTCTGTCAGCCGTGCTGAAATCACGTAATAGGCTACATTTGAAAGTTTTGGAAGAGGTGTTTTGTTGTTTCTAAAGAGACGGTCAGGATTTTGATTTATCCAATCGGCTTCTGTGAGATAGCCATACCGCAAGTCTTTAATGCCCGCACTTCTCAAATTGATGACTTTCCCAACCAGCCTTGTATGCCAATTGGGCACTTTTTCAAGGATATTAGTGGTCAAATTGGCAAATTTTTCTAAAAAAGAGCCTAAATGCGGCGTTGCCAATAGAAATACCTGTTTCAATTTTTTCGACCATTCCAATCCATTCTCTTGCGCATAATGGCAAGCACTGTGCGCCACTAAACCGCCCATGCTGTGGGCAATGATACATATTTCCTCTATTTCAACGGGATAATTTAGATGCAATTTTTCCAAAATAGCTGCCAACGTTTTTCCATTGTCTGAAATATGCAGCCCTGAATTGTACCGCAAATAAAGAGGCGTATATTGAAAATCTTGTTCCAATAATGAACCATAATCGCTTTTATTAGGCATTATCCAAGTCTTTTCATTATCCATAACGCCATGAATAAGAATACAAATTTTAGGAGAAGGCACTATATTTAATAGAGCATATTGCTCTAACAAGCTGTTTTTATCTAAAGCAAGGCATTTATTTTGATGATAAAACCCCATTTCTATCCATAAAGAAGTATTGTGGAGTTTATCGCCTACGACCCCATTGATTATGCTCACGCCATGTTGAGCTATTCTTTTGAGTTGTTGAAAAAAAATTTTGGGCATTGCAATAGTTTAATTTATTGAAATATAATTGGAAGTGACCCCCTCAGTATTTTATCACTTTTCACTACCCTGGCTCCGCCTCCGACCCAATCTTCCGCCGCAACAAACCCCTAAACGCTTCAGTAGCAGTACAACCTTCATTCACAACCCTATAAACTTCTTGTGTAATGGGCATTTCGATACCATAGTATTGTGCTAAATCCATGACTACGCCGCAGGTCTTAACGCCTTCCGCTACCATTGACATTTCGTTGATAATATCCTCCAAAGTGCGTCCCATGCCCAATTGAAAGCCGACATGCCTGTTTCTACTGAGGGGACTAATGCACGTGGCTATCAAATCGCCCATACCAGCCAAACCTGCAAAAGTAGCGGGTTTGCCACCCATCACCGTACCCAAACGCGTCAATTCCGCTAAACCTCTTGTGATAACTGCCGAGCGTGTATTATCGCCTGCCCCAGCCCCATCGCCCATACCGACAGCGATGGCAATCACATTTTTCAAAGCCCCTCCGAGTTCACACCCAATAACATCATCATTGGTATAAACCCGAAACAACCCTGAGCGGAATACCTTTTGTAAAGCATTGGCAATCGTACTATCCACCATAGCAATAACACCCGCTGCCGCTTGACCACTCGCTATTTCTCTGGCTAAATTCGGACCTGTGAGAATGCCGGCAGGATGTCCGGGCATCATGGTTTCTATAATTTCAGTCATACGCATCCGCGTACCTTGTTCCAACCCTTTGGTCAAACTCACAATCGGCACCCACGGACGGATATACGGCATCGCCTCTTCCAAAACATGCCTAAAACTATGAGAAGGCACACCCATAATGATTACATCGGCATTCTGAACAGCTTCTTTTATAGACGTTGTCGCCTTGAGTGATTCGTTTAAAATGGCATTGGGCAGATATTTTTCATTGCGATGGTGTTTATTAATGTCTTCTACGGTGTAAACATCTCTTGCCCACATGATCGTAGGGCTATTGCGAGCCGTTAAAGAAGCGACAGTCGTTCCCCAAGAACCACCGCCGAGTAAGCCGATACGTAATTTTTTTTCCATGTTCTATTTGATTTTAAATTAAATGCACCCCCTCAGTATTTTCACTTTTCACTATTATCTTTTCACTAAAATCATTTCCTCAGGCGTATTCACATTCATCAAAGTCTCTGGTACTGAGGGGTCAATAATATGTGCATTTGAATTGATTAAAACCTTGCGAGGGCAGCTCACGCCTTGCGCTAAAAATTGTAATAAAATAGCATAACTCTTTGGTTCCCAGATAGTTATGAGTGGTTCGGGAAATCTCTCCCCCCTTTGAGGGGTCGGGGGGGCTGGACTTCGATAAGTAGTAGCGATAGCAGACGGTTTTCTATTGTCAATCAATGTTTTTAAAGTATTTTCATTCAAAAGCGGTAAATCACAAGCGACAACTAACCATGCCGTATTCGGATTTTCTCTAAATGCCGAAGCAATAGCACCAAAGGGACCTAAACCTGTAAAACTATCAATAATCAAATTTTCACCCTCGTATTGAGCCGCCTGTTCTTCTCTGCACGATATAAAAACCTCTAAATTCAACCCCCTCAGTAAATCAGCCATAAATTGCCATTGCGGCTTGCCATGATAATCAATTTGGCTTTTATCATGACCCATACGCGTGCTTTTTCCACCCACCAATATCAGGGCATTAATAGGTGGTATGGCAATATTTGAAATTAAAAAATCCGCTATTTTATCTGTTTCATTTAAATTAAAAACAGGTATTTCTGAGCAATTATTTAATTTTTCTTTTAAAAAAGTAGGTATTTCGACCCCCTCAGGTTGCTTCGTTCCTCGCAATGACAATGCTCCACTCGCAGTGACACCTAAGCTAATAAAGGCATCCACATGCGTCAATCGGTCTAATTTTCGACTTAAACTTTCAAATTTATTAGAATCAAGCACGACAATTTGCCTTTTTCCTTGAAAATGATTGCCATTTATTAAAATAATGTCTTGCTCATTGAAAAGGCTTCGTTGTTGAAAATCCGTCATTTTGCCTTGAAAATCGAGGCGATTGAAATTGATTTTATCAGTATATTGAAGAGAGTAGGCGAGGGCTTCTCCTGCATCGCCCGCTTTGTGGTCAGCATCCACATAAGCGGTTTTATACTGAGGGAGTATATTTTTGACTAAATCCTGTGCTAATTTTTGAATAATGCTGCAAGATGTGCCCATTATCGCCCATTCATTGCGCCCGTAGTTGCCTGTATTGGGCTTTGTTAGTTTGGTATGTTTTTGATGTTCTGTCATAATTAATCTCTTTTAAAATCTCTTTTTCCACCCGTTTTTGCCATTAATTTAACGGATTTTATCTCAATATCGTGTGAAAATGCTTTGCACATATCGTAAATAGTGAGAGCCGCCACGCTCGCACCCGTCAAGGCTTCCATTTCCACACCCGTTTTTGAAGTGACAACAGCCGTACAATTTACAACAACTTCTCGTTTTTCATTCAAAAAAATATCAATATGACAATTTTCCAAACCGATGGGATGACACAACGGAATTAATTCCCCCGTCCGTTTCGCAGCCATAACACCTGCGATAATAGCCGTTTGAAAAACTGAACCTTTTTTGGTTTTAATATCATCGTTTTCAAAATGGCTGAGAATTTCGTCCGTCAATACGACGATGGCACGCGCTGTAGCAGTGCGTTTGGTCACTTTTTTTTCGGAGACATCCACCATATTGGGGTTGCCTTGATTGTCAAGGTGAGTGAAAGTGGACATTGAATAATTCATTTTAAATTTGAAGCTGAAAATTAGTTTGTTTCACTGAAAAACTGAAAACATTATTTGTTTGAAACAAAATAATTCATTTTCTTTGACACATATTTTTTCATACAAACAAAAAAATTATTACTATGGAACAGAACGATAAAATAGTCCTCTTTCAAGAAAAGCAAATTCGCCACGTTTGGTATAATGACGAATGGCATTTTTCCGTTGTGGATGTCATTGAAATTTTAACAGATAGTCCTAATCCCCGTGTTTATTGGGGGGTATTGAAAAAACGAGAGGCTCAGTTGTTTACAGTTTGTAAACAACTGAAATTAAAATCAAAAGACGGTAAAAGCTATAATACTGATTGCGCCAATACTGAGGGGGTGCTGCGCATTGTCATGTCCGTACCATCGCCCAAGGCAGAGCCGCTGAAATTGTGGCTGGCTCAAGTAGGCAAGCAAACCCTTGATGAAATTCAAGACCCTGAACTTGGTTTTGACCGCCTCCGTGAAATCTATAAAGCCAAAGGCTATCCCGATGAATGGATTGAACGCCGTATGCAAAGCATCGAAACGCGGAAGCAATTGACGGATGAATGGAAAAATCGGAGCGTTAAAGAAGGTCAAGAATATGCCATCTTAACGGCTCAAATTGCTAAAGGCACGTTTGGTTTGACTCCCACAGAACATAAAGATGTGAAAGGATTGACAAAATCCAATCAAAACCTACGCGACCATATGACCCCGCTGGAATTAATTTTTACAGCACTCGGCGAAGAAGCCACCCGACAAGTGACTCTCCGCGATGATGCTCAAGGATTTAATGAAAATTATGATGCCGCTAAAGAAGGTGGCGAAGCAGCAGGTGAAGCGCGCGATAGATTCGAAAAACGTATTGGGCAAAAGGTTGTTTCTGATAAAAACTTCTTGAATGAAGGCGATAAAATGAAAGAAATTGAGTGATATTTGCATAAAAATACTCAAATACAACCTATGCTCTCTGTCCAACAAGCTGAAAATATCATTTTTGACCATAAAATCGACCTTGCTGTCCCTACAATCGGACTGTGGCACGGAGTGACTTTAATCCAATCCCTCGGTCGTGTTCTCGCCGAAGACCTCGTCGCTGACCGTGATTTTCCGCCTTTCGACCGCGTAACGATGGACGGTATAGCCATCCGGTTTGAGAATTTTAAAAATGGGCAGACCCCTTTCAAAATCGAAGGCATACAAGCCGCCGGTATGCCACAATTGATTCTGCCAAACCACCCATCACCCATTTCTAATCACCCATCACCCATTACCCATCACTCATCACCCATTGCCCATCACCCATCACCCATTGCCCATTGCCCATCACCCATTGCCCATTACCCATGTTTCGAGGTGATGACAGGTGCTATGTTGCCCATCGGTTGTGATACAGTGATAAGGTATGAGGATTTGAAAATTGAAAACGGTGTCGCTGAAATTTTGACACAAACCATTGATTATCAACAAAATATACATAAAAAAGGCGTTGATAGAAAGGCTCAAGACGTTCTTGTACTGAGGGGGTGTTTGATAACGGCGGCTGAAATTGCAACGGCGGCTACAGTTGGTAAAACGGAGGTGCAAGTCGTCCGTTTGCCCAAAACAGCTATTATTTCTACGGGCGATGAACTGGTGGAAGTATCTGAAACGCCCCTGCCGCATCAAATCCGCCGCTCCAATGTTTTTGCCATTCAAGCCATGTTAGCAACGCTTAAAATTGAACCTCAACTTTTTCATTTTAATGACGATGAAACGGCTATTACTGCGGGGTTGAAGACAATTTTAAATGAATACGATTTAGTGATTTTAAGCGGTGCAGTGAGCGAAGGCAAGTTCGATTTTGTACCCAAAGTTATGGATAATTTAGGGGTTGAAAAACTGTTTCATAAAGTGGCTCAACGTCCCGGTAAGCCGTTTTGGTTTGGTATAAAACAAGCTACTGAAAATCATGCACAGACTATGGTTTTTGCTTTGCCCGGCAATCCTGTTTCTACATTTTTATGCGCCTATCGCTATGTTTTGCCTTATGTAAAATCATGTTTAGGGTTAAATAAAATACCTCAAGAATATGCAGTTTTAAGTGAAAACGTTGTGTTTAAACCTGATTTAACTTATTTTTTACAAGTAAAATTACAAAATACTGAGGGGGTGCTTTGGGCAAAACCCATAGCAGGTGGTGGCTCAGGCGATTTAGCGAATTTGAACAATGCGGATGGTTTTTTGGAACTGCCGCAAGGGAGAGATTTGTTTGAAAAAGGCGAAATGTTTCCATTGATTCGATATAGATAGGTAGAAAAAACTGAATTAAAGTCTCTATAATACTGAGGGGGTAAAATTTTGTTTGTAACTTTGTGTCAACCAAATTTTAAATTTTCATCATTAAAAATGGAAAGGTCATATCCTTTTCTTTTTTCATTTAAGCCTTAACTCAAATTAAAAATTTATGAAAAAATTAGATTCAACCCGTGTGAAGCATAAGGAGCTGCTGCAATGGGTCAATGATGTTGCAGAACATTGCAACCCCGACACTATTCATTGGTGCGATGGTTCGCACGAAGAGTACAACACGCTCTGCCAAACCCTCGTGGACAAAGGCACTTTTATCCGCCTCAATCCTGAAAAAAGACCCAACAGTTTTGCTTGCTTTTCCGACCCCAGCGATGTAGCGCGCGTAGAAGACCGCACCTATATTTGCAGCCTTCGCAAAGAAGACGCGGGTCCAACCAACAATTGGGTAGCTCCAAAAGAGATGAAAGCCACTTTGAAACCCTTGTTTGAAGGGTGCATGAAGGGGCGCACGATGTATGTGATTCCCTTCAGCATGGGACCTATCGGCTCGCCGTTGGCACATATTGGTGTGCAAATTACGGACTCTGAATATGTGGTCGTGAACATGAAAATCATGACCCGCATGGGCTGCAAGGTGCTGGATGTATTGGGCAAAGACGGTGATTTTGTCAAATGCTTACATTCGGCAGGTGCGCCTTTGGAAGAAGGTCAAGAAGACAGCAAGTGGCCTTGCAACCCGACAGTCAAATACATCGTGCATTATCCCGAAGAGCGTTCGATTATGTCTTACGGTTCGGGCTATGGCGGCAATGCGCTTTTGGGTAAAAAATGTTTCGCGCTGCGTATCGCTTCTTGCATGGCACGCGATGAAGGCTGGTTGGCTGAACACATGTTGATATTGGGTGCTGAAAGTCCATCCGGCGAAAAGACTTATATCGGCGCGGCTTTTCCGAGTGCTTGTGGCAAGACAAATTTCTCTATGCTCATTCCGCCTAAAGAATTGGACGGTTGGAAAATCACGACAGTCGGCGACGATATTGCTTGGATAAAACCTCGCGCGGATGGCAGATTATATGCTATCAACCCTGAAGCAGGGTATTTTGGCGTAGCACCTGGCACTAATATGAAAACCAATCCGAATGCGATGGTGACCATTCGAGAAAATACTATTTTTACGAATGTGGCAATCACGCCTGATGGCGATGTTTGGTGGGAAGGCATGACAAAAGAAATACCCGAAGGTATGACCGATTGGACGGGCAAACCTTACGACCCTAAAAGCGGTAAACCAGCTGCTCATCCCAATTCACGTTTCACAACGCCAGCACATCAAAACCCCGTTATTGACCCCAAATGGGAAAATACTGAGGGGGTACGCATTCGAGCATTTATTTTCGGAGGGCGTCGAAGCACGACTATTCCGTTGGTTTATCAAGCATTTAATTGGAATTTCGGCGTATATATGGCTTCAACAATGGGGTCTGAGACAACCGCTGCGGCTTTTGGGGAGCAAGGCAAAGTGCGTCGTGACCCATTTGCTATGTTGCCGTTTTGCGGTTATCACATGGCAGATTATTTCAATCATTGGTTGCAATTTGGGCGT
>JAYUUR010000364.1:0-11075 GCA_043754475.1 Saprospiraceae bacterium | reverse complement strand
ATTGGACAGATTTAAAAAGGCGGTCAGAAAAAGAAAGCGGACAACCGTACGCATTTTGCGTACCCTTGAAATTAATAGCCGCAGACGGACGCAACCGCTTAACAGATTGCGCTAATACTGAGGGGGTGCTGCGAATAGTCATGTCCGTCCCCTCGCCCAAGGCAGAGCCATTAAAATTGTGGCTGGCGCAAGTGGGTACGGAACGAATTCAAGAAACTGAAAATCCTGAATTGAGTTTTGAACGTATGACAGAGATTTATAGAGCCAAAGGTTATACTGATAAATGGATTAAGGAACGCATTCAGTCTATTGAAACGCGCAAACGATTGACGGAAGAATGGAAAAATAGGGATGTGAAAGAGGGCAAAGAGTATTCAATTTTGACTGCCATCATTGCAAAGGGTACTTTTGGGATTACACCTACGGAACATAAAGACATCAAAGGACTCACCAAACCAAGCCAAAATCTACGCGACCACATGACACCTTTGGAACTCATTTTTACATCATTGGGCGAGGAATTAACAAGGGTAGAAACCATAAAAGCGGATGCTAAAGGCTTTGATGAAAATAAAAATACTGCTGCCAAAGGTGGTTATTTGGCAGGGGAAGCCCGTAAAACGATTGAAAGAAAAGGCGGTGAAAAGGTGGTTTCAAGTGATAATTATTTGATACCGATAAATAAAATCGACAAACTATCTGAAAATAATGAGCCTCAACAATAAAATACACTATGCCGAAAACAACCAAAGCCAATAAGCAACACCTGAATGACCACGATATTTTGTCAAAGGTGTTCTCAGTATTACAGAATTGGTACATCGCTTTTTGAATTTTAAATTGCCTGATAGTCTCAAATCATTTATTGATTTTTCAACTTTAAAGTCGTTATCAGATACGCATATTGATAAACGCCTCAAAGCGACCTACTCCGATACCATTCATGAATGTCTTTTAAAGCGCGAGAGGCTTCCTGCGCATATACGCGACTTGCCTGAGCTACCTCTTTTCCGTTTTTGTTTTTTATGGGAACATAAAAGCAGTAAACCGCATGAACCCATAGAATTTCAAATAGAAGATTATCGAAGAAGCATTATCAAAGCGGATTTGAAAAATGGGCGACCGCCGAGTATTGTGCTACCTATTTTGATTTATCATGGCAAAGACGCTTGGCAGCAGAAAATGCTTTTTGACCGTATGGCAGTTTATTTGCCAGAGGAAATAATGGCATTTGTTCCTTTTCCTAAATACATTATTTTAGATTTACAAGCAACAACGGATGAAGATATAGAACAAATGGCAGATTTAGGGGCATTACAAGGCGTTTTTATTGCGCTCAAACATGCCCATGAGAAGGATTTTTTTAGGAATTATCCAAACAAAATCCTTAATTTTGTAGAGAGTTTATCTTCCAAATATCTATTTGATGAAATTTTTAGAATGATTTTGGAATATATGCAGCGGCGTTCAGACCTTCCTGAAGAAGAATTTAATGAAATCATTGATAAATTAGAACCTGATATGTCAACAAAATTTAAAACAATATTCGAAGTAGCTGAGGAAAAGAGTTTTGAGAAAGGGCTTGCCGTAAAAGAAACTGAAGCTAATGAAGCGAAAGTGGAAGCTAATAAAGCAAAAGCGGAAGCTAATGAAGCAAAAGCGGAAGCTAATGAAGCAAAAGCGGAAGCCAATGAAGCAAAAGCGGAAGCCAATGAAGCAAAAACTCAAGCTAATAAAATGAAAAGCAATATGCAGAAAGCTGTAGTAACACTTATTCAAACAACTGACTGGTCAGATAGTCGAATTGCTGAAATAGTAGCTATTGATGAGATTTTTGTCAAAAACCTCCGGTTGATGTATAAAGCCTAATTTCTAAAAAAAAGAAATAATATCTTACTGCTTGCATTTAAAAACCGCAATACACCAATCAATGGATATTGCGGTTTGGCATTTTAAAAGGAGATATTACAGTGGAATAGTGAAAAATTCAGGCTCATTGAAAATTATATAAAATCAAACAACTTACTTATGAGACAAACACTTTTTGCACTCACGTTCTGTTTGGGATTTTTTACCCTTGCATCTCAAAGCCTTCCTAAACCCGCGCCGCGTCAAATCGCTTGGCAGCAATGGGAAACAACGGCTTTTTTGCATTTCACCGTCAATACTTTTACCGATAAAGAATGGGGCGATGGCACTGAAAGCCCTTCAATATTCAACCCCACCGACTTCGATGCGCGTAAAATCGTGAAAACGCTCAAAGAAGCAGGTTTCAAATTGGTTTTGCTCACGGCTAAACACCATGATGGCTTTTGTTTATGGCAGACTGAACAGACGCAACACAGCGTCAAAAGCAGCCCTTATAAAAATGGCAAAGGCGATATTGTCGGCGAAATGGCAACCGCTTGTAAGGATTATGGTTTGAAATTCGGCGTCTATCTCTCGCCTTGGGATAGGCACGAACCAAGTTACGGAACGGCGCAATACAATGATTTTTATAAAAAACAATTGCGCGAGCTTTTGACCAATTATGGCACCATCAGCGAGGTTTGGTTTGATGGGGCGAAGGGTGAAAATGCTAAAAATATGGAGTATGATTTCAAAGGTTATTGGGATTTGGTGCGCGAGCTGCAGCCCGAAGCCGTGATGTTTTCGGATGTCGGACCTGATGTGCGTTGGGTGGGCAATGAGTCGGGTAATGCGGGCGAAACGTGTTGGTCAACGCTCAATACTGAGGGGATGGCACCAGGCAAAGCCGATGAAAAATACTTGAATACAGGCGACCCCAAAGGCAAATTGTGGATACCTGCTGAGACCGATGTTTCTATTCGTCCGGGTTGGTTTTACCATGAAAAAGAAGACAATAAAGTGAAATCTGCTAAGGAATTGGTGAATCTTTACTACAAATCGGTTGGTCGAAACAGTCTTTTATTGTTGAATATACCACCTAATCGTCAAGGGCTTTTGGGTGAAAAAGATGTGGAGAATTTGATAGAATTTAGGAGTATTTTGGATGAAACATTCAAAGATAATTTAGCCAAAGGTAAAGTTGAAAAGCAATTGACCGATAAAAAACTCGCCACTACCCTACTGTTTATCAAGCCCATGGTTATTGATTTTGGGAAAGATGTATCATTTGACCGAATTTTAATTCAAGAAAATATAGCCGAAGGTCAGCGCATTGAAAAAGCAAAAATCGAATATTTAGACGGTAAAAAATGGGTACTCCTCCAAGAGTTTACAACCGTGGGTTACAAGCGACTTTTGCGTTTTGATGCGATTAAAACTTCTAAAGTCCGATTCACTATTTTGCAAACCAAAGCACCCGTTTTGCTCTCTGAAATAGGGTTTTATAAGGCATCTGAGAGGGAGTAAAATATGGGTAAAAAATATGGGTAATGGGTAATAGGTAATGGGCGATATGTGATATAACGTATCGCCCATTACCTATTACCCATGTTTTATACTATTTCAAAAGAGCGGAATCTTGAAAAATGCGCTCCAGCAAATCGGCAGGAGAAATATCTTGCTCGGCTGCTCTTATGCGTAGTGCGCGTATCCACTCGGGTTTTATCATCGTGTTGTATTTTACTCTGCCATCGGCTATCTCTTTTTTGGGCCTGCCTATCTGCTTAGGCGGCGCGATAAGCTGCTGATACTGAGGGGGGGCTACTTCCAACAATGCAACGGGCTTACCCGTTACCAAAGCCACTGTTTGATTAACAGCTTCTGAATCAGGTAAACTTTGGGTGGTAAATGCCTCCTGATTGATTTCAATTTTATCGGCAATGGGTAAGATGCGCTGTTTCTTATTCATTTTATTGCATTTTTTACGTAATAAACTTAATTAAGTATGTTAAGTTTAATGAGTTTATTGATTAACTTACTTAATTATACCAATTGTTTTGCCTATTTCATTGATCCACGCTACATAATTTTGATGGGCAGTGTCGCTGTTTGAAGCCTCATAAAGGCTCAAATAGGTGTCAGCATCCGAAAAAAGGGCATAATCGAACAGATAATTTTTCAAAAAAGGCAGCTTTTCCGAAGCTGCAATAGATTCGATATCTTGAATCAAAAATTGATTCTTTCGCGACCGATGGCGGTACATATTCACGAAACCTACGGCTGTCAACTTGCGATTAGATAATTGGCGAGCCGCTTGAATTTGCTGAACAAAACGCAAATATTTAAAAGTAGAATCCAAATTATGATTGCCTGAAACGAACGGCAAAAAGAGATAATCCACATACATCAACGATTTTGAAATCTCCTGCTGCGTCACATCGGCTTTAGCATCCAATTTTCCCGCAGCATCAATCAGGATGATTTGATACTCTTTATCCAATTGGCTGATATGGGTTTGCAAATCAGTGATAGAGTAATCCAACACGGGATACGGCTCAGGTTGTGTGTTGCCATACGCTGTTTTGTCAATCGTTCGACAAGACATGATGGATTTTTGGTCGTCGATATCAACTATCGCTACTTTTAGATTGAAGGGTGCTTGTGCCAAAGTTGAAGCCAATATCAAAGTGCATTGCGATTTACCAACGCCACCTTTTTGGTTGCCGAACATTAAGATTTTTGCCATGAATTTTGCTTTCTAATTTTTATTGGGCAAATATAAAACATTCTCCAACTTTAAAAAGCAAAATACTTAACTAAGTTTATTACTTAATTAAGTTTATTGATTTTACCGATTTTATTACGCAATAAAACATCAAAAAAATAGGAAACATTGAAGATTTGTTTATTTGAATCCATAAAATATTGGCAGTCAACTACCTTTTTTTACGCTCTAAAGGAAAACAAGGCATTAAACTACACTTTGCCTGTCTAAAAAATAAAAATAGCTTGAGGATTTAATTCAGAATAAACGCATCAAACTTAATTAAGTTTATTACGCACTAAAATATAAATCAGGGTAGGCGAAATGTTATGCTTTAAAAATAGGGTGTTGGCGTAAGCTATTCGCTTTTTCATCAAACTCCTGCATAATATCTTTAAAACTGTCAATATTTTTGATAAAAAGCGTATCAATTACCAAACTGCGGAGTGATTTAATTTGCCTAAAATCTTCAACTTCGAGCGCTCTTTGAAGTTTACTTTCTTCTTGTTGAATCATATTTTTACCCGCTTCCGTGAATTTCAAAGTTTCAATGGCTTCGGCAGTCAAGGCAGAATTGGTTGAGGTCAACTCTTTGATTCTGTCGAAAATACGTTCTTGTTTTTCATTTTCCAACTGAATAAATTGGTCATTGATGCGTTTTTGGGTTTCTTCTTTCTTCTCTTTTCTTTTGCGTTCTTCCTTTTGGTCGGTATAACCATTTTTCAATGCCTGTACAAAAAAGCCTGAAGGATTGGTCTTAATTTGCCCTTCTATCTTCGCGCGATTGGTTACGCGGATGGCTTGCTCTATTTTTTCATCGCTGTAAGACTTCAATAAATCGAAAAATACTGAGGGGGTCACGCCCAATGATTCAACTATTTTAGGATAGAAATTTTTAATGCGATTATCATTATCAGCAATCGCTTGTTTGTTATCATGAACAATAATTAGATTAGCGTTTTGAATATTAGAAACAGGCGATTTAATTGTCTCATTCACGATTTGAACAGGATTCATCACCACAGGCAACACCTTACTTCTGAATTTAATATGCACGCCTGTTATCTTCTTACCGTGCTTGATTTTCTCCAATTTTAATATCTCTAAATCCGTAAATTCATTGATTTCCTTGATGGCAGGCACAATAATACGTTGATAAAAAGTAGAAAAACGCGGGTATTCGTTCTCTAATTCAAACATCCGCTTCATTTCATCAAATCCGAGAGTCCGACTGCCGATGCTTTCATATTGCTTCAAAAGTTCATATACTCGGATGGGATATGCACCCAATTTGATAACATTTCGGATGTCATAAGCCGTAAAACGGCTTTGAAGTTGGAGCAAATAGGGTTTTAAATCCGTTTCAACCGTTACGTCAATATACTCTTGCTTTTCAATGCCTTTTTTATTGCCTTGCCCTTCAGCCAAATAATCCACCATGCGGATAATATGGTACACTTTTTTACGAGCAAAGCCTTCATCGCTTGTATCAAGTATAAAAGTTTTACGCATCAGCTTGTTCGCCGCATCTCTCAGCATGTCATAAGATTGGTGCGTCTTGATGTTAAACGTTTTTATAATGTCGCTGAACCAAATTCGATAAACTCTAAAATCATCATCTTCACGCCGTATTTGTGAAATGACCGATAAAAAAAACCGCATCTCCCAAATGTCAAATTTGAAGCGCGACTCTATCAACTCGTTCGATTTTTTAATAAGGACGATGCCCTTATTTTGACTTTTCTTTGCCATTGTATGATAAAAATTAAAGCAAGTGTAGCAGATTTGGGAAAGAATGCAATATTTCAGCGATAACAGTAGCAAAATTAATAAACACCTGCATAAAACCAAATACATTCTCCCAAATCTGCTACACTTAGTCCCAAATCTGCTACACTTGGGCGTATAAACCATTGAAAATCAATTGATTATGGAAGCATAAAAGAGGAAAAGAATTAAAATTTATTAAAAAAGGAAACAACAACAAAAAAGCAAAAATAAATTTTAATTTTGGTGTTGTCTTTTATTTTTAATATTAAATGCCTCAATTTTGTTTGTTTTGTTTATTGCGCCCGCTCGAAATATATTTGAGAAATATCAAAGTTATATTTAATGTAAATTATTTTCAAAAATTCAAACAGTAGGAGAGGAGTTGTCTTCTAAATACCCCCCTCAGTATTTCGGATGTTTTACATAGGTTCATGTTTATTTTATCCATTGAGCTTTATTCAAAATTTGAGATGTAAGCCATTTATTGCCTATTTGTGTGCAAATTGTCGTTTTCACCTAAATCTCTTGTCAGACGGCAAAAAAACAAACCCATAACCAATGTTCAATCACTTTACGTTTCCATTTTTCGTCTTTTTTCATTAAAAAATAATTGCGTTTATTTTTTTTACCACAATTTTTTTTTTTGACACATAGAACACATAGAACACATAGGCTGGGTGTAAAAACTATGTGTTCTATGTAAACTATGTGTCAAATTATAATTCGAGTTATGTTAAGATAATTGATGTAAGTTGTTGAAAATAAATTAGTTATGAAATTTGCTTTATCCTCTCTAACACCTTCCAAAATTGATACAATGCGCGAGGGGCATGATAACAGCTATCTAAGTTTATCTAAGTATTTGGTTGGCGTTTTACAACTTATCCAATATCGCTTTGGCTTCTTTCGATTTCCAACCGCCCCCCCTCAGTATTTGCTCTAAAATGGGTTTGGCGGCGGCTTTTTTATCCATTTTTATCAAGGTCAAAGCATAAAACCAGCGCGATTCATCCTTAAAATTACCCTCGCCTTTTTCTAAAATGGTATTAAAACCGGCGGCAGCTTTTTCAAAATTCGCCCGTTTTTGATACAAATAACTCAACGCTAAATAAAATTGTTGTTCGGTTGTCGGATTTGGGATAGCCTCTATGAATTTTGCGGCGGTTTCAAAGTGGGCATCACGGTAAGCATTTTTAGCATCCGCCCAGTTCTTTTCATCTTCCACCGTACCCATTCTGACAGACGGACTTTCAAAACGGTCTGTCGAAATATAATTATCGGCTAATTGTGAAGCCGTTTTAGAAGGCGCGCCCAGAAATTGCCAGACCACTGCCACCAATAAAATAGAAGCTGCTAAACCAATCGCATAGCGCAGCATATTCACCCTACGCGCGCCTGTGGGTTGTGCGGCAGTTGCTCTATTAATGCCTTCCTCAGCGAGGAGTGCTGTCCATTTTTGACGCTGTTCTCGGTCGCCGATGGCATCCAACATCTTTTTTTCTACCCCCTCAGTATCGGAGGCTGAAAGCTCGTTGTTTTTATATTTTTTAAGTGATTCCTTCATGATAATTTGGGTTTTAAGTCGTTGTTAAATATGAGTTCCTTTGTTTTAAAGGATAAAATCAATGTTTTAAGAGACATAAACATCAAAAAAACTGGACTTCAATTTATCCATGCACCGCTCTTTGCGCTTGCGGACATTGGCTTCGTTTTCATTCAGCAACGCTGCCACTTGCTTCAGTTGCAAGCCATCATAAATATGGCTGCGGAGCAATTTTTGACAATCTTCATTGAGCTTCGTCCAGGCTTTATCAAGCGATTGGAGTTGGTCTTCATCGAAGTCTTGCGTCGGCTCTTCTTCGCGGTCGGCTTCGTTGAGAACGAACTCTTTCACAGGCATCCGTTTGTTTTTTTCCAAAAGTTTGAGGTAACTATCCTTCGCCATTTTAGTGAAATAAAAACGCAAGTTGCCATATTCAACTTTGCCTTCAATGAGTCGCTTGCGAAAGCTGATGATGGTCTCCACAGTTATATCGTAGGCATCGTCCGCATTCGCTGAACACTCCCGCATGAGGTAGCTCCTACAATCGCTGAAATGCTTCACAAATACATGCTCGAAAAGCGTCTCATCGCCTCGCTGCAAAGCACTGAGCATATCGCTGAACGTTGTTTGTTTCAATCCGAAATTTTGTATCGGGTTATCGGTCATCTTCTTGACAATTTTATAATCGCTTATTATTTAAAACGTGACTTTTTATTTTAAGGTTTTATTAACTTTTATAGAGTGCATATAAGATGAGTGCTGTGCTCTGTTATTGAATAACCACGTCCCTTTAGGGCGTGGGCAGAGAACTTAGTCTTGATTTGGCTTTAGCCGTTCACTTTTTTTAAAGTTTTACATGAGCGGCTAAAGCCTTTTGGTTGCTTTTATCTAACCCACGCCCTAAAGGGACGTGGTTAGTTAAGCCATGTTTATTTTTACGGCATCTCAAATTTAAATAAGTTTCTGAAAATCATTGTTTTGTAAATTAAAAAATAAAAATTTTTTAAAAAAATAGATAAAAACGCACCTAAAAATGTCACGAATACTGAGGGGGTAGATTATATAATCGTAAGACAAAAAATTAAAAAAAAAATTGTCACACCGAAACCTATTTGAGATTATATCATCGAAAGCCAAAAGGAAACAAAAAAAAGTATCAAACCAATATTACAACGGTATCCAAACAACAATCAAATTTAATTTATCACATGTTTTTCAAGCCCCAAAATGACTGCCCCAAAAAACACATTTAATTTTACGACAATGAATTTTAATCACATGAACATTTTTTTAAAACAATTTTTTTTAACAACAAATTATAATCACATTTTAAAATTTAAACCACAATGAAAAAAGTATTATTTATCACAGCACTGGCTTTCGCAGCCCTTTTCACAACTAACTCAGCTAACGCTACAACTACTGTAACTGAAAACGCTGAAACCCTCACAACTCGCACTGAAACACCGATGACGATTCTCGGCGAAGACATGCTGAAAATCACCATCACTATTCACTTCAAAAGATTTGATTTGACCATCGAAATTGAATGTATGACAGCCGGCGGCGGCGGTGGCAACAATGGCGGCGGTACAATCGAAGCGGACGGTTCAGTTGAAAACAACATGTTGAAAATCCAATTGCCTCCTACAAAAAACCGTGATTTGGCAAGTGCAACCAGCTACAGAATAGTGAAAGGCGGCATTTTCAAATTGCCGAACGGTGAGTGGTTAGTTATCAAAGAAGGTCAGATGTTGACACCTACCGCAGCCGGAACACTCGCTTGCCCTGTGCAAAAACACAACAAGACAGGTCATGTGACGCTCAATAGATAACACCCCCAATACCCAAAAACGATTTCAGCAAATTAAACCCTATGCCTGCGAGTCGGTTGCCGTCAAGTAATACTGATGCAACCGACCTTTTTTTTCTACCGACATTTAGCCCCTCTGGGGCAACCACCTAAGTTACAAAAATCCTATGAATCCATAAAATATATGAACTATGAAAACATCTCTCATCATCGGAGTTATCGCTATTTTGATACCCCTCAGTTGCTTCGTTCCTTCCAATAATATATTTGCTCAAAAAATAGCGGAAGTAGGCGACGTTATGAATAATATCCGCGAAGACAGCACATTGGGCGTAGTGACGGGCGTCAGCATCGGCTTAGATTTCTCAACGCTTTCGATGATTAATCCACGTCCCAACGACGGTCAGAATACCACCAATATCGGCGGTTTAGTGAGCATTTTTTGCAATAGTACAAGAGAAAAGAGCATTTTTGACAATAAATTCAACTTCCAATTAGCCGCTCAACGCACGGGTGCCACGAACCAACCGTTCATAAAAACAGCAGATGTTTTTCAAGCCACCTCTTTATATGGTCGTAAATTGAAAGGCAAATTATACCTTTCGGCAATGGCTGATTTGAGAACGCAATTTTTTTTCACTTATGGCAACGGCTTTCTAAGCTCCAATCATGGGGAATATGCAGTAAGTTCAGAGCCATTTTCTCCTGCTACTGTCAAGCTCATGCCAGGCTTATTGTATCGCCCTAACAGTGATGTGAAGTTTCTATTTTCAGTTATTTCATCCAAATTAGTCATCGTGGCAAATGATTATTTGGCTGCAAAAGGCGATAGTACTGAGGGGGTCGGCATATTAGGAAATCCCAATAATGGGCAAGGCGATTTTAAAAATGTCGATGCTCAATGGGGTGCTGAACTGAGGGGTGAAATCACGAAAAAGCTTTTTAAAGATAGAGTTATCATCACCAGTGTGGTGGATTTGTATACCAATTACTTAAAAAATCCTGAAAATGTGGCGTTCGAGTGGTATAATTCAATAGATTTTGTCATTTTCAAAAACCTCTCCGTCAATCTAAAATCCGATTGGTTTTACGACCATAATATATTGGTGAACGTGGGCGGCGACCCTACTCATTTAGGAAGGCGGATGTCTATTCGCAATGCAGCATTTTTGAAATTTAATGCGCTTTTTTAGGTTTACAAATAGATTTCTTTTTTTCAAGGCTCTAATATCTATTTAGTACAGTTTTTTTTAACTTGCGTGATCTTGTTTTTCATTAAAAAATAAAACCTATAAATCATGTCAATTGAAAAAACCAACCGCCGCGATTTCCTAAAA
>JAYUUR010000363.1:0-3658 GCA_043754475.1 Saprospiraceae bacterium | reverse complement strand
AAAGTAAGAAAGGGTAATTTTTACATAAATAGAACATTTGTTCTAATTATTTTTACACATAGGTTCACATAGAACACATAGCTTTTGTCATTCAGTAAGAAAAAACTATGTGTTCTATGTGAACCTATGTGTAAAAAAAAATACTGTGTAACTTGAAAATGCTTTTTACTGAGGGGGTAACTTTTCCACTCAACATGCTCTAACTTTCTCAAAATTGTTAACTTTGTCAAAACTTATCTTTTGAAAAACTTTTTTGTTTAATCATTTAAATGGCTTTTGCTATGAAAACCAAATTATTAGCCTTTTTTTTTACTGTAACAACATTTTCTCTCCATGAAATAAATGCTCAAAATGCAGCAAAACCTGAAGCTAAGAAGGACTCTATCATGGCGTCCGCTACGTTCGGTGGTTTAAATTTTCGCAGCATCGGACCCGCTACTACATCGGGCAGGGTAGTGGATATTGCCGTCAATCCGACTAATTCAAATGAATATTATGTAGCAGCAGCTGCAGGTGGCGTTTGGAAAACGGTGAATCGAGGTATTTCTTACCAACCGATTTTCGATACACAAGGCTCATTTTCAATCGGTTGTATTTCCATTGATCCCACTAATCCGAATGTGGTTTGGGTGGGTTCGGGTGAAAACAACAATCAACGAGCTGCAAGCTACGGTGATGGTGTTTATAAATCCGAAGATGGCGGCAAATCATGGAAAAATATGGGTTTGAAAACCTCCGAACACATTGGTATGATTGCCATTAATCCTAAAAATGCGGATGAGGTTTTTGTAGCGGCTTATGGACCGTTATGGAATGCAGGCGGTGAACGAGGCATATATAAAACAATCGACGGCGGCAAAACATGGAAACAAGTGCTCAATATCAGTCAATATACAGGCTGCAATGAGGTTTTGATTGACCCTCGTTCACCCAATATTGTGTATGCAACGGCACATCAGCGGATGCGTCAAGTGTTCACCTACATTGGTGGCGGACCTGAATCAGCAATGTATAAAAGTACTGACGGGGGAACTACTTGGAACAAACTGACAAGTGGTTTGCCGACGACTGAAATAGGGCGCATTGGCATGGCAATGTCGCCTGTCAATCCCGATATTTTATTTGCGATTGTGGAATCTACTGAAAAGAACGGCGGTATATTTCGGTCATCTGATAGAGGTGCAAGTTGGACGAAAATGAGCGATTACACGACTTCGGGCAATTATTACGCTGAAATCTTTTGCGACCCTAAAAATATAGATAAAATATACATGCCCGATGTGTTTTTTATGACTTCTGACGATGCCGGTAAAACCACTCGGCGGTTGGGTGAAATGTGGAAACACGTTGACAATCACTCAATTTGGGTTGACCCCAACGATACGGGGCATTATTTAGTCGGTTGCGATGGCGGCATTTATGAAAGCTATGACAAGGGAAAACAATGGCATTTCAAGGAAAATCTACCGATAACGCAGTTTTACAAGGTAACAACTGACAATTCAACGCCATTTTATAACGTCTTTGGCGGCACTCAGGATAATTTCAGTTTGGGCGGTCCCTCGCGCACGATTTCTGAAAATGGCATTCCCAATTCAGATTGGTATGTAACGTGTGGTGGTGATGGTTTTGAATCGGCTGTTGATTGGAAAGACCCGAATATTGTCTATGCTCAATCGCAATATGGTGGTTTGGTTCGATATGATAAACGCAGTGGTGAAAGTGTCGGCATTCGCCCAACGGAAAGAGAAAACGAAGCGGCATATCGTTGGAATTGGGATGCACCCCTTTTTGTTTCGCAACACAGCAATACCCGCATCTATTTTGCAGCCAATAAAGTATTTCGCAGTGACAATCGAGGGGATTCATGGGAGGTGATTAGTCCTGATTTGTCTGCTCAAATTGATAGAAACAAGCTACCTGTCATGGGGCGTGTTCAAAGTATGGATGCCATTGCAAAAAATAGTTCGACGGATATTTATGGCAATATAGTCGCTTTGGCTGAGTCTAAATTTGATGAAAATCTACTATATACAGGTACAGACGATGGCTTGATTCAAACGACAACTGATGGCGGCAAGACATGGACAAAAGTAGATAAATTTCCGAATGTGCCTGAGCGCAGTTATGTCAATCAAATTATTACATCTCAGCACGATAAGAATGTCGCTTATGCTTGTTTCAATCATCATCGTTACGGGGATTTCAAACCGTATGTGCATAAAAGTACTGACGGGGGTAAAACATGGGCAGCAATTCAAAGCAATTTACCCGAACGTGGCACTGTTTATTCTATTGCAGAAGACCATGTCAATAAAGATTTGTTGTTTGTTGGAACTGAATTTGGCGTTTATTTCACTGTTGATGGCGGTAAAGTTTGGACACAATTGAAGAGCGGTTTGCCAACAATTGCTGTAAGAGATTTGGATATTCAAAAAAGAGAAAATGACTTGGTAATTGCTACTTTTGGACGTGGTTTTTATGTTTTAGATGATTATTCACCTTTGAGAACTTTGAAAAGAGATGATTTAGTGAATAAACAGGCTATCATTTTCCCGACAAAAGATGCCCTCATGTTCATCGAATCCAATCCTTTGGGTTTGCGAGGCAAAGCTCATTTAGGTGAAAGCCATTTCATGACGCCTAACCCTACGGTGGGTGCTGTTTTCACTTATTATTTGAAAGATGATATTAAAACGGCAAAAGAAAAACGCCGTGCATTGGAATCTGAAAAAATCAAAAAAAACGAGTCTGTCTTTTACCCTTCGGTAGATTCGATGCGTTTGGAGGATAGACAACCCGACCCTTATATATTGTTCACCATCGCAGATGAAGGCGGCAATGTCGTCCGCCGCCTCAAAGCCCCTGCCAAAAAAGGTGTGCAACGACTCGTTTGGAATTTCCGTTATGCACCCAATGCACCGGCGGGTAGCATTGGTGCACTCGACCCTGAGAATATGTTTTCAGCTTTGGAAACAGGCTATTTGGCGATGCCCGGTAATTATACGGTGGCAATGAGTCAATTTGAAGATGGTGTTTACAGTGAATTGGTACCCCCTCAGTATTTTAAGTGTATTCCGCTCAATAATGCCACTTTAGCCGCTACGGATAAGAAGGCTTACGACGATTTTTGTAAAAAAATATCGGAATTGCGCCGTGTGGCTGGCGGTGTCAGTCAAATGAATGGTGATTTAAGAAATAAAATAACGCAAATAAAATCAGTCGTTTTAGATGCGCCCAAAGTGCCGTTGGAAACGCATAATCAAATATATGCCCTCGAACAACGCCTTGAAAAACTCAATCGCCAACTGAGTGGCGACGCCAGTTTAGCGCGTCGAGAATTTGAAACGGCACCGAGTCTTTTCAATCGCCTTTTCAATATTCAAGGCAATGTCTGGTCATCTACAGCCGCACCTTCCCCTGCTCAAAAAGCGAATTATGATATTGTGTCAAAGCAAATAGGTGGCGTTATTTCTGAATTGAAAGCTATTAATGCGGATATGCAAAAAATAGAATCTGCTTTAGAACAAGCGGGTGCGCCTTATACGCCCGGGCGGGTTTTGGAGTGGAAGAATTAAAATGCAGTTTTGTCATTCAGTTTTGTAATTCAGCAGGAATCTCTTTTGTGTACAGGTAAAGATAAAAAGAGATTCCTGCT
>JAYUUR010000362.1:0-11127 GCA_043754475.1 Saprospiraceae bacterium | reverse complement strand
GCTTCCTATGCTTCGCAAATGCTTTATTACGCTTGTCCTCAAATTCATTAGTCATGAAAAAATAGGCTGTGTTTAATTGTCTATATGCCTTTGTAACTGCTTGGCTCTCATAAAGAACTTTAAACGCTTGCCTACTTAAAAAATAAAGCTGTGAACTTGGTTTTAATAAAACCGTGCATAAATTGCCAGTATTCGGACACTGAAAATAATATCTAAAACCCACGCCCAAATTAGACGGTTTTCTAATCAGCTTCACTTTATAATCTATTGCTTGCTTTGTTCTCGTCATAGTGTAATGAAGCCTAATAAATTCATTTTCTAAGTCCATCGTGTTAATATCCATCTTAATATTAGACACTTCTTCACCATTGATAAAAAATGTAATCCTGTAATTAATCACGTGGTGATTAGGCTTTAATATCCCTTTTTTTCTCAAAAAGCTAAGGGGTATTTTATAGGCTTGTTCTACTGTATCACATTGTACCATTGATTTATTTTATTTCGTTTTTAACCTAAATCTTTAAGGAATAAGCATACTAAACAGAATGTCAATCTATCAATTCACCTGTTGAAAAACTGAGGTCAATAAATGGCTTTTCTGTTGCGTCTCGTTCCAATGGTTTTATGGTCGGAACAACGAAATTGAGCAATTTAAAATAAAAGTTTATACGCTCTTTGGGTTCTAAGGTCTTTATGTCCTCAAAGACGTTTTCAATTTCAGAATCTAAATAATCTTTGATTCTTTGGCGTATTACAATTGTCCCTTTATTCGGTGTTCCTGCTATGCGCCCGCCTGTTTTTTCTCTTTTGTCTGTCATTGCGTTTATCTATTTTTTATCTACTTTAGATGAATGATTTTTAAAATTCGAGGATTTTCGAGGTTTTTTAAAATGTTAGGAATTGTAAGGAAAAAAAAGGTTTATGTAGGGGGTAGTCTTTCCTATTAATGTACTGAGGGGGTCTTATCATTACACCCCAATTATAAAAAATACCCCCCCCCCATGCCTTTAATTTAAATCGGTTTCTGAATCATATATGATTCCATGCCTAAAAGTATTCATCAATACAAAAGCCTTTTTTCTGCTGTTTAAACAACGATGTGTTTTTACTTACCAATTATTGTAAAAACATATTCATTGCTTTAACGGTCAAAAATAGTGCTTTAACCATTTATAAAAGTAGTCTTTTGTTATTTCCTTATCATTTAAGTACGCCTTACCATTGTCAAAACTTGTGACTTCAAAAGTCAAATTAAAGAATCCGATGTAATGATAATTCGCTGCGGTCTTTGCGCTCGCTCTTAACATGGTGTCTATCTCTTTGAAGATAATGGTTTGAGCATAAGTTTTTAAACCGTTGTGGGTTTTGACTTCGATTAATGCAAATGTGCGTTTTTTATGGTTTCTCAAAATCCAGTCAAAATCAACGGCTGTAAATCCCTCGTTTGCTTCGCCTTTAAAATTATACATGAACTTTGAAAAGTCGTCTAATGATGCACCTGTATAGGGTGTTTTTCTTTCGGTTCGTGAATATAAATTTGTCATTGTGCCTATTTTAATTTCTGTGTTTATTGCGAACTATAACAAATGGTGTGTCTTTATTTGTTATAATCTGTTATACTATAACAGATTTCACTCTCTTTTTCACTCTCTTTGTTATAGTTCAAAATGTGCTTTTCTCTCAATTATTGATAAAATCTAAAAAAAGTGCTTAAATGGTATAAAATTGATGTCACAAAAAATGCAAAATTTAATTTATTTAAATATTATAACTTATTGATAATCAATTGTTTATGTAAAATTTATAATAAATTTAATCAATTAAACCATGTTTCAAAATTCAAAAACCGCCGCAATTTCTGTTCACTTTTATTAAGAAAGTAGATAATAAGAAAGAAGATAGATATGTTATGTTTGTTGTTTAATAAATAATATATCTTTATGTTTACCACTTAAAACGATAACTCATTGATTATCAATAAATTATAAAAATCCATCTTTGCGTTTTTTTCATCATTTCACATCAATATTTTTGCTGAATAAGTTATTAAAAAACGGCTTAACTATCTTCATCATTCTTTTATAGTCGCTTACCTTGCAATAAATAGAATCGTGTTTAGTCAATACCTGAATACCTGAGTAATGGCACAATGGCAAAAGGGATTCTATAAAAATCAATGATTCTATTTTTTGTAGGAAAACTGATAAGATTGAATAATCAGTCAAATCTTTAAACCTGTTGGTTATCTCAAATACTGAGGGGTATTCTTTTTTAAAGGCTTTGGCGTGTTCGCTCGTTTTGCACTTACCAAACAGAATAGCGAAAAAGGCAGTTTTTGCCGTTGGTCTGCTTATATTCCTACTCGCTGCAAATGAATCATATAATGTTCCGTCGAATGATTCTTTTAAAAACCTGTCAAAATCGCTGCCTTTATTTGCCTGTAAAGTGATATTTTCAAGTAGCGGGATAAGTACGCCAGCTTTGTATTGCTTGCCGTCCTGCTTGCCTAAAATGTGCGAATCAAAACCGTTGTCATAAATAAAATTGAATAGCCTTTTATCGCTTGTAGGTAGGCAGTTTTCAAGCAAATGAGACAATAAAAGAAACTGACTGTTAGAAATATCAATGCCTTTAATCTTTTCATCTTGTAGTCGAATGTAAGGCGTTAAAATTTCTGCTAATGATGTGAATGAAGTATTTACCCTGCCATTGGTCGGGCTGCAGCTGCAATAAAATTGCCCTTGCCTTAATTCATTCAAAACATAACCGCCTGACATTTGCGCCGCCTTAACTTTCCTTTCTAAAAACTCTTTGACATTGCCATTAATTGGTAGCGTAACACCTTTGATAATGATTGTTTTTTTATCATTATCAAGGCTCAAACGCTTTGCAATATACTGAGGGGTAATATTTGCAGTTAGCCATTTATTAAAAAAATGGTTTGCTTGTTTTGCCGTTCTGACTGCTCTGTTATAGTCTTGAACCGTTAATCCTTTCAAGGCGTTTTGAGCAATATTAACCGCTTCGGGGTTGTAGTCGTAATTAACCGCTTTTTCTTTCGGCTCGGTGTCTGAAAAGGGTATTTCAGATTTAAAAAATTCATCTTTGAATCGGTAATTATAACATTTCCCTTTTTCGCCGTTTTCACCTGTTACATAACCGCCTACTCGCTCAATGAAGATACTGAGGGGGGCTTTAAACCTGTGGACGTGATACGGCATTAACGATTGTATAGGAATCGGGAACGGCTCGTTTAGGTCGTGTCCATTGTGAACGGCTACGCCTACGATGTGATTCATTAGGCGTTCAAATGACTGCCTTTGTTGTGGACTTTTTAAAAGCGGTTTTACTTCGCTGTGATGTGAAAATACAAACATGATGTAAAGGGTTTTACACCGTTGCAGCGAATTTTTAAAGGTTGGTAGGATAGAATTATATCAAATTATTTAACTTTTTTTGATATAAAAACCTATCTTTGCACTATCATAGTTAGTTTATCTAATTTTCAATATAAAATTTGAAAGATTAAAAACATTGTTTTACATTTGTCGTTCAAACGTGTTATAACGTTTTTAATAAACACAAAATTAAAAGACAACTAACTATTCATAGTTTTTTAAAAATCTCGCTGCTACTGCATTTATTAATTTGTTTCTGTCGGCAAACTTTCGCAAATAATAAAAAAGCAATAACGGTGCTTGTTATATGAACTAATTAAGCCTACCTCTTTCGGTGGGCTTTCTTTTTTTATCTAAGCAAAACTACTATTTAGTTTTGAATCCAAAAGAGTTTTTATAAACTCGGTTAAAGTCATTCCCTTGCTCTCGACAAAATCCTTTAATTCTGCCTTTTCCTGCTTGGTTATCCTTATCCGTAAATAACTATCTTTTTTTGTACTCATGTCTTTTGTAATTTATTTTGAAATATTATAAATTCTTAATTGTAAAGGTACTCTTTTGTTATAACTTAAAACATAAAATTTTAAAAAATAATTTTATGTTTCTATTTTTTGCTTGTTTTTTTTGCTGTGTGGGTACAAACTATTGTCAATACAATAAAAGTAACTGCATTAAAAAATAGTGTCTCAAAATGCCTTAAAATAATACTCAAAGTAATACTTAGATAGTTATTGAATATTTTTCAATTATTCAATAACTAATTGATTTTCATTGAATTATTATAAAAAAACCTTATTTTCTTGGTGGTGTAGATAGTATTAAAATATTACTAAGACTATTAGTTTAATAATATTGAAACTATTAGTTTGTACTGCTATTCATGCAAGATTTACCCCCTAATTTATTTTCAAAAAAAATTCTGTAACCATCTTATTACTAAGGGATAAATTAAAAAATCTACCCCTCAATAACTGTTTCTACATTGTATGGTTGTATGTATGGTTGTATGTAATTAAACTTTCACCTTTTTACGTTCCTTATTTTTCAACTCTAAATCAAAGGCTTTACCTGTCTTAACTTTCCAGTTTTCTTTTCTGCAATCTTCGCCACAAAACCGCTGCTTTTTATGATTTCTGAAAAAGTCATTCCCGCAATTCTCGCATTTTCCGTAATCGTTTGAGGTCGCCACAACGGTAAAAGTTTTGCCTGTATCGTCCTTTAAATTTTCCGTACGACGAAAATCGTTATGTATGGGGGTATCGTCCTTTTTTTCGCCTGTATCGTCCTGAGTATCGTCTTGTTTTTTAAAGCCTATGGCACGGTTCTTTTTAGGCTCTGTATCGTCTTTTTTAATAGTATCGTCCTTTTGTTTGGCTGCGATACGTAACGGCTTTGAGGGTAATCTTATAACCTTCGTTTCCTGCGGCTCTGTCTCGATTTGATAGACATTTTTCAAAGCATCGGCTTTGAAGTCGTACAAGCTGTTTAAAGCATTGGGTAAAGGACTTGCTTTTGTTTTGTCTGCAAACTGATAAATAACTGCTCGCAACGTGGTATCAATTCGGGCTTTAACCGCTTCACTCAATTCTGAAAATAAAGACGGTGCAAAATGCCGTTGGTGTGGTATGGGTGTCGTGTCAATCTCTGCACCTTTTTTGTAAATTTCATCTAAGATAAAAGCAAGTAGTACAAAAATATATAGAAATAAAGTAAAGTACCCAACATAGTTCTTATACTTGCCTTTTCGGTGTTCTGCCTGTGTTTTGGCTTCGCTGTTATCCGTTTTTATATCGGCTCGCTCGGTGTCGTTCCTGTCGGTGGCTCGGTTAATGGTCGTTTTGCGCTCGGTGGCTTTGGCTTCGATTTCCGTTGCTTTATCGCTTTGCAGCGTTGCCAATTTAGTAACCTTTTCGGCTCTTAATGTTGTGGCTCTTTTGCCTTTTGCCCATTTTTCAACGGTGGCAATTTGATTGTCATAACTGCTTTCAGTCGCTTCTAACTTGCCTTTGTACTTGGTTTCAATCGTTGCGCTGTCGGTGGTAAAGGTGGCGTTTGCCTGTCGCTCGGTAACGGCTTTGATGCTGTCGGGTGCTGTGGTGGTTTTTGCCGTTGGTGGTGCTATGGCTACGTCTATAATGTCTTGGCTGCCTTTGTAGGATAGCAAAACGGAAACAGATAATAAAGCAATGGTAAGAATAAACACCGCAATACTGAGGGGTAGGTCTAAACCTGTGAATCTTTTAAAAAGGATTGCCCGGACTGAGTAGGGAAAAACAAGTTTCAAACCCACTTGCAAAATGCTTGCAGCTAATAAACTGCCTGTAATACTGAGGGGGTGCGCCACTGAGGGGAACAGGTCGGAAAAACTCGGATAGATTAAACTGTAAATAATTCCGATTTCTGCAACGCCTGTAATGATTTGAGCAATCACACCAAACTTTGTAAGGGTGTGAATAAGGTTTGCGTAACGGTCAAAAAATGCCGTTTGTGTAGGCATGGATTTAAAAGTTTTCATAACTTTACGGTGCTGTTAATTGTCCTTTATTGGACGGTTAATTAATACCCTACTCGGTGTTTGTACCACCTTGTAGGGCTTTTTATTTACTTTTTAAATGTAGAATATTTTGGTACTATACTGCGAAATAAAGCCAATATTGGGCGGTTAATGATACCCTGTTTATAAGGAAATCTACCAATGTTTTTTTCTATTTTCAAATATTGCGTAAATTTAGAAACGGGGTTTGTGCCTATTTCTAAGGGAAAACAAGTACCTTTTGTAATTGTTATTTGTTCCAACGTTGTAGGCATATTATTATCAGTAATTAATAATCGTTTAAATATTTTGTCTTCTTTTAGAACTATATAGCCATCCTCTTGCTGTGGTGAGCTTTTTATATAAAAGTCAAAATTATATCTCTTGGCAGCACACTCTAATAATTTTGTATTAGCCTTTATATCTGAATCAGATTGAGCAAAGTCCGCCATTTCCATAGTCAATAAATAAATTTTATTATCAGTTATCATATTACATAATAAATGATAATAATATGCGTCAAAAATATCCGTAGTACTTCTTTTATCCACTTGGTGACATAACGGTAAAAACCAATCATCATCTATATTATCTACTAAATGGTGATACGATTTTAATATTTCAATTTGCCTTTCAATATTTAATTTATGGAAAATTTTCCATGCAACGCTTTTTAATACATATGTTCCAGCTCCACGCATAATCTATTTTTTTAAAATGTGAGTATTGATTTTTCAATAAGCCGTTTTACTGTTACTGCTTCAAATTTCTTGCTCTTGGCAGTTAAAAACTTGTTTTCATTCAAAAAATCGGCTATTTGCTGAAAGGTTTTACCATTTTCACGCATTTTAGCGGCAACCGTCTTTGATGCTGTTGTGTCGTTTTTAAGTTTCAATATTGAAGGGGTAGGGGTAGCAACGGGTAGGCGTTTCAATCCCATTTCTTTTAATACTTCTTTGATAATTGGTCGAATGTTTTTTAACTCATAGTCAAAACCTCTAATAGTTTTGATGTTTAGTTTATTGAGTTTTAAAACTATGTCGTTTGCTGTCAATGTGCCTTTTGCTAAGAGAATACAGTTTCTAATTTGCTCTTTTGCGTTCATTAAATCTTCATTTTGCGCTCTATACTGCCTTTTTGCTTCTATTCCTTTTTGTCTTACTTCTAATGTCAATGATTCGACATTACCAATTTTCACACCTCTAAGGCGTTTGGATTCATAAGCAGCTATTTGACGCTCTGACATTATTTTTCTTTCATGTTGGGCAAATATTGACATCATGCCTAACATGGTTTCATCAATATTAGGATTATCACAAAACAGGATTTTAAAAGGCTTCTTTGCTGTTTTAGATTTTTCTATCAATGTTAAAATAAAAGCAGCGTTACGGCTCAATCTGTCAAGTTTCGCAATTACCAGCGTTGCACCTGTATCACCACAAAGTTTTAATGCTACTTTTAATTTGGGTCTATCATTGTTCTTTCCGCTTTCATGCTCTTCAAATTCTGCAATTATACAGTCATTACAATTTTTTGTCGTTTCTGCAACGGCTCTTTTTTGCGCTTCGATACCTAACCCGCTTTTGCCTTGCTTTGTAGTCGAAACTCTATAATAGGCTACATATTTGTTCATTTTAACAATATTTTAAACGTTTTAAAAATACTACTTGTTAACATCTAATTAATGTATGGCAAAAGTAAATGTTATATTTAATATATGCAAATAAAAAACACATAAAAAGTATATAAAAAGTAAAATTAGATAAATTTAATTGAATATAAAAATGTAACTAAAATGTATGCTAAGTACATATAAAGAACATAATCAATTGAATTTCAATTGATTATGTCGCTTTACTGCCTTAACTTTGTGGTAGTTAATAGATATTTGCGTATATAAAAAGCAAAAAAATAATTTCAGATATGGCAAAAAAAGATTTTTACACCGTTAAAACGGCATCTGAGGAAACAACCTTTTCAGAACGCTACATTAGAGATATGATAGGAAAGGGAAAATTAAAGGCTACCAAAACGGGTACAGTTTGGTTTATCAAACATGAAGATTTAACCGCTTTTGTGTTTTCGGGTGATAATACTTTTGATAAACCTGTTAAAAAAGCTAAAACTGAGGGGGTAGGGTAGGCAACAAATTTAAAAGCCGTTACACCATGCAAGGCGTAACGGCTTTTTCGTTTTTATTTCGTTTTATAATGCTTTTCTACTATTCAGGTAATGCAACATTTTTTGTTTTATCTTTCAAAAATTGTTTTAAAAAATGCCGTTAGTCCGTGGTGCGCTGTGGCTGCTCGGTGGTGATGCACGGCATACACACCATATTTTTAAAACAATTTCATTCTTTTGGCTCGGTGCTTTCGGGTAGGTTATCCGTTTTCTTCGACGGTGGTAAAAAGTTTTCAGCACTTACAACTTTTAAACCTGTTTGCTCTTCGTAAAGGTCTAATGCTTTTCCTGTTGCCTTACCACCTCGTACCGCTTTATCTCTGTTTTCATCAAAACCCTGTGCATCGTCTTTAATGGCTAAACGCCTTGTAGTCGCTTCACCCAATGCCGTAAAAATCAATTCTAAATCTGTCATATTATCCCGTAAATCTTGGCTCGGTTTCTCTAATCCTTTGAGTTTTTTATGCTCGGACGGATTTAAACCAAACGTACCCTTTGCAATGATAGCGGTCAAAATTGAATACTCTTTGCCCTCTTGAACACCCCTGTTTTTCCATTCGTCCGTTAACTCGTTTCGGGTTGTTATGGTTTTCATGCGTTCCTTTATCCATTCATCGGAACGCCCTTTGAGTTTATAAAGTTCTATTTGCCGTTGTGTTAATAATTCGGGTGTATCGGTTTCATCTAATGTACGCTTACCTTGTTCAGCTAACCATAACTTTAATGGCTCTGCTTTAGGTGACGGTACAGACATGATAATTCTAAAAATGCCCTCTGTATTGGTAACATCGGACGGATATTTTTTACCGTCTAAACCTTGCAGCTTCACCTTTTTACAAAATGTAAAAACCTCCTTTTCACGCTTTTTCATCGCTGACCAATAAACATTTGGGTTTGGGCTATCTGTTAAAACTCCGATAACATCTACAACGGAAAAATACCATTGTTCATCAAGCCATACTTTTCTAATTTCTTTACCCTCTAATGGGGTAAGGTTTGAATTTTCCATATTGATAATTTTAGACTTTTATACGTGGTGAAGTAATGAAGTTATAATTTAATTACCCTTTCAATCCCTCTTTATGGCTTTTGTAAAAGAGTAGGGCATTTTCTAAAATGTCTGCGGCTGTCTCGTCCGCTTCTATGGCATAATGTTTTAACCACTTTACAACGTCTTGACGTAATGCCGTTGTAAACTTTACTCGTCCTATTGCCTTTTCTTTGACGGGTCGCCCGTAGCCTTTCGGCTCTGTCATAACTGCCATTTTCAATTTTTTTATTTCTGTCTCAATTTCTTTTTTAATTGCGCTCTGTTGGTCTGTTTGCCCTGTGACCTGTAAAACTAAATCGTTTGCAGTCTCGGTACTTGGTAGGTCTGATATTGACTGAAACGCTGCCTTGTTTACTGAGGGGGTCGGTATGTGTGAAACTTTGGTTTTCTTTGCCATGTTATACTATGCTATGCTAATTTATTGCTTTATCACTTTTACACGTACAAAAGTAATAAAGTAGTTATGATTGAATAATAGTTAATAATTCATTTAAAAAGGTGGTAAAATTCTGCTTTGCGCTGTCGCTGCTCGCTGCATCGTAAATGCTTGTTACCGTGTCCGCTTCTCTGAATAATGAGTAATCGTTCAAAGTGTTTTGCATCATTACAAGGTTTTCAGATTCTTTCAAGTGTTCTAAATCTTCACTCAAAAACGCATTGGCACGGCTACGGCTACGGTACATATTGATAAAACCGTATGCCTTTAAATTTCGGTTCTGTAAGGCTCTGATTTGTTGCACCTGTCGAATAAATCTAAAATAATCGGTGGTAGCTTCTAAAATGTGGTTTCCTGCAACAAATGGTATAAAGACAAAATCAACATACATTAGGGCTTTCGTTATTTCCTGCGTTTCTATGGGTTGCGTGTTGTCTAATTTCCCTGCGGTGTCAATAAAAATTAAATCATACTCTTTGTCAAGGGTTGCAATATTTGCCTGTAAATCACTGATTAAAAAGTTAAACACCTCAAAAGGTACGGTGTCCACTTGGTAGGCTCTGAGGTCTAAATTTCGGGTTCTAATGATGCTCTTTTGATTGTCAATATCTATGATGCACGTTTTGACGTGAAACGGTTTTTGGCTCAATGCTGTGGCTGCCATTATTGATACTTGACTTTTACCAACGCCGCCCTTTTGGTTGCCTATCATTACAATTTTTGCCATACTCGCACATTTTGAGCAAAGATATAATTTCTTTAAAAACCGTGTAGAATTTTAAAAGTATAGACTTTATAACGTAGTAAAGTAGTGAAGTTATTACTTTACTACTTATATTTATAGTTCTTGAAATATTTAAAATTAGTTTGTATATGTCTCTTTAGATACTCTTTTTTAGGTGTTAAAGCTGTTTCATAATCTTGAACTTAGCAACGGTTTTTCATTTCAAAATTGTAGTATTTTTAAACTTTAAAGCCTGTATAACTCATTGATTATGAATAAGAAAGAAATTAGCAACATCATTTTAAAAAACTTTCATCTAAGGAACGATTTTAAATTTAAAGGCGAATATTACACCCTGTCGCAAATCTGCGCTCTATTGGCAATTAATGAGTTTAATTTGAGGGGTATTTATCCCAATAGAAAGGAAATAGTAGAACTGCTAAACGTTGGTTATACTACCCTAACAAGTGGGGGTGACATATTAGGCAAGTTAATTTCTAACGTTCTGATTTTTGAAAAAAAGGCAAAAAACATTGATTCTGCTTTTTGCCTTTCACACTCTGGTAGAGAGTTAATAGACGAATATTTGAGCAATTTTATAAAATGATAATTTACAAGTTTAAGGCTGTTTCACATTTTGAGTATTTTCTATCTTCAAAGTTTTTGAAACGTTGATAGTGCTTTGTAATTTTCCCTTTATAGGTATGCTTCCTATGCTTCGCAAATGCTTTATTACGCTTGTCCTCAAATTCATTAGTCATGAAAAAATAGGCTGTGTTTAATTGTCTATATGCCTTTGTAACT
>JAYUUR010000361.1:0-11154 GCA_043754475.1 Saprospiraceae bacterium | reverse complement strand
ACCGTTCTTATATGCAGATTGATGAAAGATTTGCCAAAATCACGTCCCTTTCTGCCGAAGACAAATACAATCTAATATTACAAGATTCGCCTGGCGTTATCAATCGAGTACCGAGTAAATATTTAGCCTCTTTTTTGGGCATCGAACCGCCTTCTTTATCTCGAATTCGGCGAAATATGTCAAAAAAAATAATGATGAATGATGAATGATGAATGATGAATTTACTTTGTTTTTAAATAATATTTGTGTTTATTTTTAGATAAGCTGTTAGTGTTAATTCACCAACAGCTTTTTTTTGAAAAATAATGCTTGATTTCTTAAAAATATAGCAATATTTACAACCTAAAATTGTATAAAAATTATGGCTAACTGGAAAATCAAACTTTCGCTCTTTCTCAACTATTTCGTTTTCGCTATCCTGCTCAACAGCGTGGGGACTGTCATCCTACAAGTACAAAGCAATTACGGCATTTCACAATCATCCGCAAGCGTTTTGGAGGCATTCAAAGACCTCAGCATTGCTATTGTCTCGTTTTTAGTCGCTTCTTATATTGTTAGGATTGGCTATAAGAAATCCATGTTGGCTGCATTGGCTTTAGTCACTTTAGCATGCCTTGTGATGGCAACTTTTCCTGGATTTGGCACGACAAAATTGCTATTTGCTGCCGTTGGAGCGAGTTTCGCCTTGATAAAAGTATCCGTTTTTGCAACTATTGGCTTAGTAACGGATAATAAAAAAGACCATGCGAGCTTTATGAATTTTATCGAGTCTTTTTTTATGGTTGGCATCTTGACCGGCTATTTTATTTTCAGTGGTTTTGTAGATGATGCCAATCCCCAATCTACCTCTTGGCTCAAAGTTTATTACATTTTAGCAGGTATTTCAGCAGCCGCTTTTCTACTCCTTTTGAGTGCACCACTCGACGAATCGGCTGTCAAAATCGAAGAATCGAAGCCGTTAATGGAGGATTTTGCTGATATGTTCAAATTAGCGGTTTTGCCCATTGTGATGGTTTTTATTGCCAGCGCATTTCTGTATGTTTTGATAGAGCAAAGCATTATGAGTTGGCTACCTACTTTTAATAAGCAAGTCTTGAATTTGCCCACTACTTTGAGTATCCAAATGGCGAGTATTTTAGCAGCCTCAACGGCGGTAGGGCGATTTTTAGCAGGGATTGTGCTGCGTAAAATGCACTGGTTTTTGGTACTGACCGTTTGTCTTATCGGTGCGGGTATATTGGTTTTGGTGGCTATTCCTTTGGCTCAAAATTTAGGGACTGAGGAAATTACAGGTTGGTCAAATGCACCTTTGGCGGCGTTCATTTTTCCAATGATTGGTTTACTCATTGCGCCTGTCTATCCAGCTATTAACTCATTGATTCTCAGTAGTTTACCTGCAAATAAACATGCAACAATGTCAGGCTTAATCGTCGTTTTTTCTGCTTTGGGAGGTACGACGGGCTCAATCATTACAGGCAATATTTTTGAAAAATTTGGTGGGCAATCAGCGTTTTATTTTTCATTGATACCCCTCAGTATGCTCATCATTTGCTTGTTCTTTTTTAATAAAATTCAGAAAAAAACGGAGAATGCAAATACATAAATCAGCGGCTCTTTTTGACGTCGTACAAATGAATAATATTTTTTCCGACGGTAAAACATTCCCTGATTGTTTGCCTAAATATGCGATGCAAGACATCGAAAAAGCTTATTTTCAAGAGAAAAATAATGCAAATTTTGATTTAAAACAATTTGTTGAATTAAATTTTGACTTGCCTAAAACTTACTCAACTGATTTAACTGTCGGAATTTCTTCGGAAGAAAGCGATAAAAATAAAACAGCCCAGCAACACATTAATCAACTTTGGGCAGTGCTGACGCGGCAACCTGATAATGAAAAAAGTTCGCTGATTCCATTGCCTTTTCCTTACATCGTGCCAGGCGGTCGGTTTCGAGAAATATATTATTGGGACAGTTATTTTACAATGCTCGGTTTGCAGATTTCTAAACGTGTGGATATGATTCAAAATATGGTGGATAACTTCGCTTATTTGTTGAATCAAGTGGGGCATATTCCAAATGGCAATCGCACATATTACGTGGGGCGTTCGCAACCGCCTTTTTTTGCGCTCATGGTGCGCCTTTTAAGTGAGGAAAAAGGCTCTGAAATTCTTATAAAATACTTGCCCGATTTGGAAAAAGAATACGCGTTTTGGATGCACGGCGTTGATACTTTGAATGAAAATAATCATGCAACGCAGCGAGTCGTCCGCTTACCCGATGGCTCAATTTTGAACCGTTATTGGGATGAAAACAATACGCCACGCCCTGAATCCTATAAAGAAGATGTTGAAATAGCGCATCAATCTGCTCTGAAACCCGAGGATACCTATCGTCACCTACGAGCAGCGGCTGAGTCGGGTTGGGACTTTAGCAGTCGTTGGCTCACTACCCCTCAGTCATTGGCGAGTATTCACACGACTGATTTTATTCCCGTAGATTTGAATTGTTTATTAGCCCATTTAGAACAGACTTTGGCAGAAGCACACAATTTAAACGACAATAAAGAAAAAACTGATTTTTATCAAAATTTGCTTGAAAAACGTCAAAATTCTCTTACACAATACTGTTGGAATGAACATAAAGGGTTTTATTTTGATTATGATTTTATGCAAAATGAATCAACGGATAGTTACACTTTAGCGGCTGTATTTCCTTTATTTTTCAAGATGGCTTCTGATTTTCAAGCCAATAAAGTGGCTGAAACGCTTGAATCTCAATTCCTGAAAGCAGGAGGATTGACCACCACAACGGTTTTTTCAGGGCAACAATGGGATGCTCCAAACGGTTGGGCTCCTTTGCAATGGATGTCTTTTAGGGGTTTGATGAATTATGGTTTAGAAAATTTAGCTGATAAAATTAAAACTCATTGGCTGGGTGCGAACTTAGGTGTCTATGAAAAGACAGGCAAAATGACTGAAAAATATGACGTCTATAATGAAGACCTTGAAGCGGGCGGCGGCGAGTATCCAAATCAAGATGGGTTTGGCTGGACGAATGGAGTATTTTTAGCATTGACGCATAGTAGATAATATTAACCCCATATTTTTAACAGAATGCAAATTCCATTAAAACGTTTTTAAACTGAGGGGTATTAGATTTAGGAAATCTTCAAGATTTCCTAAATCTAATTTGAAAACTTTAATTATAAAAAAAATACATACTCATGGCAAAACAAAAACCTAAAACGAGGCAAATTTTTCCCATAAAAAATTTGGATGATTTGACTTGGAAAGACATATCGTCTGCTGTAAATAAAAAAGGTACACCTACTTATGAGTATGAAGATACTGATTTGGATACGCCTTTTGGCTTAATAAAAATGCGTAGTTGTGGATTAAATCATTCAATTTATGGAGAAAAGATACCCATTATATTTGACCATGACAGTTTGGTAGATGCCATTCAAGCTGAAGATTATATTGAAATGGTTGTTATACTTGAAAAAGCGATTGATAAATATCCGCGAGTATCATTATTTTACATTGAATTATCGATGGCTTATGAACAACTCAAAAAGTATGATAAATCTGATGGGATTGTCGAGAGAGACTTTAAATTAAATAAAGGCTTACCGCTCGTTGATATTAATTATTTGACAATGATAAAAGATGATGAATCAGAATCGGGCAATCTTTTTTATTACGGACAGACCTATAATATACACGATGCCTATCCCAAACAAAAGTATTTTCATCCTTTAGAAATAACTGAATTTTATATTTATTTAGGAGAATATGCCTTGTGGAACAAAAAAGATATTCCATTAGCTGAAAAATGTTTAGCCACTTCGTTGATGGCTGGTGATAAAGATGAAAAGAATATTCAATTTATGGTGGATATTCAAAGATATAAATTCCCCATCAAAACGAAACTATTCCGATGGGGCTTATTTATTTTAATCATTGGAATTGTTGTGCTTATTCTTTGGGGGATTTATCGGCTTTTTGCTTGGATTTTTTAAAAAATACTGAGGGGGTACTGACATTCGTTAAATTATAAATAATGCGAAAAATGGGTTGAAATCACGGAGTGATTGAATATGAATAACCCCTGATGCAATCAGGGGGGCATGTTAGCGAAAGTCCACAACTGCGGAGCAGTTTAATGTAAAATAAAGCTGATGACTGACAATTTTTACATTTAACTGCTCCGCAGTTATGTCAATCCACATACTTTCACCCTCCGATTGCATCGAAGGTTATTCATATTCAATCGCTCCGCGATTATTTCAACTCATTATTCTCATTTATTAACAAAAAAGTGCATGGCTAAAGCCAAATTGAGTCTAAACTTTCTATCCACGCCCTTGCCAAAGGCATCCCTTTGGGAAAAGGGACGTGGTTAGTCATTAAATGTATTTCACCATTAAACACCATTATTTTATATGAAAACCGACCTTCTTGTAATCGGCGGCGGCATCGCAGGATTGAGTTTTGCAATTAAAACAGCGCGGCAACGCCCTGATTTACGCATTGATGTATTGACTAAAACCGTTGAAAATGAATCGAATACGCGCTATGCACAAGGCGGTGTGGCGGCGGTGTGGAATATTGAAAAAGACAATTATCAAAAGCACATCGAAGATACACTCGATGCAGGTGATGGCTTATGCGATAGAAAAGTAGTAGAAATCGTCGTCAATGAAGGTCCTCAACGGGTGCGTGAAATCATTGACTGGGGAACGCGCTTCGATAAGCACGGCGAAGAATACGATTTAGGGCGCGAAGGCGGACATACCGAAAACCGTATTTTGCATTACAAAGATTTGACGGGTTGGGAAATTCAACGCGCCTTAGTAGCTGAAATGAAAAACCATCCGAGTATCCACATTCATGAGCATTATTTTGCAGTGGATATTATCACGCAGCATCATTTAGGTTATAACATCACGCGCCTAACGCCGAATATTGAATGTTACGGCTGCTATGCTCTGAATAAAAAGACCAGTAAAATCGAAACGTTTTTGGCTAAAATGACGGTGGTTTGTACAGGCGGAACTGGGCAAGTTTATAAAAATACGACCAATCCTGTTATTGCTTCCGGCGATGGTATTGCCATGATTTATAGAGCCAAAGGGCGGGTTGAAAACATGGAATTTGTTCAATTTCATCCAACTGCCTTGTATAATCCGATAGGAGAGAACCCTAATTTCCTTGTTTCGGAAGCAGTGAGAGGCTTCGGAGCGATTTTGAAAACGCCTGACGGCAAGGAGTTTATGGAGAAATACGACCATCGAAAATCACTTGCTCCGCGCGATATTGTAGCCCGCGCGATTGACAGCGAAATGAAAATTTATGGCTCGGAATGTATGTATCTGGATTGTACTCACCTTGAAAAAGAAGCATTTTATAACCATTTTCCTACGATTTATGATAAATGTATGAGTATCGGTATTGACCCGATGAAAAATATGATACCCGTTGTACCCGCTTGTCACTATCAATGCGGCGGCATTAAAGTAGATGAAATGGGCAGAAGCAGCATTCAAAACCTGTATGCGAGTGGTGAATGCAGTTCTACGGGTTTGCATGGCGCGAACCGTTTAGCGTCTAATTCTCTCTTGGAAGCTTTGGTTTTTTCACATCGCATTTCAGAAGATGTTTTGACTGAAATTGATAGTTCTACTTGGAAAGAAGGCATCCCCGATTGGAACGCAGAAGGTACGACCGATCCGCAGGAAATGGTCTTAATCACTCAAAGCACCAAAGAGTTGAAAGACACGATGAGTTATTACGTGGGCATCGTTCGCTCGAATGTGCGCTTGAAACGGGCTTTAGATAGACTTTTTATTTTGTATAAAGAAACAGAGGATTTGTATAATGCTACGACGCTATCCCCTCAGTTGTGCGAGCTTCGCAACTTGATTACGATTGCTTATTTGATAACTCGCTCTGCTTCGATGCGCCCCGAAAGTCGCGGCTTGCATTACACGACAGATCATCCAACGGAATTGCCTTTTTTGCAGAATACGCTTTTGTAGTTAGAAATTAGGAATTAGAAATTAGGAATTAGGAATTTGTTTATAAATCATTGATAATCAATTATTTATGTTTTAAAATATTTTCAATTAAATAAAAAAAGGCTCTTAAATCATAGCGATTCAAGAGCCTTTTTTATGAAAAATACTGAGGGGGTAATAATTAGGAATTAGGAATTGAGAATTAGGAAAGTGGAATTCCTAACTCCTAATTCCTAACTCCTACTCCTAACTCCTACTCCTAACTCCTAATTCCTAATTCCTAACTCCTACTCCTAATTCCTAATTAATTTAAGGTTTCACAACCACCTCATTCCCATTAGCATCCAACTCAACAATCTCGTAGCCCAATTTCTGCAAACCCAGTAAAACGACTTTTTTATCGCCGACGACGATGATGTTCATTTTATCAGTGTTGATATACTTTTTAGAAAGGGCATTGATTTCATTTTGCGTAATACCTTGCATAATTTTATTTTGCTGTGTGGTATAATCCTTCGGCAATTTATAATCCAAAATATTGGCTAAAAAGAAGGCTTTTTGTTGGTTGGATTCAAAACGCAAAGCATCTTTTTGACCAATAGAGCTTTTCATAAATGCCATTTCTTCGGCAGTAATGCCTTTATCAGCATAGCTTTTAAACTCTTTCATAAACTCAATAACGGCACTATCCGTCGCGCCAATTTTGAAACCGCCCGCTCCTGTGAACACGCCGCCGTCTTTATTGGCATTGAATCCGGCTCTGCAACCATACGTCCAGCCTTTATCTTCGCGCATATTCAAATTGACGCGGCTATTGAATGCACCACCAAGAGGAAAATTCATCAAAGTCGTGCGATAATATTCGCCTGTTGCATCGTAAGGCGTTTCAGTCACGTAGCCTATGCGAATTTCAGATTGTGCTGATTTCGGTTTGTCCACCAAATACAACTTTGTTTTACTGATGGGTTGCGCACCTTTCACTTTTGGAATATCCGTTTTACGCGGTGTCCATTGATCCAAAAATTGGAGTTTAGGCAAAATGGTTTTTTGATCAACATTTCCAACCACTACTAATTTAGCTACATTTGGCGCATAAGCCTTTGTATAAAATGCATTCACATCTTCAAGTGTCAACTTAGCGAGCGTTTCATTGTAGCCAGATGTCGGCGTCGCTTTGATATTTTCTTTACCAAAAAGGGTTTTATTGTAAATATTTGAAGCAATAAATGCTGGTTGCGATTGCTGAATTTTGTTTTGCTCCATACTTTGCTTGATGATGCGGTCAAAATTCGCTTGTTCAAATTTAGGGCGCAATATTTTTTCAGCCAAAAGATTGAGCGTTTTATCCAAGTTTTTAGTCGGCGATTCCACATATACATCCATACTTTCAGCTCCTGCTGAGAATGAAATAGTGGCTCCGAGTTTGTCTAATTCGCTGGAAATTTGCTCTGAACTCATGCTCTGAGTAGATTCATTCATCATTTTAGCCGTAATATCTGCCAAACCTGCTTTGCCCAAATCGTTCGCTAACAAACGGTGTCCGCCTTCAATACTAATTAAAACGGTCACTTTTGGCACTTCATCATTTTTAGTACCCATTATTTGAATACCATTTTTGAGCTTAGAAGTCCAAGTAGTCGGCACTTTAATAACTGGGCTGACGCCGCCCGTTGGCTTTTTACTTCTATCAAATGAATCCTTTGCTTTCACATATTTCATGCCTGCATAACCATAGTCGGGTGCCTTATACCCCTCAGTATTGACGGTATAATTATCCGCTGCAGCTACTGCATCCGCTTGTCCTTTCGGATAAACACTCAAAATGACGCAATTTTTATTTTTAATGTATTGATTATATACTCTCATGACATCGGCTTTGGTCACGGCATGGCTGCGTTTCCACTCTTCCGTCATGAAATTCGGATTGTTTTGATAGGTCTGATATGCTGCTAATTGCGAAACTTTACCCGCCACGCTTGAAAGGCTGCCAATGGTGTTGGATTCATAGCCGGCGATATAGCGCGTAATATCATCGTCATATGCGCCATTTTTTTCAAACTCCGTTAAGGTTTGGCGCACCATTTTTTCCATATCTGTTAAAGATTTACCGGGCAGAGGTAAAACGCGGAATGTAAATTCGCCTGACAATTCAGAAGATGAATTGAAAGCGGCTGCTTGCGTAGCGGATTGCGTTTTAATCAAATTTTTATACAACAATGAGTTTTTACCTTGACCTAATATTTCTGCCAAACAATCCAAAGCCGCTTCATCGGCTGAATAACGAGGCGAAGCAGGGAAAGCCATCGTCAAAAGCGGCACTTTGATATATTGATCTTCATAAGAGCAATAACGGTCTTTTTCCAAAGCGGGCATCATGCTCGGCATATTGGTCACCGCCTCACCGCGAGGAATAGAACCGAAGTATTTTTCAAGCAATTTCAAGGCATTTTGAGGGTTCACATCGCCGCCAATCGTGATAACCGCATTATTAGGTCCATACCAACGGAGGAAAAAGTTTTTCAAATCATTCGCATTCACGCGGTCAAGGTCTTCGACATAACCGATGGTCAGCCATGAATAAGGATGCCCGTATGGGTACATATTTTTAGCCGCCACCTCTTGACTGAGACCATAAGGGCGGTTATCATAATTTTGCCCACGCTCATTTTTAACGGTGGAGCGTTGCACTTCAAATTTCTTTTGCGTGACGGCATCCAATAAAAAACCCATGCGATCCGCTTCGAGCCAAATCGCCGTTTCGAGTTGATTGCTCGGCAAGGTTTCGTAATAATTGGTGCGGTCGCGATTGGTAGAGCCATTGAGCGTACCGCCTGCTGCCGTGACGAATTTAAAATGCTCTTCATCCGCTACGTTGTCAGAGCCTTGAAACATCATGTGCTCAAAAAAATGCGCGAAGCCTGATTTGCTGATTTCCTCACGTGCCGAGCCTACGTGATAAGTCACATCCACATGCACGAGCGGGTCGGAATGATCTTCATGTACCACAACGGTTAAGCCATTCGGCAGCACATATTTTTCGTAAGGAATCAGTATTTCATCGCCTTTGCGCGTGATTTTTTCTATCAATTTGGCTTGAGAAAAGCCGAAAGGAGCCGTTGTGATTATCATTAAAAATGACAAAGACAATAATTTTAGTTTTTTCATATAAAATGATTAGTTTGGTGAAAAAGGAGATTTAAAAAGCTATGACAACCTTAAAAACAAGAAACCATTTCTAAGGTTGCTCAAAGTTACACCAACCAATTGTTTCATTATGAGCATTCAAAAAAAATCTAATGAATTTAGATAGAGGAGGGGTTTTATTAGATATAGGGCTTAAAAACGACGATGATACTGAGGGGGGTATGGATAGATAATGAAGACTAATAATGTTGATACTTGTTAAATTTTTTTAAAAAAAAAGTATAAAAATATTTTGAAATAAAATAAAAGCATGGTAACATTGGCTTTCGTAAAAATAATTTCTTAAAACATTTAAAAATTTCCAAAATGAAAAATCTTCTTCAACGTTCTTCAACGTTCTTCAACGTTCTTCAACATGGCTAATACTTTGCCTTATTAGCATTTACCTTTCAAGTTGTCGCAACGATGTGCAAATTATGCCATCCGACACAAAAACGGAGCAACTTAGTAGTGAAATTAGCAAAATCAAAGCATGGTTTGAAAACAACGCACACGCTTCCAACTTAACCAATTGCAATTCAAATCGAAATTTTCAGCCTCGCTGGGATAGGTCACGAGACGGTGGTGATAGACTTGAATTTGACATTTTTGAAGATGGAAAAATACCCATGCCTAAATTTTCTGGAACAGGTTTGAAATCTGGACGCATGAAATTCGTTTCTAAAAAAAATAACGGAAATGGAAATGCGAATGGACAAGGAATAATTGTTAGTTTTATTCCTTTTCAAAGTTTTACTGGGGACATTTCTAAAGTCAGCACATCAAATTTTAGAGTAATGAATTTTGACGGTATCATCGCCTTTGACGAGCTAAATGGCTGTTCTGGAAATGCCTATAAAGTTGACAAAGGTGTTGTTATGAATAAATTGACTATTGCTACACCCAATCAACTAAATCCACGTTGTGGCGAGTCCTATACTTCTACTACCTACCACTATACAATGGTATCTTCACCAGCCTATCCTCAAAATGGCTGCTCTATAAGTTATTATGCAGCAGGTACTTCAACTTCTTATGGTGTGCCTTGCTTAGATGCCCCTATGGTTGGTAGTGGTGGTAATTATGGTAATAGTAGTGCTTCAAGTACTGACGCAACTTATAGTGGTTATTTAGCTCCACCCCCTATCTCTGTTCTGTGTGTTTCATCTATTGGGAATGGATTGTCAGCCCCTCAATCTGCTGGAAGTTTCACTTCTGGTTCAGCAAATGGATGCCTTCCTAATCAATCTGTTCATTATATTTCATCCATCTTTGCTGATTTACAAGTAGTAGGAATAGGATTCTCCTCCTCTGCAAATATGCCATTTGTAGATATTGCAGTTACGGGATTAGCTAGTTTACCACTAACTCCTAATGCTTTAGCTGCTCAAATTTCATCCGCTTATGGAGTAGCACGCCAAAATTATTTTATGAATACGCCAAATGGGGGTAATATCGTATTTGCCCAAGCTTGGATGGATGCTTTCAATAATTCTTCTACTAATATAGGCAGGTACTGCCTTGATATTACACCGTTAGGCTCGATTAATGGGAATAGTCCGGCGGCATTCCAACTTTTAGATAATTCAAGTCCTAACTGCCGATAATTAGATTATACAGTTGTTTTGATGTGTGTAACCAATGAACATGATTTTACGCATCAAAACAACTATTTTATTTGAATAAAAAACCTTGCTACGTGAGTTTATTTAATCAATGCCTAAAACAGAATAGTGCAACAATGTATAATTTATATAAGTATTTATTTTCCTTTTTTTCAATGATGTCGTTACAATTAGGATACTCTCAAGTGCGTCAGGATAGTTTTCACAATGAAGGTAATATTATAATTTATACTACTGGACGTAAAAAACAATGATATGAAGTAAAGAAAAAAAACATGGCGAACAATTAGCTACTGGTGAGTTGCAACACAATCCAATCAACTA
>JAYUUR010000360.1:0-3680 GCA_043754475.1 Saprospiraceae bacterium | reverse complement strand
AACGCCTCTTTCAACATTTCGCTGATAATATAAATGGACAAGGACAACGCTAAAAACGAAGCAATGCGCCTAAGCGGATACGGCACAGGATAATACTTCTGCCCCAACCAATAACTCATGACTGCCATCGAAAAATAACAAATCAAAGTAGCCCACGCCGAACCCACATAAGAATAAGTCGGTATCCATAACCAATTGAGAATCAAGGTAATAACTGCTCCAATTAAACTCACCACTGCACCGAGCCGTGTTTTATCAGTCAATTTATACCATATCGACAAGTTGTAATAAATGCCGAGAAAGACATTCGCTATCAATAAAATAGGCACTACCACCAAACCTTCCCTAAATTTTGCACCAATAAAATACTTGAAAATATCGATATACAGCATCACCACAAGGAAAATCGTCGCGCAAATAATGATAAAATATTGCATCACTTGCGCATATGTTTGTTTGGCATCGCCTTCCTTCGCTCGCGCAAAAAAGAACGGTTCGGCAGCAAATCGAAAGGCTTGAATAAAGAGCGTAATCAATATTGAGAGTTTATAATTAGCCGAATAAATGCCGATTTGTTCCTCTGCAAACGTCTGATTGGGTATCATCGCCTTCAAAAGTACACGGTCAAGCGTCTCATTAATCATGCCTGCAAAGCCCATAAAAATAACAGGATAGGCGTAATGAAACATCTCATTCCACAACTTTAAATCAAATCCCAAGCGCACCATCTTGTATTCTTTCATAAAAAATGGCAGAACAACAAGGCTACCCATCAAATTGGCGATAATCATCCACTTCAAATTGACCCCCTCAGTAAGCGGGTCGAGCGGAGCAAAAATCCCATGTTTAGATAAGTATGGAATGAGCAAATAAAAAATCAAATTCAACCCAATATTCACCCCAATGCTCAACAATCGCAACATGGCGAAGCGCATTGCCTCATTTTGAAGCCGCAACCAAGCAAAAGGAATAGTAGAAATCGCATCCGCCGCGAGGATAATAGAGAAATAAATGAAAAATGATTCTCTACCGGCATTTTTTGTAGCATTGGCTAAAGGCGTAGCGAATAAAATAATGGAAAGGCTTAATACAATGGCTGAAACGGTAATTGAAATCAAAGTGGTCGCAAAAACCCGTTCTTTATCTTCACTTTTTTGTGCAAATCGAAAAAACGCCGTTTCCATACCGTAAGTAAAAAACACAGCAATAAACGGCACGAGCGCGTAAAACCAACTCGACACGCCGTAGTCAGCTGTTGAAAAAATATTGGTATAAAGCGGCACGAGCAAGTAATTCAAAAACCGCCCAACGATACTACTCAACCCATACACCGCCGTTTGTCCGGCTAATTTTTTGACGATTGACATATTTTACAGACATATTGCCGATTGATTAAAAACTCTAAATTTGCCACAATTTTAAATATTTTACACCGCATTTCAACAATTTCAAAAAGATAAGAAAATTTTATGGTAGAAAATATCATTTTCGATTTAGGCAACGTCATCATAGATTTGGATATTGAGCGCACGTGGCTACATCTAAAGCATTGGCTTGGAGAGGATTATGAATTAAAATTAAAAAACATTCGACAAGATGAGGATATTTTTATCCAATTTGAAATCGGGCATATCAGCGAAGAAGATTTTTTTGAAACGCTGAGAAGTCTTGTTGCAGCACCCCTCAGTATTAGGCACTTGAAAGAGGCTTGGAATGCCATGTTGCTCCAGATTCCGCCTGAACGGTTCGAGATGTTGAGCCGTTTGAAGAAAAAATACAACGTTTATTTATTGAGCAATACCAATATAACGCATGTGGATTGGGTAGATGGCTATTTGAAAACAGTTTATGGCTTTTCGATTCAAGATTTTGATGAGCGTTTTTTTCATAAATCCTATTACTCGCATCTTATTCATTTGCGAAAACCGAATGACAATATTTATGAATTTGTGCTACAAGATGCAGGCATTCAAGTAGAAAATACGCTATTTATTGACGATAATGCGCATAATATTGAAGGCGCAAAACGTGTCGGATTGCAGACTATTTTACACTCTGTTGGCGATGAAATTGTAGAGACGATGAAAATTTTTTATTAAAATATTAATGTTAAATTTTATTCTTTCACGTACAAATATTGTTTTAAATTGAAACAAAATACTGAGGGGGGCGTATTGTATGATATTAAAAACAAATTTTAGATATTAACTCTTTTCTCCTTTGTAGCATCCCCTTTTTTGTTAATTTTGCGTCGTGATACAATATTTTATAATTTATTGAAAATAAATATCACTTTTATAATTACATAACTAATTGATTATCAATTTATTTCTGTTTCACTCAACCAAAACATCGGAACCTTGGCTTTATTAAAAACTATTTCGGGCATCAGAGGAACAATCGGCGGACAATACGGCTCGAATCTCACACCTCAAGATATTGTAGAATGTACCGCCGCTTTCGGCACATGGGTTTTGAAGCATAAAACAGGCGGCAAAGCAAAAATCGTCATCGGGCGCGATGCTCGCATTTCGGGCGCAATGGTGAGTGGCTTGGTCGTTGATACGCTCATTTCATTGGGTATTAATGTCGTTGACTTAGGTCTTTCTACTACGCCAACGGTCGAAATCGCCGTGACGGACGAAGGGGCTGACGCGGGTATTATTTTGACTGCCAGTCATAATCCAAAGGAATGGAACGCTCTCAAATTGTTGAATTCTAAGGGTGAATTTATTTCTGCAGAAGATGGTGCAGAGTTTTTGGCTATGATTGAAAGCGGTGAAATTATCTATTCGGATGTAGATGATTTGGGTAAATACAGTCAAGACAATACTTATATTCAAAAACACATTGATAAGATTTTTGATTTACAAATAGTTGATATTGAATCAGTTAAGTTAAAAAATTATCGTGTTGTGGTAGATGCTGTCAATTCAACTGGTGCTATTTCTATCGTACCGTTGTTGGAACAAATGGGCTGCGAAGTAATTTTAATCAACGGCGAAGTGAATGGTAATTTTGCTCACAATCCAGAGCCACTTCCTGAAAATTTGTATCAACTTTCGCGCGAGGTTTTGAATAAAAAAGCGCATTTGGGCATTTCGGTTGACCCTGATGTTGATAGATTGGCTTTCGTTTGCGAAGATGGTGAAATGTTCGGCGAGGAATATACCCTTGTAGCGGTGGCAGATTATGTGCTTCAACATACGCCCGGCAATACAGTTTCTAACCTTTCATCAACAAAAGCTTTGCGCGATATTACTGAAAAATATGGTCATCGTTACGAAGCGGCTGCTGTTGGAGAAGTGAATGTAGTGACTAAAATGAAAGAAATCAACGCGATAATTGGCGGCGAAGGCAACGGCGGCGTGATTTATCCAGCATTGCATTACGGACGAGATGCGATGGTCGGGGTTGCTATCATGCTCACTGCATTGGCTAAATTTGGCAAGCCTATTTCATTTTTAAAGAAAAGATACCCTGAATACACGATTTCAAAAAAGAAATTGGATTTACCGCAAGGCGTTAACATTGATACTTTATTGAATCAATTAGAAGATAAATATAAGCCGATGAAAGATTGCTCGCGCAGTCGGATTGATGGTTTGAAAATTGAGTTCACGGATGGCAATTGGATTCACATGCGCAAATCGAATACTGAGCCTATCATTCGAGTGTAT
>JAYUUR010000359.1:0-3687 GCA_043754475.1 Saprospiraceae bacterium | reverse complement strand
TCTGCCTCTCTAAATGAAAATGCTGTTCAAAATGAGGTTCTGGTAAAATTTAAAGCCGGAACAAGCCAATCCAAAAAAGATGAGGTATTATCAAATCTGAATGCTCAAGTAAGTGAAAAGATTCTTACAAAAGCTATGGAAAGAGCTGGTGAAAGAGAAGCTATTCATTTATTGAAAGTGCCTTTCGCTGCGCTGGATGCTATTGCTAAAGCAAAAGGCTTCGGTGAAGTGGAATATGCCGAGCCTAATTATATTTATACGCACAACGCTGTGTCAAATGATACGTACTTTAGTTCGTTGTGGGGTATGCAAAGCAGTACCAGTACGCCAACTAATAACTTTGGAAGCCAAGCGGCAGCCGCTTGGGCAGCAAACCGTACAGACGCGAGTAATGTGTATATAGGCATTATTGATGAAGGCTATATGTACACACATGAAGACTTGGCAGCCAACGCAGGAACAAATCCTGGAGAAATAGCTGGAAATGGTACCGATGACGATACAAACGGTTATGTAGATGATGTCTACGGATGGGATTTCGCAGGCAATAATAATACGGTTTTTGATGGTGTAGGAGATGATCACGGCACGCACGTAGCCGGTACAATAGGCGGTGTGGGTGGTAATGGTACAGGTGTAGCTGGTGTATGTTGGAAGGTTAAACTATTGAACGCTAAATTTTTAGGTAGCACAGGTGGAACAACAGCTAACGCTATCAAAGCTATTGATTATTTTACAGACCTAAAAACCAGACACGGTATTAATCTTGTCGCTACTAATAACTCTTGGGGCGGCGGTGGCTTTTCTCAAGGTTTACAAGATGCGATTGAAAGAGCTAATGGGGCAGGTATTTTGTTTATTGCAGCTGCTGGTAATAACGGTTCTAATAACGATGGAACAGCAAACTATCCTTCAAATTACCCTAATGCTAATGTCATTGCCGTAGCGTCTATAACAAGTACTGGAGCATTATCAAGCTTTTCAAACTATGGCGCTACACAAGTTGACCTTGGCGCTCCGGGTTCAGGCATATGGTCAACTGTTCCTAAAAGCTCAGGAGTTGGGAAAAAAGCTACTATCGTTTCAGGATATGCATCTTATAACGGTACATCAATGGCAACGCCGCATGTTGCTGGGGCTGCTGCTCTGTATGCTTCTTCACGTCCCGGCTCTAGTGCTGCAACAATAAAAGCCGCTATATTAAGCACTACTACCGCAACCCCTTCACTATCGGGTAAAAGTGTATCGAATGGTAGGTTAAATGTGAGTACATTTTAATTCTAATTATCAATAAATAATAAAAAAGCTTGATAGACATTTTCTATCAGGCTTTTTTATTTTTAAAAATAAAAATTTGGGTGATAATTTTATACCCCCTCAGTCAATATTGACTTTAGGACTATTATTGCTTCTTTGAAATAACTGTGATTGACTCAGGTCAACCGTAAACCCTACAAAAGAAGATGAAAAAGCACCAATACAGTAACAAACTAAATTGTTATCTCTGCTGGTGACAGTTTGCGTGTGAGAAGTAGTCGTATCGATACCGTTTTTGTCAACCTATAAATTCCGCTTTTTCATCTCTTTCACAGCATAATCACATGCCCTTGCCGTTAATGCCATGTAAGTCAACGATGGATTTTGAGTAGAAGTAGAAGTCATGCTCGCCCCATCGGTAACAAATACATTTTTGCAAGCATGGAGCTGATTCCATGAATTGAGCAAAGACGTTTTAGGGTCTTTCCCCATTCTGACACCGCCCATTTCGTGAATATCCAAGCCGGGCGCTTGGTGTGAATCACTGGTTTTGATATTTTTAAAACCGGCTATGGTGAACATTTCAGTGAGTTGCTCTAAATAATCTTTCACCATTTTATCATCATTGTCATCATAATCAATGGATATTTTCAGTTGAGGCATACCAAATGGATCGAGTAGAGTTTTATCCAACGCAACATAATTGCTTTCTTTTGGAATCGTTTCGCCCATCATATGCGAGCCGACTTGCCAATTGCCATATGCATTGGTTTCTAAGCGTTTTTTCAAATCCATGCCTATGTCATCGGGATTATTGACTCGATTGCGGTTCGATGAAAATCCTGCTGCATAGCCACGAAGGAAATCCGTCTCTTGTTTCAAAACATTGCGAAAGCGCGGAATATAGCTGCTGTTGGGACGCCGCCCCTCAGTCGTGGTATCCAAAAAGCCTTCATATTCGCCTCTGATATTTGCGCGATAATTGTGGAAAGCCACATATTTACCCATCAAACCATTATCATTGCCTAAACCATTAGGGAAACGATTGGAGATAGAGTTTAATAAAACCAAATTGGTATTAAACGCAGCGGCATTCACGAATATGATTTTAGCATAGAACTCAATCATTTCCTTGGTTTCTGAATCAAAAACCCGCACGCCTGTTGCTTTTTGCTTCTTTTCATCATAAATAATGGAATGCACAACGGAATTAGGGCGAAGTGTCATTTTGCCCGTTTTAGCTGCCCATGGTAAGGTAGAAGCGTTGGCACTAAAAAAACCACCATAAGGACACCCGCGTTGACAAAGACTTCGATTAACGCATTGTGACCTGCCTTGTTGCAAGTGAATAGGCTCCGGCTTTGTGATATGTGCGCAACGGGCAATGATGACCGGACGGTCTTTATAAGCCGTTGCCATTTGCTCTTTGAAATATTTTTCAACGCAAGTCATTTCATGAGGCGGTAAAAACTCACCGTCGGGCAATGTTGCCAAACCATCTCGATTGCCTGAAATACCTGCAAATTTTTCAACATAAGAATACCATGGCGCAATATCATCATAACCAATAGGCCATTCCACTGCAAAGCCATCTCGCGCAGGTCCTTCAAAATCGAAGGCACTCCATCGCTGCGTTTGACGCGCCCAAAGAAGAGATTTACCGCCTGTTTGATAGCCTCGAATCCAATCGAAAGGCTTCTCTTGAACGTATGGATGCTCATCATCTTTGACGACAAAATGCGCGGCATCTTCCCTAAAAATATAGCATTTACTCGCGATTGGATTAGCTTTTCGTACCTCCAACGGCATTTGCCCGCGATGTTCAAACTCCCATGGCTCTTTCATGGTGGTGGGATAATCTATAATGTGCTTGACATCTCGACCACGTTCCAAAACCAATGTCTTGAGTTTTTTCTCTGTCAATTCCTTCGCAGCCCAGCCGCCGCTCATGCCTGAACCAATGACGATGGCGTCATAAGTCCGTTTTTTGATGCTGTCTATATTTAGATTTGCCATATTTTGATTGTGTGGATTTTATTATTTCTTCACCGGCACACATCCATAAAACCGCGCAGGTGCCATCTCATAATCCGTGAATTTAGTTAGATAATACTCTGAACTGGTATAACCTTGAATGGTCAAACCGCGCAGCGTTCTATAAAAACCGACTGTCTCTTTATCGGTAGATTGCGCCAATAATTGTAAAATGCTTAATCGTTGGGGCGCGTCTCCTTCTGCAAAAGGCTTCCCAAAGGTCTTAATACTGAGGGGGTCAATGTCGCTTATATTTTTTTCAAAATTATTTTGTGCTGACTTTTCAAAGCAATCTGCCAGCATTTTTTGAATAAACTCATGTACACCCAAACCCTTTGCACCGAGCGTTTCAGTCGTCGGGATAATGGTGTCCACCAATTCAGCCAAAAGCGCATC
>JAYUUR010000358.1:0-3692 GCA_043754475.1 Saprospiraceae bacterium | reverse complement strand
ACTATTATTGCTAATAGCTCCGTTCGACTTGCATGTATTAAGCCTGCCGCTAGCGTTCATCCTGAGCCAGGATCAAACTCTCCATAGTAATATCTTTAGATAAGCAGCCTAAGCCACCAATACTATTTCAGTTCAATCTGACTAAAAAACCCTCAAAAAAATTGACAGTTAATTAATCTATCATCTAAACTTTTTTGTACAAATTTTCGATTAACCTATTCTATTTTCTAATACGCTTGCATTTCTTTTATCCCATAAATACCAACTATCGCTAATCAGTATCTATCAGATTTTCTCTGTCTATTATGTCAATGAACTCTTTAAGAAAACAACTATTCTCGTACTATCTTACTCTCTTCGGATACTGAGGGGTAGCTGTTTTACCCTTATTTTTTTTTAGCTTCTAAAAGCTATTTCAATTAATTTTGCGCTTCGTTTTCTAAGCGGGTGCAAAAGTACTAATTTTATTTATTACTGCAAGTTTTTTGAATAATTTTTTAAAAAATCTTTTCAACACTTACTAACAATTTTATCCACATTTCCTTTTGCTTTCTATTCAAAACAGTGCCTTTCTCTTAAAGCGACGCAAAGATAGAACGGCTTTTCCACCTGTGCAAGTGTTTTAAAAAAAAGAGTTAAATTATTTAAAAGTATAAGCAAAATATGCTGCTAATACTTTCGAAAACAGCCCATTTATCAGCACAATATTCTGAACTTCTCAGACATTCAAAACATAGTGTCTAAAATACACCTTGTGTCAATTAAAGATTTTTTTAAAAATAAATTTTAACTTTCTATAAAAAAATCCCTTTGATTACTTTTGCTAATTATATGAAGGTAGAGAGTGCCACTTCAAGAATCTCGCTCAGCCATTTTACGAATTTTCTTTAATCAAAAAAAATAGAGTTATGCACATTAATAATAGGCAATGGTGGAAAGAAGTTATCATTTATCAAATTTATCCTCGCTCTTTTAAAGACTCAAACGGCGATGGCATCGGCGATTTGAGAGGTATCATCAGCGAACTTCCTCATTTAAAAGATTTAGGCGTGGATGTGGTTTGGCTTTCGCCCATGTATAAATCACCAAATGCCGATAACGGTTACGACATTTCCGACTATCAAGACATCATGACGGAGTTCGGAACAATGGCTGATTTCGATGATTTACTGAGGGGGGTGCATCAGCAGGGTCTGAAATTAATTATTGATCTCGTTGTCAATCACTCGAGTGATGAGCATCATTGGTTTCAAGAAAGCCGCAAATCCAAAGACAATCCTTACAGGGATTATTATATTTGGAAGCAACCCAAAGCAGATGGCAGCCCGCCCAACAATTGGAAATCCTTTTTCAGTGGACCTGCTTGGGATTTTGACGAAGCTACAGGCGAATACTATTTACATCTTTTTGATAAAAAACAACCTGACCTGAATTGGGAAAATCCTAAGCTGCGCCATGACATATATAATATGATGCACTTCTGGTTAAAAAAGGGTGTCAATGGCTTTCGCATGGATGTCATTCCATTTCTTTCTAAAGACCAATCGTTTCCTGATTTCAACGGAGGTTTAAATGAATATGCCAATGGTCCGCGCATTCATGAATTTTTGAAGGAAATGAATCAAGAAGTTTTATCAAAATATGATATTATGACTGTCGGCGAAGGCTTCGGTGTATCATCAGAACAAGCACATCTATATGTTGGTCAAAATCGAGATGAGCTGAATATGATTTTTCATTTTGAATATGTTTCTATTGATCGCGACGAAAAGGATTTTTTTAAATACAACCCCAATTGGAAATTGTCGAAATTTAAAGAAATTATTGCGCGCTGGGATAAAGCCATTGGGCAGGATAGTTGGAATTCATTTTATTGGGGCAATCACGACAACCCGCGCTGCATTTCTCGCTTCGGCAATGACACCCCTCAGTATAGAACCGTTTCAGCCAAAATGTTGGCAATCGTGCTCATGACCCAACGCGCTACACCTTATATATATCAAGGTGATGAAATCGGCATGACCAACACGCCTTTCAATGGTATCGAAGAATTTAACGATGTGCAAGTCCTTAATGCTTATCGAGAACTTGTTGCCAACGGTGCGACTGAAAATGACATCGAAGAATGGCTTAAAAATATGCGTCTCTTCACACGCGATCATGCCCGCACGCCTGTGCAATGGCGCAATGCTCCGAATGCAGGATTTACTGAGGGGGATAAAACATGGCTCAAGGTGAATCCTAATTTTAAAGACATTAATATTGAAAACGATGCTCAAAACCCTGATTCTATTCTCAATTTTTATAAAAAGATGATTCAATTTAGAAAAAATAATCTACTCTTAATGTATGGCGATTATGAAGATATTACTCCGTTTGATGAAAAAATATACGCTTATACCCGTACATTGGGCGATGATAAAATGTTGGTAGTAAATAATTTTTCTGATGTAGAGGTCATTTTTAAATTAGAATACCCCCTCAGTAGTTCAATGCTTTTAATCTCAAATTATACGCAAATTAATGACAATAAGGATAATATTTTATACTTAAAACCTTATGAATCAAGGATTTATGCAATTTAACCTATGATAATAAAAACAAGCGGTATCATTCTAAGAACCGTAAAATACAGCGAGACGAGTATCATCGCCGATATTTACACAAGGGAAAAGGGATTGCGCTCCTACATCGTGAGCGGTGTGCGGACGCAAAAGGCGAAGGTGTCGGCAGGACTGATGCAAGTGATGTCGTTGGTAGATTTGGTGGCTTATGATCGGGCGGATAAAAAACTGAACCGCATCACCGAAATCAAGGCGGCGCACGTATATACTTCCCTACCGTTTGATGTTATCAAATCGTCTGTCGGTATTTTTATGGCGGAAGTGATTCGACGGGCTATTCGAGAGTCGGAAGAGAATACGGAGCTTTTTGATTTCCTATTCAGCATTTTTCAATATTTAGATGAAACCAAAAACAGTTTTGCCAATCTCCACCTCAGTTTTTTAATTGAATTCTCTAACTATTTGGGTTTTCAACCGCATACCGAAAATGAGGATAAAAATGCCGTTTTTGATTTGAAAGAAGGCGTTTTTACAAGCGATACCGTTGGGCACACGCATTTTTTAGGTGAAAAATTGTCTCAAATACTGAGGGGGGTCATCGCTACGAATTGGAAAAATAGCCATGCTCTCCAAATTACACGCGAGGAACGCCGTCAACTTTTAAACGAACTCTTGAATTATTATCGCCTGCACATTGATAATTTTCCTGAAATCAACTCTCTAAAAATCCTTCAAGAGATTTTTTAAGTGACTATAAGCCCAATTTTAACGCGATTTCTCTGGCGTGTACGATTTTTATCTTGACCTGATGCCGTATAATTCAAGGAAAATCGTTTTGATGCATTAAAATATCTTATAATACTTGTGTCATTGTGAGCTATAGCGTGGCAACTAATTGGTATTATTTTTAATTCTCCAAAGGGTCTACCTGAAATAGCCTAACTTGTTGATTTTCAACATGTTAGGCGATTTTAGGTAGACCCTATTGACAATCAATACTTTACGCTATTTTAATTTTAAAACATTTTGTTAAATTACTGTCCAACAATTTTTTTTAAAGTATAAAAGCCTGATTAAGAGTAACAAAGTCGTAAATAATGGCTTCGATGTAAGCGATAAAATCAGAAA
>JAYUUR010000357.1:0-11220 GCA_043754475.1 Saprospiraceae bacterium | reverse complement strand
CTGCCGTATGCAACCTGTCGCTATGTACTGGCGACCGGCGATACCGGCGTGCTCGATGAATCTATCCATTTCCTCGAGGGGCGCGAGCTGAATCCGGAAGAGGAGGCCTACTACGACCATCCGCAGCGTTCGACTGAGGTGGCAAGCCTGTATGAACATTGCGTGCGTGCCATCAAGCATGGTTTACGCTTCGGCGCGCATCACTTGCCGCTGATGGGCAGTGGCGACTGGAACGATGGCATGAATCTCGTCGGCAAGGATGGCAAGGGCGAGAGCGTCTGGCTGGCGTGGTTCCTGTATGAGAATCTTGAGTTGTTTGCCGCCCTGGCGAATGGCCGGAACGACACAGTTTTTGCCGACGTGTGCAGCGGACAGGCTGCGCTGCTGCGCACCCACATCGAGGCCCAGGCCTGGGACGGCGAATGGTATCGACGCGCCTATTTCGACGACGGCACCCCGCTGGGTTCGTCCACCAACGACGAATGCCAGATCGATTCGATCAGCCAGAGCTGGGCGGTCATCTCCAACGGCGGCGATCCGGTGCGCGCCCGCCAGGCGATGGCGGCGGTGGACCAGCGCCTGGTGCGACGCGACAAGCAGATCATCCAGCTACTCGACCCGCCCTTCGATACCTCGGACCTGGAGCCCGGTTACATCAAGGGCTACGTGCCCGGCGTGCGCGAGAATGGGGGCCAATATACCCATGCCGCAATCTGGACCACGATGGCGTTTGCCATGTTGGGCGACACCGAACGCGCATGGGAGTTCTTCACCATGCTCAATCCCGTCAATCACGGCAGCACGCCGGAGACGATCGAGCGCTACAAGGTCGAGCCCTACGTCATGTGCGCGGATATTTACGGTGCAAGCCCGCACACCGGCCGTGGCGGCTGGACCTGGTACACCGGCGCGGCGGGCTGGATGTACCGGCTGACCGTGGAAACCCTGCTCGGCCTGCAACTGGAAGTAGACCATCTGCGCCTTGCGCCGTGTATCCCGGCCCATTGGACATCGTACAAAATCCACTACCGCTATCGCGAGACGGTCTACCACATCACCATCAAACGCGTCGCTGAACAGCCGAAGCATGTGATCGGCGTGACGGTGGATGGAGTGAGGGTGAATGGAACCGGCATCGATGGGTCAAGGAAGCCGCACGCCATGATCCCGCTGGTGGACGACCGCAGGGATCACTTCATCGAAGTGGAATTGAGCTAGATAGTGTCGTCACGAGATATGTTAAAGTGATGTTTTGCATAAACTGCGGTGTACGCGAATGGCTGAAGCCTATCAAAGACATGACATCTCCGATGCGGCGTGGGCTCTACTTGAGCCGCGATTGCCGGGAGTTTGAAACTTGCAGCAAGTTATTTGACAAAAAAACAAATAAAATTTTGGACTAACTTAGTCAGAATACTTATTACACAACCCCCTTGAATAGCGGAACTGGAGTTCCGCGTTACTTTGTAAAATAATCTTCTGGCTTCACCCAACCCGGCATGACTAACCAACCGAACAAACTCATACCCACACTAAACAAGAGGGTAGCCGTAAAAATAATCCAAGCAAATTGCCGATGCTCCAATACATACATCAAACCGCCCAACATGAGGAACAAAATAATGACCGCCCAAAAGGTAAATAGGAAATACCAAACAAGAAGAAACTGAAATATTGACAAACCAATGCTATAAACTACTCTTTTAAACCAAACTTCCATAAGTTGTTTTATTTTGATAAAAGATTAAATGTACAAATTTGATAATCATTGAAAAACGGTGATTATACTGAGGGGGTGTAGTCAAAATCAAAAGTTGCCTAAATGTACAAATTTAGAATAAAATCAACGGTAACTATTTATTTTGTAGAAAGAAAAAAGCAGCATTAAGGGGCAGTGGAGCGTTGTCCGTAGGATCTTTCAAGATTTAGAACATCTAATTAACACTTAACGGTTTTTTCATTTTGAAAATCAAACATAGCTTTCTCCGCTTATTGTTTTAAGAAACATTTGGTAAGTGTGTATCATTTTCTATTTTTACGTTGTAAACCAAGTAAATTAAATAAACCATTTATAATTAATCTAACTTTATTTTCAAATCAATCAACAATCCGTATGAAAAAACATGTATTAAAGTATGGACTCTCGTTCATGCTCCTCCTCATGGCAACCGCTATGATGGCACAATTCAGAGTATCGGGTAGTGTAAAAGACGAAGCAGGCGAAGCATTAGTGGGCGCATCTGTAGTCGTGAAAGGCACCACTATTGGTACTTTAACAGATATAGATGGCAAATTCGCCTTTGATGTACCCGGTAAATCGGCTACATTGTCTATAACTTTTGTCGGCTATGCCGGTCAAGACAAAGCTGTGGATGCTTCCAACACCACTTTAGATGTAGTTTTGCTGGAAGGCTCAGCCCGTTTGGATGAGGTTGTGGTGACGGGTTTGGCGTCTAATATCAAACGCTCGAATGTCGGTACATCTGTCGCAAGGTTAACGTCGTCTGACTTGACGGGTAATACTACACCAACTACTTTAGATGGTGCGATGAGTGGTAAACTTGCAGGTGCGAATATCGTATCCAACTCAGGTGCTCCGGGCGGTGGTATTTCCGTTAAATTCAGAGGTATCTCTACTATTACAGGAGCTTCCGAGCCACTTTATGTTGTGGACGGTATTATTGTGAACAACTCACAATTCAATACGGGTGCTGGTACGGGTTCATTCAACGGTGCTACGGGAGCTATTTCAGGTAGTCAAGACCAAGCGACGAACCGTATTTCTGACATCAATCCCAGTGATATTGAGAGCATAGATGTTTTGAAAGGTCCAGCTGCTGCTGCCGTATATGGTACGCGTGCGAACGCAGGTGTTATCATCATTACTACTAAACGCGGTAAAGCTGGTAAAACAACTGTGAAACTATCACAAGATATAGGAGGAGCTACAGCTTTGAATTTATTAAAATCTGAAAATTGGACTGAAGCTAAAATCAGAGCTTATGGTGGCTATTATGGTGAATCGAATGTGGATGCAGCTATTGCTCAATTCAAAGCAGCCAATGGTCAAACATGGGATTATGATAAATTATTCTTCGGCGAAACCGGTGGTATCAGCAATACCAATCTGAATATTTCAGGTGGTAATGAGAAAACGCGCTTCTTCGTATCAGGTGGTTATAACGATGAAAAAGGTATTGTTAAAAACACAGGCTACAAGCGTTATTCTGCTCGCGTTAATTTAGATCACCGCATCAATGATTGGATTGATGTCAAATTAAGTTCTGCTTATTACAATGCTTATAGCTCGAGGGGCTTTTTGGGCAATGATAATAATGGTGTATCATTGGGTTATACCATTGCTTATATTCCTAATTTCTTAGATATTACGCCTAAAACAGATGCCAATGGTAAGGTAACATATCCAAATTGGCCTGGTACAGGTCAAAACCCATTTGAAGTACGTGATCGGATGAAAAACGAAGAATTTACCAATCGTTTTTTAAATTCAGGTGAAGTAAACTTCAATTTACTGAGGGGTGAGTCAAGTAATTTAAAATTATCTATCAAAGGCGGTGTTGATTATGTCAATTCTCAACCTCGCATTTATGCACCTGAAGACGTGGCTTATCAAGTTGGTCGCCCTAATCCGGGTGCATCGCGTTTTGCAAATAACATTGCTAATTTCCAATACATCCAATCTTTTTTGACTTATGGTTGGAAAATAGGAAGTGTAGAATTGACATCTCAAGTAGGTCTTTTACGCAATGTTCAGAAAACAGACGAAACTTATATTCAAGGTGATGGCTTGTTGCCAAAACAAACCAACCCGACAACTGCCTTACTTCAAAGAACAGGTAGTTTCCAATCTAAAGCCATTGACGTTGCGACTGACGTGAGTCAAGACTTTAACTGGGAAGATAAAGTGATTGGTCGTGTAGGTGTTCGCTTTGATAAATCATCTTTGAATGGTGATAACACTAAAGCTTATGCTTTCCCACGTGCATCATTGGCTATCAACGTAGCTAATTTTGATTTCATGAAAGATGGTATTTTCACTCAATTGAAGCCAAGAATTGCATTTGGTCGTTCAGGAGGTGTAGCACCTTATGGTTCAATTTATACACTTTTGACAGGTGTGAATTATGGTGGCAAGTTGGGTTCTGTAGCACCTACTGTAAATGGAAATGCCGGTATTGAGCCTGAAACAGCTCAAGAACTTGAGTTTGGTTTAGATTTCGGTTTCTGGAAAAATCGTATCACAACTGAAATAACTTACTATAATAAAACGGTTTTTGACTTATTGTTCTCTTATCCTCTATCAACTTCTACCGGTGTTACTTCAATTGCTCGTTTCCCAATCGGTGATATTAGCAATAAAGGTATTGAAATAGGTGTTACTGCAAATGTTGTCAGGTCAAAAAACCTTAACTGGACTACAACTTTACAATATTGGACAAACAAAAGTAAAATGGAGCGTCTTATTGTACCTGAGCAATTTGCCAGTGTCGGTTTTGGTGAATTCGGTCGTGCTCGTTTGAAAGAAGGTGCTTCTCCAACCCTTTGGTATGGTCGCCTTTCCGATACTGAAAAAGGGCCTGTCAGCTTCGGTAAAGATGCACAACCTAAATATCAAATGTCTTGGAGTAACAGCCTACATTTTGCAAAAAGCTTCGACTTCGGTATGGTGTGGCACACAAGCCAAGGTGCTTTCAACTCATCGGTGACACGTGAATTGAAAGACGAAGGTGGTACTACTTTCGACTGGACTGAAAATGTAAAAGATCAAAATTCTCCACGTATTTTTGGTAACCCGGGTTATTCTACTTTGAATTACCTTTTTGATGCCAGCTATATCCGTATGAGAGAGATTTCACTTTACTATACCATTCCGAATATCGCTAAATCAACCAATAATAAAATAGGTAGCATCCGCGTTGGTGTTTCTGGTCAAAACCTTATTACTATTTCAGATTACTTGAAAAATAGTTATGATCCTGAAACGTCTAACTTTGGCAATCAGCCGTTGGGTGCTAACGTGGATTTGGCACCATTCCCTTCAAGCAAACGTGTTTTTGGACACATTTCTTTTGAGTTCTAATCAAGGTTTGTAAAGGGTTTTGTTTCAATTATCAATCTTAATTATTACAAAAAATTTAAGTAAAATGAAAAAAATGAAGTTATATATTTTGTCTTCAATAGTTGCATTGACTTTAGCATCATGCAATATTCTTGAAATAGATAAAATTCCGGAACTCAATAGCCCGACAATTGAGTCTGTATTAACCAACGCCTCAGCCGTTCAGATTGGTCAGTTAGGCGTGGGTGTTCAATTAGCGATGCGGACCACTTATTATGAATTTTCTTGGATAGCCGGTTCAATTGGAAGAGAAACCGTTATTTTCAACTCTACGGATAGCCGTTATTACACAGAGCTTTTAGGTGCATCTGCTATCAGCCCATCGGGTATTTTTTATCCTTGGTACAATGGTTTTATGGCAACTCGCCGTCGTGCTGAAATCTTTATGCGCTCAGCGGATAAATCTATTGAATTGTCTGCCGCACAAAAAAGTGCTGCCAAAGGTTTTGGAAAAACCGTACAAGCATTTGCTATGCTGAACGCCCTCAACATGATGCCTGAAGTCGGTTTGCGTACAACACTCACTGATTTATTAACGACAGATGATTTGCTCAATCCAGGTCCGTTTGTAGATTATAACGGTAGTTTGACTTATATCAAACAACTTTGTGATGAAGGTGCAGCGGCATTGGATGCAAGTGGCTCATCTTTTCCCTTCCCTATCGGTACGGGTTTGACAGGCTTTGGCACACCGGCTGAATTCAAGAAGTTCAACCGCGCAGTAGCTGCTCGCATTGCGATGTATCAAAAAGATTGGGCAGGTATGAATGCAGCGTTGACTGCTTCTTTCTTTAATTTGAATGGCAGCCTTACAGCAGGTCCACAGTTCACTTATTCAACTGCTAATGGTGATGCAACCAATGCTTTTTTCTTAGCGACTAACTCTACTGTACCTCTTACTGTTCAAAAGAATTGGATTTCTGATGCTGAGGCAAATGATAAGCGAGTATTTGGTGCAAATGTCAGAGATGGAGGTGTAGCTAAAATTAAAAAACGCCCGGCACCCATTGGCTTAGGTGGTATTGCTCCTAATGAGTTTGATTTCCAACCGGTGGCTACCAACACATCGCCGATGTCTATCATTCGTAATGAAGAATTGATATTGATGTATGCAGAAGCACAACTTCAAGCAGGTACAATTGCCAATGCTATCTTAGCTATAGATAAAATTCGCGAAGCTCATGGCTTGGCTAAATTGGCAATAGCCAAACCCACTATTATAGCAGACAAAGATAAATTGATAGATGAAATCTTAAATCAACGTCGTTATTCTCTGTATTTAGAAGGAGGTCACCGTTGGTTCGATATGCGTCGCTATGGCAAATTGGCTTTATTGCCAAAAGACTTGGCTACACATAATGTTATCAGCAGTTTCCCTAAACCACAAGCTGAAGTGGATTGGGATGGTCGTAAAAAATAAAATAATTATCAGTTAAAATAAGAAAAGCCTTGCCGACATTATCGTTCTGCAAGGCTTTTCTTTTATTTCAATTATCAATCTTCACGTTTGAATCACCCCCACATTAAACTTCTCCACCGGGGCATTATTCGCCGCTTCAATCCCCATCGAAATCCATTGACGGGTATCCAACGGGTCAATAATGGCATCTACCCATAAGCGGGCTGCCGCATACTGAGGGGTCGTTTGTTTATCGTAGCGTCCTTTGATTTGGTTATAAAGTGCTTGTTCTTTCTCAGAATCAACAACTTCACCTTTGGCTTTCATACTCGATGTTTGGATTTGAACCAATACTTTAGCCGCTTGTGATCCGCCCATCACGGCAATTTTAGCAGTGGGCCAAGCGACAATTAATCGGGGGTCGTAAGCCTTACCGCACATCGCATAATTGCCCGCTCCATAACTATTGCCCAAAACGATGGTGAATTTTGGAACGGTCGAATTAGCGACAGCATTCACCATTTTAGCACCGTCTTTGATGATGCCGCCATGTTCTGAACGGCTGCCGACCATGAAGCCCGTAACATCGTGCATAAATACCAATGGAATCTTCTTTTGATTACAATTCAATATAAAACGGGTGGCTTTATCTGCTGAATCTGAATAAATAACGCCACCAAATTGCATTTCCCCGGTTGCTGTTTTGACGACTTGTCTTTGATTAACCACAATACCAACTGACCAACCATCTATCCGAGCATAAGCACACACGATGGTTTTGCCATAACCCTCCTTATAATATATGAGTTCGGAATCGTCCACAAGGCGTTTGAGGATTTCTATGGTATTATATGGCTTAGTGATATTGTCCGCAGGGAAAATTGAGAGTATTTCTTTGGGGTCATACTGAGGGGGTAAAGGTTTGGCTCTATTGAAACCTGCTTTGTCTTGCTCCCCAAATTTATCTATCAACTTTTTAATGGTATCTAAACAAGCTGCATCATTGGGCACTTTATAATCTGTCACACCGCTGATTTCTGAATGGGTGGTCGCTCCGCCGAGGGTTTCTTTATCAGCATTTTCACCAATGGCTGCTTTCACTAAATAGGGTCCTGCGAGAAAAACGGAAGCTTGCCCATCTACTATCAAGGCTTCATCGCTCATAATGGGCAAGTAGGCACCACCGGCCACACAACTTCCCATAATTGCCGCTATCTGAGGAATACCCATCGAGCTCATCTTGGCATTGTTCCTAAAAATGCGCCCGAAATGTTCTTTATCAGGGAAAATCTCATCTTGCATGGGTAAATAAACGCCTGCCGAATCCACGAGATAGATAATGGGCAAACGGTTTTCCATCGCTATTTCTTGAGCGCGTAGGTTCTTTTTACCTGTTATCGGAAACCAGGCACCTGCTTTCACAGTGGCATCATTCGCCACCACTAAACATTGCCGACCTGATACATAACCCATCACCACCACTACCCCACCAGCCGGACAGCCACCTTCCGCTTCATACATTTCAAAACCAGCAAAAGCACCGATTTCTATTTGAGGGGTATCTTTATCCAAAAGGTATTTTACCCGCTCACGAGCGGTCATTTTACCTTGTTCATGTTCTTTATCAATGCGTTTTTTACCGCCGCCTTCATATATTTTATCGAGTTGGCGTTTGATACCAGATACGGCGAGCTTCATAGCATCCTCGTTCATGGCAGCTTCTAAGGTTTGTTTCTCGGTCACAGTGTAAGTGATTTTATTATAATTATGGTTTTATTATTCAATTAAATGCAGAGCAAATGTAAGAATTGAATTTGGAATTAAGTAGTTTTATTCAAAAACAATCTTCTTCACAATAGGCGATGCTTTATCTCCAACAGTTATCCTCGCTATGAAAAGCCCTTTTCCAAAATCTTTTTTATTTAAGTTGAAAGAATCAGAATATTGTTTACCCGAATCAAAAACTTGTCTCCCAATCACATCATAAACAGTTATACGATACCCCTCCTGCCCTGCTCTATTAAAAGTGACATTTGAGTTATTTTTATCAAAACTTAAAGTCATCATTTCATCTGAAGGATTCGGATAAATCTTAATTGCTTGATTACCCATATCTTGTGTCGGTGCAGTGATGCTTTCGCCACAAACTAATTGTTTTAAAAACAAAGAAGCTTTATTGAGAAAATCTGCTAAATTGGCTGCATAGGGTCCTGTGGGATTATAAATATCCGAATGTCCACCACCTTTGACAGTGACTAAGCTGGATTTAATTCCCAACGACCGGGCGTAGGCGTTGCAAGAGCTATCGCCATCCATATTGAACCGATAAACATTCACACCATATCCAAATGGTACGACCACATCGGCTGTGCCATGATATGCCATAAAAGGTACATCATCTTTGTCAAGATATTCTTTCTGATATAATCCACCGCTCAAGCTCAATGCCCCTTTCACAGCCGATGAATAACCAGGGTTGCCAGCATTGCCTTCAAATCCACCTTCTACTTTGACGATATTTCTAAGCCAAGTGGGTATATTATCCGTTGAATCCATTTCAGCAGTGTGCATCGCTGTGATAGCACCTGCTGAAACACCACCTAAAATAATATTGGCTGTGTCAACACGATAAGCATTTGCTAAGCTCGCATTTTTTTTGAAATAGCGAATAGCGGCTTTCATATCCTGAATCGCTTGAATGACGGTAGGAGATATTTTTAATGAATCGGGAAAACCTTTAGCGAAGTCATAGAGTCGATAGTCAATAGTCGCGCAGACATAACCTTTTTTTGCAAAGGTTTTGCAAAGGTCGAGCATATATTGTTCATTGCGGGCGCCTGATACGAAACCGCCTCCGAACGCTAATATTATCAACGGGCGTTTAGTCAACACATCGCCTTTGGGTTCGATGACATCCATTAATAAACTCGCTCCAACAGTTGATGCCAAATTTTTTCCATACTCTACGCCTTTGGCTTGAGTGGTATCCGTAAATACATCTTGTACATAGCGTTTACCATCGCAACCTAACGCATTTTGAGCTTTTATACTGAGGGGGGTCAATATTGCGACAAGGAGGATAACCAATGATACAAAGTTTTGTAGTTTCATTTTCATAAATTATTTTGTTAATTTTTTAAAAAACATAATGCTCCAATATAAACGCTGCAGCTCCTGCAAAATAGCCCAACGCAGCCAATAAAGAAATCCGTTTGACATACCAAAAGAACTCGATTCGCTCCATACCCATTGCCGCTACACCTGCTGCAGAACCAATTATCAGTATCGACCCACCCGTGCCAGCACAATAAGCTATCAAGTGCCAAAACTTATCATCTTGAGGAAATTGCTCCAATGAATACATGCCCATAGATGCAGCCACTAAAGGAACGTTGTCAACAATAGCTGATATTAATCCAATCACAACCGCTATAATGGATTGATTTCCAATGGTTTGCGTCAGCCATTCTGCCCACCCCCTCAGTATTCCAGTACTTTCAAGTGCCCCAACAGCTAACAGAATCCCAACAAAAAACATTATGCTCGGGGTATCCACTCTTTCCAAGGCACTCTTGACGGATAGGGCAGTTTTGTCCGTTTGGTCTTTATCGCTGTGCATTAATTCAGTGATTGCCCACATCACACCCAAGCTCAGAAGCATACCCATAAACGGCGGCAAATGCGTGATAGTTTTGAAAATAGGAACGAATATCAAAGCGCCAATTCCGAGAAAGAACACGATGGTTTTATGCTTTTCAGAAAGGCTTTCCACTTTCACTTTTATATCGTTGCTTACATCCATTGGCTCTAAATTGCCTTTCATCCTAAACGAAACAATGAGCAAAGGTACAATAAGACAAATAACACTTGGGAGGAAAACATACTCCATCAACTTCGCAGTCGTTACCTGTTTACCAATCCATAACATAGTGGTCGTCACGTCGCCAATCGGTGACCAAGAACCGCCTGCGTTGGCTGCAATGACGATAATGCTTGCTAAAAGTAGCTTATCTTCCCTATCATTCACCAATTTGCGAATAAAAGAAATCATGACGATAGTCGTCGTTAAATTATCCAAAACTGAAGATAAAAAATAGCTTAAAATGCCTATTATCCACAACAACGATACCTTTTTACGGGTTTTTACCCGCGACACAATAATATCAAAACCTTCATGGGCATCTATCAACTCTACGATGGTCATCGCCCCCAATAAAAAGAAAAGAATTTGAGCAGATTCCGCGAATTTTTCAATCAAATGATGCTCTACAGTGTCCATTGGTGTATCGCTGAAAGCATAGAGCGTCCAGCATAAAACGCCTGTCATAAGTGCCACTGCTGCTTTATCAATTTTGATGGTATGTTCAAAAATAATAGCAGAATAGCCTATAATGAAAGTAAGAATAATAGGAATTAACATAAATGACCGAGATTAAAAAAGTTGAAATAGCCTAAACAAATTTGATGGTCTTTTATAGTGCAATTATCCAATAAAAGGATTTGATTTGCAAATGAATGGAAAAGGTAAGTAAATGCCATATAAAATTAGATGAAATCTGTAAAATACATTTTGAATAATATGTCGCATCTTATTTTCAAGTTGCAACAAAAGCTGTCGCCTAAGCAATTTCAGATATTTGCAGCCATCATCGTCGGCATTGCGGCTGGGGCGATGGCGGCT
>JAYUUR010000356.1:0-3705 GCA_043754475.1 Saprospiraceae bacterium | reverse complement strand
ATCACCTCCACGAGTCACCCCTCAGTATGACAGTGCCTTTGATAGTTTTGGCAGCCCTCGCAGTTTTGGGTGGGCATTTATTGGAAGAATTTGTCGAACACAACCTCAGTACGGTCTTGATGGACATGAAAATTGAGGATGATCATCACAGCTTGCACACGATGATGTGGGGCGTAACAGCAGTAGTTTTAGCGGTTGCCGGTATTGGATTTTATATGTTTTTGAAAGATAGAAAACTGCCCGAAGATGCCGAAATGCAAGGCATCACTAAGACAGTTTACAATAAATACTACATCGATGAAATTTATAACTCATTGATAACGAAGCCTTTAAACGACGTGTCTGCATTCTTTTATAATATCGTTGAAAAGATGGGCATTGATGGCAGCGTCAATAATATAGGTGTTTTGACGCGGTGGTTATCCAATACTTTGCGCCGGACGCAGCAAGGCAGTGTGGATGTGTACTTTTTCGCTATGGTAGTGGCTATTGTTTTAATTTTAGCATTTAAGGCTTTATAAAAATAGATTTACAATTATAATTTATGCTAACAGCAACTCTTATATTCTTTCCGCTTATTGCAGCCGTTTTGATGTTGGTTTTTGGAACTGACAGCTTCAAGCGGCAGTTGGCACTCTTGCTGGCTCTCGTGGAGTTGGGCATTCTCGGTTTTGCAGCTACTCAATTGGGTGCTAATCAAGCGGCTTTCAATATCAACATGCCCTGGCTGCCTTTCGGTGCGAACTTCGCCGTTTCGATGGATGGCATCTCTTTTTTGATGGTCATGTTGACTTCGCTCTTGATGCCACTGATTGTTTTAGCCTCGTTTAAAAATGATTACTCGTGCCGCTTTTATAGCTTGATGTTTTTGATGCAAATGGCTTTAGTAGGCGTTTTCACGGCAATGGATGGCTTTTTATTCTATATTTTCTGGGAATTGGCTTTGATTCCTATTTATTTTATCTGCCTCATTTGGGGCGGTGAAAATAGAGGGCGCATCACGTTCAAGTTCTTTGTTTATACCCTCGCTGGGTCTTTAATCATGTTGGCAGGCATTCTTTTCGTCTATTATGCAACACCCGGCGACCATTCTTTTGCCATTAATGCGCTCTACGAAGCGGGTAGAAATTTATCAGATATTCAGCAAGCGTGGGTCTTTTGGGCGATATTCGTTGCTTTTGCTATCAAAATGCCCATATTTCCTTTCCATACTTGGCAGCCTGACACTTACGTGGCATCACCTACGCCCGGCACAATGCTCCTTTCGGGCATTATGTTGAAAATGGGTACTTACGGCTTGATTCGATGGTTGATGCCGATGGTTCCGCAAGGCTGGAACGCTTGGGGCTTTACGGCTATCGTTTTGAGCGTCATCGGTATCGTTTACGCTTCGTGTATTGCTTTGGTGCAAAAAGACTTCAAACGTTTGATTGCTTACTCATCCATTGCCCACGTTGGGTTGATTTCAGCAGGTATTTTCTCCATGAATACTGAGGGGTTGACTGGTGCGATGATTCAGATGGTGGCACATGGTATCAATGTCGTCGGTTTGTTCTACATCGCTGAAATTATTTTTAATAGAACCAAAACAAGAGAAATGGCGAGTTTAGGCGGTATCCGTAGCGTTGCTCCTACTTTTGCACTGCTTTTTTTAATCATTTTACTCGGTTCCGTAGCACTGCCTTTGACCAATGGATTCGTTGGCGAGTTTCTCCTTTTGAATGGTTTGTATCAATATGCAGCTATGAAAAGCTCATTATGGGTATTGGTTTTGGCAGGTTTGACGGTTATTCTTGGCGCGGTGTATATGTTGCGTGGTTATCAAACTATGATGTTGGGCGAAACCAACAAAACTGTCACTGCGAGCGGAGTGCGGCAGGAGGGGTTCACCGATTTGGATTTGAATGAGAAAATAATGCTTATTACTATATCTGCTTTGGTGCTTATTCTCGGTGTTTATCCAAAACCGTTGATTGATATTGTGACGCCAGCGATTCAAGAAATATTAAAAGCGTTTCAAGCGGGCTTGGTGGGGTGAAATTAAGGTATTGAGATATTGGATATTGGGATATTGGGATATTGGGATATAAATTTAAAGAAAATACTGAGGGGTCTATTTCCCCTTTTAAAATAACTGTTTTTTTTATGAAAGAACTCATAACGCTGTCTCTAACCGGCATATTCGTAATGCTGGCGGATATATTTAATCTGCGGAAATTGGTTTTCCCGTTGGTGCTGCTTGGCTTGGCTATGACTATATCATGGTGTATTTTTGATTGGAATATCAGTCAAGGCGTTTTCGGCATGATGAAAATTGACAATTATGCTTTGGCGTTCCTTGCAGTCATGTGCAGCGTGGCATTGCTTTGGTTGATTATGTCTGAGGATTATTTCAGTAAGATGATTGTCTCTACTGACCGTTATGCGCTGGTTATGTTCGCATTAGTCGGTGCATTGGTGATGGTTTCTTACACCAATTTAGTGATGTTGTTTTTGGGTATCGAAATACTGTCAGTGTCGATGTATGTATTAGCAGGTAGTAATAAAACTGATTTGGGTTCCAACGAATCGGCTTTGAAATACTTTTTGATGGGCGCATTTGCCTCGGGATTCCTATTGTTTGGTATTGCCTTGATATATGGCATGAGCGGCTCATTCGATTTGATGCCGATCCGCGCAGCTGTTGGTAAAGCGACTGATGCCAATACTGGCTTGCTCACTGTCGGTATTATCATGATATTGATTGGTTTAGGCTTCAAAATAGCGGCTGCACCCTTCCATTTTTGGGCACCCGATGTGTATCAAGGTGCACCAACGCTTATCACGGCATTTATGGCGACCGTCGTCAAAACGGCGGCATTTGCTGCGCTTTATCGCCTTTTTGTTACCAGTTTCCCAGGTGCTACCTATATTTGGGCAGATATTATTGCGGGTATGATTGTTTTATCGCTCCTGATGGGTAATATCATCGCTGTTTTGCAAAGAGATACCAAGCGGATGCTCGCTTTCAGCTCTGTTTCTCATGCTGGTTATATGCTGATTGCCGTATTGTGTTTAAGTACTGAGTCTGACAATTCTATCCTCTATTATACCGCCGTGTATTCGATTGCTACGATATTAGGCTTTATGATACTGTATATTGTGTCTGAAAAAACAGGTTCTACAGAAATAAAAGCGTTCAACGGTTTAGGTAAAAAGAATCCGAATATGGCGGCAGCCATGACTGTTGCACTCCTTTCGATGGGTGGTATTCCGCCTTTAGCTGGCTTCATGGCGAAGTATTATATCTTTGCGAACGCTATTTCAGAAGGATTTTTGGGTTTGGTGATATTTGCTATTCTGATGTCATTGGTGGGTGTTTATTATTATTTTAAAATCATTATTGCTATGTATTTTGATGATGAAACGCACCCTTCACATCTCCATACTGACCCCCTCAGTATACAAGCCAATCCGCTTCAAAATATGCTGATTGTGCTGTGTTGTTTGCTGCTGTTGGTTTTGGGTATCTTTCCTCAGTTGATTTACAATCTTTTATGATGTTTATTTATGTTTCCTTCAATATTGCAAAAAGAAACCGCTTGCTTCAAGTCCGAAGTAAGCGGTTTTTAATTAAAGATGTTCAAAAAAATGTTGTTTTGGAGTTCAATAAAATGCTGTTTTGGAAATAAAAAAATCGTTTTTTGGAATTTTAAAATTAGGGGT
>JAYUUR010000355.1:0-3706 GCA_043754475.1 Saprospiraceae bacterium | reverse complement strand
ATACTTGAAATAATATGCTTGGTATCCCCTCAGTATTTTCCAATAAAAAAGTACTTTTATCAAGTCCACTCATTTGTAAACTCTATGAAAATGTTTTTCTATCAAGTCAACTCATTTACAAACTGTATAAAAAAACTTTTTCATCAAGTAAACTCATTTGCAAACTCAATAAAAAAGTTTTTCTACAGAATAAACTCATTTGCAAACTCAATAAAAAAAAAATTTATTGAGTTATCTCATTCGTCAACTCTATAAAAGGTTTTATTATTAATGAGATAAGTTTTATTACACAATCATCATCTACTATTGAGCCGTCAAAAGTGCCATTATTTTGTTAGTTCGTGCGCCTGAGATACCTGTGCTTGGGCAATTGCCCTTACCATGTAGTTCATCTACAATAGTTTGAATAAGGGGTTGTTGAATATGTTTAGGCATGTCAAAATTCATGACTTCTTTCCCTTTGCCTTCTATTTCCACAGTGACTGTATTATCGCCAAAAAATGGAAATGAGATTTGCCCTTTGCTGCCGACGATGGTTGTGATTTCTTTATTTGAAACAGGAGAAGTTGTAAAACACCAATTGCCAGTACCTAATATGCCATTTCCGAATTGAAACGAACCCATGACAATATCTTCGGCAGCATACAATTGGGCTTGATTGTTCTTAAAACCTTGAGCATTTTGAATGGGCCCGAATAAAAAATCCATCATATCCAATTGGTGCGCTGCCAAATCGAAGAAATAACCACCACCCGCTATTTCAGGTTGTACCCGCCAATTACCGCTATCGCCATTTGCGACAATAGCCGTTAGAATGTCGGGTTGAAGTGTTTTATTCAGTAAAATATGTACATAGCGCACATCGCCAATAGCCCCTTCATCCAATAAAGATTTGATTTTTAGAAAATTGGGTAATTGCCGCCTATAATAGGCTGTAAACAAAGGTACATCAGCATCTTGACAGGCTTTAACCATAGAAAGACATTCTGCATAAGTTCTTGCCATCGGTTTTTCGACATATACAGGCTTCTTAGCTTGAGCCGCTTTGAGAGTATAAACTTCATGGGCATCGGGTGGCGTAGCAATATAAATAGCATTCACTTCAGGGTCATTAATCAAAGCATCCGCATCATCGTACCATTTTGGAATCCCATGCCTTTGAGCATAGTCTTGCGCTTTCAGGGCATTCCGCCGCATCACGGCTACCACCTTTGAACCTTCAATCAAATTCATAGCGGGTGCGCTTTTCACTTCGCATACATCGCCAACGCCCAGTATGCCCCAACGGATTTCGTCTTGTATCAACATATTTTTTATTTAGATATTTCAAGCAAATTTAAATGAAAATCAGGTAAAAGCCGCACTTATACTGAGGGGGGTAAAGAAATAAACTTTTTACAAGACAAAACAATAGGTCATCCAACTATTCAAAGCAGGATGACCTATTAATTTGATTGGCGAACATAAGCAACAACAGCCGCATAAATAGTTTTAGCTTATTATATCTTTGCAAAAAAAAAATTATGAATCTTACTATCAATTGGCTCATAGCCAATGCCACTGAAACAAGTTTTGAACGCGGGGAAGAATATCAGGATGCCGTATCGAAACTTCAAAAACAAGGCAATAAGTACACGGCTACTGTTCATGGAACGGAGAAGTATAAAGTTGAAGTTGTCGAGTCAGCCGATGATATTTATACTCATTGCACTTGTCCTTACGACTATGAAGGCATCTGTAAACACATTGTAGCAGTAGGTTTAAACATTGTTGAAGAGAATTATATAGAAATGAATTCTATAGAAATGAATTCTATAGAAACGATTGAGCAACAACACTACCCTTTACAAAATGAAGAGGAGAATGAACCAGTCGAAATGGCTACATTTTATGAAAAAGAATTTTTAAAAGCTCGTTCGGATAAACGGGAAGCGTTTATTCGGATGCTGTTTGTGCAAGATGCCAATCTTTGTCGGCGTTTTTTAAGTTACATCCGTCCGCCTACACACCCCCTCAGTAATTCGACCGATTTAGACGAATTGAGCAATGAGATTGCAGCGCGTCTGATGGATATTGACCTCAATGATTACACTTTAGAAGAGGATGAAGACGAAGATTCTTACTACAGAAGAAGGGATTATGATTACGATGAAGGTTATGAAAGATATGATACTGACGCTCTTGAAAAAGAAGTGTTGAGACTCATCCAACCGTATGGCAATCGGACGATGCAAGCACTCGAAGATGGGCATTTGCTCGATTCGGCTCATATCCTTTTGAGTATTTACGAAGCTATATTTCTAATAGAAGAAGGAGATTTTGGCGAGTACACCGATTTTTCTTATCAATCGACATTAGATACTTTTTTCAATCAAATAACCACCGATTGGATATACCGTTTGGAAGATAAAACCTATACCCCAAGTGATTATCAAGCAATTTTACAACTCATTTTAAACCGTTGGCAACAATTCGAACGTTTTCGCGACAAAGCTGAAACCGCCCCGTATGAGATATTAGGTGAAGATTTGTTCTCTTTCATTGTTCAGCAAGCGAAAGCCGAACAACAATTTTTAGATTTTATGACTAAACACAATTTGCATTCCTCTTCTCATTATGAATTGACAAAAATGCTTTGTAATGCTTTGGGTAAAAGTGATTTTTTATTAGAAAAATTAGCAGCTTATGGTTTAGATAGTCATAAATTGGCTGAAGAACTCATGCAGCAATATATTGATAGAGGTGACCGTAACCGTTTTGTTTCTGTCGCGCAAAAAGCCAGTGAACAATACAAATGGCAAATCAATGAATTCGTAGCAGAGCAGATTTTGCCTGAAGACAATTTAGGTTTTTTCAAAAAAATAGTGTCAGAAGTCGCAGCCTACAAAGGAAGCCTTGATTTATACCACCGTTGGCGTCAACAAGCCACTGCCAATGAGCAAGAAGACTATATTCAATCGAATAAAAAACGCCATCCTCATTTTTACATCGCCCTATTAGCCGATGCTCAACGTTTTCCAGAACTCTTGACGTTTGCCAAAGAGAGTGTTGAGACTCCGGATTTTAACAATAGTATGTTTTACGATAGCAGTGCATTTGAAGCTGCTGCCAAATTGATTTTACATTTATATCCCGATGCCATTTTCACGCTTTATTGTCAACGAGTTATCAAATATATGGGCAATAGTGCTTCTTCCAGAAGTCATTATCAGCAAGCTGTTTCGATGTTGAAACCTTTGAAAAACATCAAAGGAAAAGAGCAAGGCATTAAAGCGTTTGCCACTGAATTGCGCCAAAAGTACAATCGCTTGCCCGCGTTTTTGGATGAATTGAAGAAGGGAGGATTTTAAGGTCTTTTCGATATTTAAAATAATACGAGTTTTTGCACCCCCTCAGTACAAAACAAGAATTGAGTTAATAATCATTTAAAAAAGCATCGTACCTTAACTTTTGTTATAAAATATTTTAATTTAACTAAAATAGTTGAATATAAATAAAATAAAATGCATTATTGAGCGTGTAAGAACCGATACAATTTTTATAAATTTAGAGAATGCAAATTCTCAACAAAAAAAACAAGCATGAAAAGAACAACTCTGAACCTAATTGTAGGTTTACTCATCGCATTATGCGTCAATTCCAATCCACTATCAGCCACTACTATTGTCCCGTTCGATAATTATGCTGAAATGGCTCGTGCCGCCAA
>JAYUUR010000354.1:0-3715 GCA_043754475.1 Saprospiraceae bacterium | reverse complement strand
GGAATGCCTTCGGCAAACCTATTATTCGAATTAATAAGTTAATTTAATTATATTTATGAAAAAAATAGTCTTACTACTAATCATCCTAACCCCCATCTTGACACAAGCGCAAGATATAATCCCTTACAAAAAAGCCATTCCAACAATCAGTGCTAAAGGCATTTTCACTATGCCCAATAGCCAAGAGAAAATGACGATTGAAGGTTTTAACGATAAAGATGTTACGGTCTTTTTCATTGTTCGACATGCGGAAAAAGATACAGCGGGTGGTACTAATGCGGACTTGAATGCAGTAGGGCGAGGTCGTGCAAACGCGTTAGTGCATATTTTTAAGAAAGTTCATATCCATAAAGTGTATTCAACTGATAAGCCACGCACTAAAAATACTGCCAAGCCATTAGCCGCGTTCAAACGCCGCCCGGTAGAGATTTATGATGCCCACAAGCAAAAGGAACTGTTAGAATCGTTGACAAAAATAGAGAAAGGCAAGAAGATTTTCATGGTCGGTCACTCCAATACAGTGCCTCAATTGGTCAATATACTGAGGGGGGCAGATGTTGAGAAAGATATAGCTGACAGTGATTATTCAACGATGTATATCGTGAGTGTAAAGCAAATAGGGGAGACGAAGGTGCAAGTGATTCAATTTTAGTAATGGGAGATGAATTATTCAGCAGGGTTATCAACACTAATTTGTTGGAAGTGTTTAATTTTATTTATGGCTTCCTCCATTGATAATTCTCCGTAAGCGAAAGTAGTAAGTATTGATATATTTCTATCCATAGTAACTAAATTGCTTGTTACAATATGATCAATAATAGTATGATTAAGTTCAATGCTTTCATAAATTATACTCGTTTTGAATCTAATTTCGCCGTCTTCAAAATCTAATTCAAAGTTTCCTAAAAATAAATTATAATTTATGCGGGTTATTAGTTCAGCCATTTCTTTCCTTCTTAAATAAGGAACATTAGTAGGGCAAATACTGAAAAAAATAAACCTATAAAAATCTTCACTTATGTCTGCAATACAATGGTATTTACCACTTTGCGTACCAATGCCGAGCAATGCCAGTGTTTTGGTTGGTTCTGGAATATGGTATTGCCATTCTTGACTGTCAAAATATGATAATATATCTTTAAACATTAGGCTTGAATTAAATTAAAAATTGATCTACTCTTTTTAGAATAAGTTAATAGTTTTTTACTGACATCTAAATGGTTGTATTGGAGAGTAGGATAAACAACTGATTTGATTTTATTTGAATAAAATAGATTGGCTGACAAATTTAATCCATCTAATATTACATTAATTTGGGGATTTATATATTTGTTAGTATGCGACGCAACACCTTTATGTACATGAATGACTTCTAATTTTTTTTTGAATGGCTGATAGTTCAAATATTTTTGAATCAATGAAAAATAATCTTTTGCAGTTGAGCCTACAAAACGTAATTTGGTAACTGCTTGAATATTAGTTTTAACAACGCTTTTAGGTGTTTCATTAAAATACTTATCAAGTAACTCCAATGCTTCTATTTGCGATTTACTATACATTTTCAAGCGGAAAAGTTTTAAGATGAGAAAATGACTTCATTATTTTTTCACTAATTTCTAATAGACAAACAATAAAAATAGGGTTGAGGTTCGTAAAGTTATCCCGATTATCAACAAATCTAATCATTTCTTTTGGATCGATACTGTTATCAATTGCTCGAATCGCTTTATAAGTGAAAAAGCCTTTCTGTTTCAGAAATTCAATAAAACTGCCAATCGTCCAGTTTTCTACCTCTTCAATATGCTCAAAACGCTTCATTATGTCTTGAAACCATAGCATATCAATACGGTTGCCCACTAAATCTAAAAAAATATCAGTTTCTAATTCTAATTCCGCTTGAAAAATATGATATTTTCTCTTATAATTTTTTTGTCCATGAGCATGAGCCATGTTTATATTATTGTCCCAAAAATAATATCCCGTTCCTAAGAATTTATGTTGCCTCCTATCTTCTGCAACATAAGTTGATTGAAATGGACCTTGCTTCTCTATATTACTAATTATTCCTTGCTGACTGCAAGTATGATGTCCAATAATTCGCATTTTGATATTATCGTTTTAAAAATAAAAGGATGTGTTATGTGTTAAATTTTATGATAACGTCTTGTCCGAAATCTGTTCACGCGTCGCGTGGAAAAAGTTTAGGCGTATCTTCATCTTTCAAACCTTCAATTCCAATAGCATTCACTGCTAAATCAAACGCCATTTCCACATTGTCGGTCTCGCCCAATATACCATAAAACTCTTTGGCAAAAGTAATAGCTGCTTCGTCACCTACCGCAGTCGTCATGCCTACTACATAATCCACATAAGGCATAATCGCTCTGGCTTGATTAGCAGAATAGCAAGCGTTCAACACCACTGTACTCACTTTCATTTTGTATTTGGCAAAAATTTCAAACATTTTTTTCAATTCGTCGGTCTGCATGACTTTCATATTACCATTGGCATCTTGAAAAATTAAGCCCGATTCATCTTGCGAAGGTCGCCCTATGCCTCGGCTTCCAGCATATTCCTTACCCAAGCCATGCCCTGAAAAGTGGACAATGGAAGGCTTTCGAGTGACAATTTCCCTTTGAACCTCATTGGCTTTAGTCGCCCATTTTTGAAAAATGGTAAATTTCAATTGCTTCTCTTGCAAACTCGAACTAATACCAACCAACTCCTTTTCCAATTGTAATTTACCCGTATCGTTAGGATTTGAAGCAAAAAACAGGATGACTTTTTGAGTATTGGTAGCAGGTGGTGGCGTTTTATCACTTGAAGGCGCGACAATGCCTTGATTCGGTTTATTAGTTGAAGAGTCTGAACTTGAATTGTCTTCCATTTCAATCAACAAACTCAATATAGAATTGGTGAGAACATTGCGCTCTCGATTGACATCAGAAAACGACAACAACCCGAGGTTTTCACTCCGCTTGAGCGAACTCAAACGCCCTTGCAAAAGAATCAATTGATTGTTCAAATCAGCATCATTGGGAGCAGCCCATTCTTGAAATTTATCAAGGGCTTTATCTAATTTGGCGCTTGAAATAAGGCTTCGGATTTCGTCTTGGATAGCCATAATGGTTTTTATGAAAGTTAAGCCCCCTAACCCCCAAGGGGGAACACCTGCGAAGTATGCTAAGTTTGTTCTAAAAATGAACGTTTTTAACATTTTTTGGGTGGTACTCCCCCTTTGGGGGTTGGGGGGCTGAGTTATTAAAATTTTTATCGCATTAAATATAGAAAGAATTTAATTATCAAACAAATCAATTTCCTTATTCAAAACCTCCCACACCAAATCAGCCTCAAATCCTTTGCGCATGGCATGAGCTGCCAGCTTCTGTTTTTTCTGCACATCGCCTTCATAATCCTTTGATTTTGAACGAATTACACTTTTTAAAGTCTCCACATACCCCCCCTCAGTATCAATGGCTTGCAGTGCTTTTTTGATTGAATATTCGGGAATATGCCTCAATTTTAATTCCTGTTTGATGCGGACTTTTCCCCATCTTTTAATTCTAAATTTGCCTCGCGCATAACTGATGGCAAATCTTTCTTCATTCAAAAAATTATCACTAATCAATTGAGCGGCTATTTCATCTGCTTTTTCGCCATATATACCCAAATCAAAAAGCTTCGACATCACCTCATCGTGGCAACGCTCTTGATA
>JAYUUR010000353.1:0-3739 GCA_043754475.1 Saprospiraceae bacterium | reverse complement strand
GATATTGAGCATATTCTTTAGTTTCAGGTATAGAAGTAAAAGAAGGGTTTGATATTAAAATATAATCGCCACCATCTGTTTTCAAATCTTCAAAAATTGGTTTAGTGACAGAGGCAATATTTTTAACAGCAGAAACGCTCAACAGCACTAATTTTCGCTCCAATACTGAGGGGGGTATCACTGCTTTCACTTTACCATTTTCAAAAGTGGTGGTCATACGCCAACCGTTGGTTACATCGTATAGAACGGGGGCAGTTGAAGTATTAAAATTATCAATTTCAAGGTATTTTGTTGAAGCGGAAGCCTCTATTTTAAATTCAAAATAAGTCTCATTATTAAAATTAAACAGCCTTGCATATCTCAAACTCAATGTTGAAATCGAGCGATTGTCGGTAGCATCGAAACTGCCTGCAATGCTCAAAGGCATGGAAGCCGCCACGTCCGCCGCCGCGATGGTGTATTCTTTATTTTGTAAAACATAAGAACCTGTTGTGTCTTTTTCTACTACTTTATTATTCAATTTCACTTCAGAAAAATGGTTACCCAAATCAGTCACCCATCTGATTTTTAATGTAGCTGCTTGATTATCTATTTTCGATGACGTGAATAAAGTTTGACTAAAACTTGGTGCATAAGAAGAGCCGAAGCCTTCACCCACTTCCATTTCGGGCAATTTTACACCATTAAAATCTTGCGGTGTAATAGCAGCATCTGCGAAAATTTGCTCTGATGTATGCCAATACCACGCTTCTTTTGCAGGTGCATTAGCGAGGTCATTTGCTTGATTCGTGAGCCTTTTTACTGAGGGGGTACTGCTCCATGTCAAATAATAGGCAGCCGAATCAGTCACATTGCTGTATTCAGGATTGAGCATATCGGTCGCGCCTCTTTGATATAAATAGGCATCCAACTCTGTCCGATTTTTTTGACCATAAAATTCGATGAAGCCCGTTTGGCTGTCTTCATTGATAAAAACGGGGATTTCAGTGCCTAATCTGTACAATTTGAAACCTAAAGCAGTGCTATTACTGAGGGGTAAGCCCGATGCATTCAAAGTTGCCGCCGAAATGCGATAGACACCATCGGCAGCTATTTTAATTTTCAAATACGTTTGATTGTAATTAATCCATTCATTGCCGTAAAGAGTATCCGTTCCGTTCGCCATTTGGGCGTGAGTATTGAAGGCAAAAAGGATTACAAGGAGGAGTGTTAAGCTTTTTTTCATCATCTATTAGTTGAAGAATTTAGGGGAAATATTTTTATGTCCTACAAAAATAAGGATATTATAATTCAATCCTATTTAAATACGTAAAATTAACGTTTACAGTCTGCCAATGTTTTAAGCCCCCTAACCCCCAAAGGGGGAACGCCTACGAAATATCCTAAATTTGTTCAAAAAATGAACGTTGTTATCATTTTTCGGGTGGGACTCCCCCTTTGGGGGCAGGGGGGCTAAGGAGTTACAAATCAGTCTCAACAATAACTGTTGAGAATCTCTTCAAAAATTCCAAAAAAATGTATCTTTGCGACTGTCAGTGATACAAAAAGCCATCATTTAAGTATGAAACAATGTACGATTAAAGATTCAGTAGTCATAAATGGTGTGGGTTTGCATACAGGGCGAGAAGTCTGTATGACCTTTAAACCTGCGCCCATCGATTTCGGTTATAAATTTCAAAGAACTGATTTAGAAGGTGCACCAATTATTGCTGCGGATGCGAACAAAGTAGTATCCACCAATCGTGGAACAACCCTAAAAAGTGAAAATGCCCAAGTAAGCACCGTCGAACATGCCCTTTCTGCCCTCGTAGGCTTGGGCATCGATAATGTTTTGATTGAAATAGACGGACCCGAAGTGCCGATTATGGATGGCTCAGCCATGCCTTTCGTCACCGCTATTGAAAATGTCGGGATAGTTGAGCAAGAGGCATTGAGGGAATATTTTGAAATTTTAGAACCTATTTCTTACAGAGATGAAGTGACTGGAACTGAGCTTTTGGCACTGCCAGCGGATAATTTTAGCGTGACTGTCATGATTGATTTTCATTCGTCGCTCCTCAACCATCAATATGCCAGCCTTGAACATACCCCTCAGTATAAAGACGAAATTGCCGCTTGTAGAACCTTCGTTTTTCTTCATGAACTCGAACAATTACTGGGGCAAGGCTTAATAAAAGGCGGCGATTTGGACAATGCCATCGTTATTGTTGACCGATTGATGACTCAAGACGAGTTGGATATTTTAGCAAAAAAATTGGGTAAGCAAAGCGTAAAAGTAGAGCACGAAGGCGTCTTGAATACAACCAAACTGCGCTTTAATAATGAACCCGCAAGGCATAAGCTGTTGGATGTAATTGGCGATTTGGCATTAGTAGGCAAACATATTAAAGGAAAAATTGTCGCGACCAAGCCCGGGCATACCGCCAATGTGGCTTTTGCTAAAATTTTGAAAAAGCACTATGCCGATTTTAGAAAACTACAAGGCGTACCGAAATATGATCCAAATATAAAACCATTGATGGACATCAACCAAATTGCGAAAAAATTGCCACATCGGTTTCCATTTTTATTGGTTGATAAAATTATTGAAATGACCCCTACTTCAGTTGTGGGTGTTAAAAATATTACAATGAACGAGTGGATGTTTCAAGGGCATTTTCCTGACAATCCAGTCTTCCCTGGCGTTTTGCAAGTGGAAGCAATGGCTCAAACAGGAGGACTACTTGCCTTAGCCAATACGCCCGACAACGAAACGTGGGATACCTATTTTCTGAAAATTGAAAATTGTAAATTCAAGGAAAAAGTGATGCCCGGCGATTCGATGATTATCAAAATGGATTTAAAAGAACCTATTCGACGAGGTATCGTCCACATGCAAGGATACTGTTATGTCGGCAATAAAATGGTGTCAGAAGCAGAATTGACAGCCATGATTCAAAAACGACCTTAACAAACGACCAATTATTTTGATTCGGCAATTAAAAATGAATTACAGCAATTTAAGCGTCATACATCCCGATGCCCAAATCGGTAAAAATGTGATCATCGGTCCTTTTACAACCATTGCAGCGGATGTCGTAATTGAAGATGGTACATGGATAGCTCCTCACGTGAGCATCATGGATGGGGCGCGTATTGGTAAAAACTGCAAGATATTTCAAGGCGCTATTGTCGGCTCTACACCTCAAGATTTGAAATATCGGGGCGAGCGCACTTTCCTTGAAATTGGTGATAATACGATTATCCGCGAATATTGCACCCTCAATATAGGCACTACATCCGGTTATCGGACTGTTATTGGCAAAAATTGCCTCATCATGGCTTATGTTCATGTGGCACACGATTGTATTATTGGCGATCATGTCATCCTCGCCAACAACGTCACCTTAGCAGGTCATATCGAAATCGGCGATTATGCTCGCTTAGGCGGATTAACTGCGGTGCATCAGTTTGTCAAAATTGGTAAAGATGTGATGGTGAGCGGTGGCTCGTTGGTGCGGTGCGATGTACCGCCATACATAACTGCGGCGCGCGAACCGCTCTCCTATGCAGGCGTGAATCGAGTCGGCTTACAACGTCGAGGATATACACCTCAACAAATTGAAAATATCCGAGATATTTATCGGATTCTCTTTGTCAAAGGACATAATTTTAGTCAAGGCATTATTCATATTGAAAAAGAAGTAAATGAAACTTCTGAAAAAGCAGAAATTCTCAACTTTTTAAGCCAATCTACTCG
>JAYUUR010000352.1:0-3740 GCA_043754475.1 Saprospiraceae bacterium | reverse complement strand
GGAACAGGTTTATGGACAGTCATCAACGGCACAGCAACCATTGATGATGCTCAATCGCCTACGACCAACGTAACGATTACTTCGCCAACAGCGACTTTGCGTTGGACAAATAAAGTGAATAATACGTGTAGCAATGCGGACGAGGTCATGTTATCCATCGCGCAACCCCTCAGTATTTCGGCTCAACCGAATGATATTACACAATGCGTGGGCGGTAGTTTGACATTGACGGCGGCGGTGACGGGCGGCGCAGGCACATTGACTTATCAGTGGCAGAGCAGTTCGGATAATACAGCTTGGTCGGATATTTCAGGCGCGAATGACATCGTTTATACGCCTTCGTCCACTACAAGCGGCGTGGTTTACTACCGTTTGATGGTGAGAAGTAGCGCGAGCGGCTGTTCTGAAATATCAACCAATTCAGCGACAGTGACCATCATTGACAAACCGAAAGTAGCGGTGACAGCCAAAAGCACAACCGTCTGCAATGGCGGCGGCATTCAACTCGATGCGACTATCAACGGCGGCGTGGATTGTACAGTTCAATGGCAAAACAGCATCAACGGCGGTGCTGCATGGAATGATATTCCGGGCGCAACGAGCAATACTTTCACCACTTCAATATTGGGTCAAACAACTAAATATCGGGTCACGCTCTCTTGTAATGGCAATGGGTGTTGTAATTGAGGTATTAGGATATTGAGATATTAAGATATTGATTGTCAATGTTTTACATTAATTTAAAGTCTCTAATTTTAACCCTTTTCCATCTTTAAATTTCAATAAAAAATAGCTTCTTGAGAAATTCAAGGAGCTATTTTTTTATTCAGATGTTTTTGACTCAGCTGAGTTAATAGAATTTCAATTATTTGGTCATTGATAATGTTACACTAAAATGGTGAGCATTAGAATTTTGATTCCACAAGTTTAAGTAAGTCCTGTTTATTAATATTCAATTGTTCTAAAGAATGCTCAATGACTTCAATCGGTGTCAATTTATATTGATTAAATTTGAAATGTTTATCTTCATACGCTTCTATGAGGATAGCAAGAGCATCTAAATAGGCTAATTTTTCTTCAACATCTTCGGCTTCTTCAAGAACAATAGCATCTAATTTTTCAAGAAGGTCACAGCTCATAAGGTATGTCTTCTCATCTCTGATGGGGAATAATTCGTATTTTTCATTTATAATATTTGAAGATAAGGTCATGTCAATTTATGTTTAAATGTTAGAAATATCTGAAATTTTGTCATATTCAGCATGGGTGCCAATAAATCGAATATAAACCCTTTGTAAACGTAGATGAAATTCAAATTTTGCAACCAACCTATATTTATTTCTGGCTATATTAAATACAATCCTGTTATTGCCAACCGGGTCAGCAGAATTAAAATATGCGACTACTTCTTGGGATGAATGAAAATTATTTGCTCATACATTATCGTACCAAGTCTTAATAGATGCTGTTGCATCTGGGTGTTTTTCGCAAAATTCATCTAAGGTTCGTTTTGTAATAATTCGCATATAGTATTCTCTATGATGTTGCTTCAAGCAAAGTTAAACATTTTTTCAAGTAAACACAAATGTCTGTTGAAACTTATGTTTTATCGCTCAATTTCTTGATTCCATTTATACACTAAAGGCTTATGGCTTTATTCCAGTCAATATATTTTTAGAGTGATTGATACTAAGAATGTAAAGAAGTTTGAAAAGGAGATTGTTATTAAAGCGGTTGATGGCTATATTCTACAATAAAATATACGTTTACTACACTGGTGCCGCTTTTTTTGAAAAATACTGAGGGGGGTGCATATACGGTGCAGAGCATGCAAAATCCACAAAACACAAACCACCTGCACGGTGCATCATCGCCGCCATTTCGTGGTAAGGCGTTTCGATGCCCGTCACATTGGAACAAGCCGTGACATCCGCTATTTTCAAAGGGCGATTTTTATATTTTTCAAGCAAAACAGCTAAACTATTCAAATCAATCAACCCCTCAGTATTAGGGGCAATGACTTCCACATCGCAGATGGTTTCTATCCAAGAGGTCTGATTGGAGTGGTGTTCCATGTGGGTGATAAACACAACGGGTCTATCTAAGGCATTGATAATGAAGTCTTTACGCCGTTTTTCAGGAATTTTAAGCCCCAATATCCGTTGAAATTTATTAATCACGCCCGTCATGCCCGAGCCGTAGCTGATGAGGCAATCCGTCGGCGCAGCATTCACATGTTGCTTGATAATCTGTCGGGCTTTGTGGTAAGCGAGGGTCATGGACGTGCCGCACACGTTCGTCTCCGTATGCGTATTAGCAACGAAGGGCGCGAACTCATCCAGCAAACGCTCCTCAATCGGGCGATAAAGCCGTCCGATCGCCGTCCAAACGGCATAAATAATGCGTTTTATGCCGTTTGGGCTATTGAAAGTTTGCTCTTGTCCGATAATATTTTCTCTAAATTTTGAGAAATAATCTTCTAAGACTGAGGGGGTAGGTTTGGTTAGAGTCATTGATTTCATGGGGTAAAATTAAGGTAATTTTCTAAAAACAGTTAACCTTAACTTAATTTTCGCTTCACATTCAGTTTAGATTGGATGACTTATTTTGTGTCAATAATTTAATAAAACACAGATGAATAGACAATAAGGAAATTGCAAGTAGCTGCGTAGAAACAAAGGGCTTTATGTCGGAATAAACGAGTTTACTTGCAAATGATATTAATATTTTCGAGTAGGTTTTTTCTTGATTGAATCGGTTAAAGGGGTATTTAAAACTCGTTTAACCGATTTTTTTTAATCAACAATCGGTTTTGAATTGTTGAAAAAATGGTCAATAAATGCAGCTTTTGAATTAATGAGTTGCAGTTCATCTTCTTCAAATTCAGAATCTTTTGTCACCTTTAATTTGGGGTTGATAAAATCATAGTCCAAATTATCATATTGATAAATTGACCACGTACCGTAAGCATACTCTAAAGCTGTCAAATTTTCTACCCAATCGCCGGAATTGAGATATGTGACCTCACCAACCGTTTTATACTGAGGGGTATGAATATGCCCGCAAATAACATAGTCATAGCCTTGTTTTTGAGCCATTTCAATCGCTTTTTGTTCAAAATCGCCTATAAATTTGACAGCTTCTTTGACCTTCATTTTCACGATTTTAGAAAATGCGATGCGCTCTTTACCCAGTAATTGTCGGAACCAATTGACTGCTTTATTGAATCTGACGAGGGTATCGTAGCTTTTACCGCCCAGTTTAGCCAACCAACGAGCTTGCACAACGGAGGCATCAAAGACATCGCCATGAAAAAACCAAAATTTTTTGCCATCTTGTTGTAAAACCAAATCGTCTCGTAAATGAAAATTATCGAAAGAGAGGTTGGAAAAACGGCGCAGCATATCATCATGATTGCCTATGAGATAATAGACTTTAGTGCCTGAAACGGACATTTTTAAAAGCCGATTAATGACTTTCATATGGTCAGTTGGGAAGTAAGATTTTTTGAATTGCCACATATCAATAATATCACCATTCAAGATGAGGATATTCGGCTTTATACTTTTCAGGTAGTTAGAAAGCTGTGTGGCATGGCAACCATAAGTGCCCAGGTGGGTGTCAGAAATAACAACAATATCTAACTTGACTTTGTTAAATTAGGATAAAATTAAATATTGTCAATTTATGATGAATTTATTTTATATTTAGATTGAGTTGCTTTAGCCCTTTTAAATAAA
>JAYUUR010000351.1:0-11408 GCA_043754475.1 Saprospiraceae bacterium | reverse complement strand
AAGAGTCGGCTCTTCTGCTTTAGCTATTATTAAAACCAATCGTATTAACATTAGTAGAGCTGCTTAAGCAGCAACAAGTTTAGTACACTAAGTAATTTTTTTTAAAATTGAAAGCACCTTTAATAATTTATTGATGATTTTTGAAACCCATGTAGGCTTATATTTTATATATCGCAATTATAACAAAAATAAAGTGTATTTGTGAAATTTTTCATACTTTTTAGCAATTATACTAAAGGTTCTGCCATTATTTTGTTTAATTATATTCTTAAAAGATTAAACAAACTGAGAACCAAATCCTCATGCGGGTGTTTATATAATCGGTTATCAAATTTTGAGATATTGTACTAAAATCCTTTATAATTGACAATTTTATAACACTTTCAATTTTTTTTAAAAAATAGGGTATATGACACCAAACACAATTTTGTTAGATTCGATGCTGATTGAGGAAGATATTTTGACTTTGACGGATGATGAAATCGGCGACGATCACATCATGACCTCAGTAGAAACTCCTATGCACGCCGATGCTTTCAAACTGAATGATGATGAGAAAATGCATAAAATTGCTTATCATTTCAAGGAAATTATGCACACTTTAGGACTTGACTTGACCGATGATAGCCTAAAAGGAACGCCCAATCGAGTGGCTAAAATGTACGTAAAAGAAATATTTAGTGGCTTAAATCCAGCAAACAAACCTAAAGTGGCTCTCTTTGACAACAAATATCAATACAACGATATGCTCGTTGAAAAAGACATTACTTTTTTCTCCAATTGCGAACACCATTTCGTACCGATCATCGGCAAAGCCCACGTAGCTTATATGTCGAGTGGTAAAGTAATTGGCTTATCCAAACTGAACCGTTTGGTGCAATTTTTTGCTAAACGCCCACAAGTGCAGGAGCGTTTAACAATGCAAATCGCTAAGGAATTGCGCACGGCACTCGGCACGGACGATATTGCGGTGGTGATAGATGCGAAGCACTTGTGCGTTTCTTCGCGTGGTGTGCAAGACGTGAATAGCAGCACTGTAACGGCTTATTATGGTGGTCGTTTTAAGGATGAAAGCAGAAAAAATGAGTTTTTAAAATACTTGCAATTATCAGCCGACTGAGCCTAAATACACCTATTTTTAAGTATAAAACCCTTGTGAATTTCGATTCCACAGGGGTTTTATCATTTTAGTCAAAATCAAAAGCCAATACAGCAATCTAAAGATGAAACGCATTATATTTGCAGCCCTTTTATGAAAATAAAATTCATACTGTTTATGGGTTTATAAACAATTGATTATCAATGTTTAACAAATTCATCATTTATCATTTCCTTATCAGCATTTTACTATGAAAAATATTAAGGTTTTTAAATTTGGTGGTGCTTCGTTGCGCGATGTGGACAACATAAAAAACGTATCGTCTATTTTAAAAAAATATGCTGATGACAGCCTCGTCATCATCGTTTCGGCAATGGGCAAAACGACCAATACCCTTGAAGAAGTGGTGGCTTCTTATTTCGAGCGCAACGGAAAAGCGTTTGATATTTTGAATAAAATCAAGGCGAATCATTACGCCATTATGGATGTGCTTTTTGATAAAAATGATGATGTATATGCACATGTGAACGATACTTTCGTGGAAGTCGAATGGGTTTTGGAAGATGAGCCGCACGATGCCTACGATTATATTTATGATCAAATTGTGTCCATCGGTGAAATTGTGTCTTCAAAAATAGTATCGGCTTATCTCAATAAAATAGGATTGAAAACCACTTGGCTCGACGCACGTGATGTTTTAAAAACAGATGAAACATGGCGAGAATCTATAATCCATTGGGAATCAACGATTTATAATGCTCAAACGCAAGTCAAGCCCCTACTTGAAAGCGGCGGCTTCGTGATGACGCAAGGTTTTATCGGCTCTACTAAAGATAATAACACGACGACTTTGGGTCGCGAAGGTTCGGATTATTCAGCCTCTATATTTTCACATTGCTTGGATGCAGCGGGCATGTATATTTGGAAAGACGTGCCGGGCGTATTGAGTGGTGACCCCCGAATTTTCCAAAATGTCGTCAAATTGGACACTATTCACTACGATGAAGCTATTGAAATGACTTATTATGGTGCGACGGTGGTGCATCCGCGCACCATTCAGCCTTTGATGGCAAAAGGGATTCCCTTGAATGTCCGTTCATTCGTCGAGCACGATGCACTGGGCACGATTATCGGCGCAGATGCCCCCCCTCAGTATCCGCCTATTTTTATGGCTGAACGGAATCAAATTTTCCTTAAATTTTCTAATAAAGATTTGACATTTTTGGTAGAATCTCATATCCGCGATTTGTTTGAAATCTTTACAAAATACCATATTTTCGTCAACTTAATGCAAAATAGTGGTGCATTTTTCTACATCAGCATCACCCACGCACCCGACCGTGAAAGAGAAATGATGCATGAATTGAGAGATAAATTCAACATTGAAGAAATACACAACCTCGACCTCTTCACGATTCGCCACCCGAACCCCTCAGTCATTGAGGAGATGAAAGCAGGGAAACGGGTTGTGTTTGAGAAAACGATACCTGAGACGTATCAGGTGGTTTTGGGGTAATTGAGGAAACCGTTTTATATTTCGATAAAATAATTTGATATAAATTTATTGTTCGCCCCCTAACCCCCAAGGGGGAACGCTTTGGAAGTATTCATTGATTTTAACTTATTTTCCACCACTTCCTCAGGTGTTCCCCCTTGGGGGTTAGGGGGCAGACTTAAAACCCTGCCACTATGACCAACAAAGAAATAGCCCGCGTTTTCTCCGACCTTGCGTCCATCATGGAGCTGCACGATGAGAATCCTTTCAAAATTCGCTCGTATGAGAATGCGTACATCACGTTGCGCAAGCTCGATAAGCCGCTTGCGGAGATGTCACGTACTGAAATAGACACTATAAAAGGCGTAGGCAAAGCCATTGGCGATAAAATTGAGGAGCTTTTGAAGACGGGTGAGTTGGAAACGTTTGAAAAATATGCTGAGAAAACACCCGCTGGTGTGGTGGATATGCTGCATATCAAGGGTTTCGGACCTAAGAAAATACAGGCCGTATGGCATGACATGGGCATCGAATCGGTCGGTGAATTGCTGTATGCCTGCAATGAAAATCGCTTGATTGAATTGAAAGGTTTTGGTATCAAAACGCAGGAGGAAATCCGTAAAGCAGCAGAGTATTTCTTGAAATCTAAAAACAAGCGGTTTTGGGCTGTGGCGGATGCAGATACTGAGGGGGTCATCAAATGGCTTCAATCAGGCATTACAAAATTGGGGATTACAGATTTTAAAATAGAAAGAGTAGGTGAATTGAGGCGGCTGAATCCGATTGTTGAAAAACTTGAATTGCTCATAGCAGGGATTGATAATATCGAACAACTGTTTGATAATCAACAACTTATGTTGGTTGATAAAAAAGAAAATACTTATTTATGTAAAACGGAAAACAATGTTCCTGTTCTAATTTATACTTGCTCGCTGAGTGAATGGGGTTCAAAATTGTTTAAATATACTGGCAGCCGACCTTTTTTGGATGCCTTTGTCAAGCATGTCATTGCGAGGAACGAATTGTCATTGCGAGGATACGAAGCAAACAGTAACATTAATGCAGAAGCTGATTTTAAAAATTTAAAAACAGAAACGGAGATATTTGAAAAAGCAAAGCTACCTTATATCGAGCCTGAATTGCGAGAAGATGCTGATATTTTAGAATTAGCCAAAGCTAATAAGTTACCTAATTTAATACAACTCGGTGATATTCAAGGCGTTATACATACACATACCACTTATTCTGATGGCTTAAATACCTTGCGAGAAATGGCAGAAGCTGCTCAACGCTTCGGCTATAAATACATTGGCATCAGCGACCACTCCAAGGCAGCATTTTATGCCAATGGCTTAAAAGAAGACCGTGTGGAACAACAGTGGCAGGAGATTGACGCCCTCAACAAAGAGTTTTTCAATTTCAAAATACTGAAAAGCATTGAAAGCGACATTCTTTATGATGGCTCGCTCGATTATAGTGATGATATACTGAGGGGGTTCGATTTTGTCATCGCCTCCATTCACTCCACCCTCAAAATGGATGAAGCCAAAGCGACAGCCCGCCTCATAAAAGCCATTGAAAATCCCTATACCAAAATATTAGGACACCCCACTGGCAGGCTTCTTCTCTCCAGAGAAGGCTACCCGATTGACCATAAAAAAGTGATAGATGCCTGTGCCGCCAACAAAGTCTGCATAGAACTCAACGCCAACCCTTACCGATTGGATTTGGATTGGACTTGGATTCCGTATGCCCGTGAGCGGGGTGTGCTCATTTCTATCAATCCCGATGCACACAGCATTGAAGGCATAAAAGATATTCGCTATGGCGTATTCGCCGCACGTAAAGGGCGGCTCGATACTGAGGGGTGTCTGAATGCAAGGGATTTAGATGGTTTTTGGGATTTTTTGAAGAGTTGAGCCTATATTTTTATATCAAGTATTCAATAAACTAATAAGGGTAATTTCACGAAATAATATATAAAATGAGCAAATAATTTCAATATCATTGTTAAAATGCTTTAATTTTGAAAACTTAATAACAAACAAACTTTAAAAATCAACAAACATATCTATGAGCAAATTAATATTGATAGCACTAATTTTTACTTGTGCGATGGGATTTTCCCAACAAGTACAAACAACCATAACCTCCAAAATCGCCACCGGTAATGATGATGTTGAGGTTTCTACCCGATTGTATTTCAGCAGTTCCGACCTTGAATTAGGCGGCTTTGACTCCGATAATGTCGGTAAACAATTCGTGGCATTGCGCTTTTCCAATTTGGCTTTACCTGCCAATGCGACCGTCACTAAAGCATTTATTCAATTCACCGCTAAATCCGCTAACAGCAACACTACCAGCCTAAGCATTAAGTGCCAAACCGGTAATGCACTTGCCTACACGAATTATGCGAACATCTTAGCCAGAGTCTATGCGCCTAATACAGTCGCTTGGAGTCCTGCTGCTTGGACAATCTCGGGAGAAAGCGGTACAAAACAACAAACACCCAATCTTTCGGCACTGATTAATGCTGCCAAAGCTACGGGATGGCAATCGGGCGGTGCTTTGGCTTTCAAAATAGAAGGCAATGCTGCTGTGAACAATATTTTGAATGCAAGAAGTTATGAACATAACTCCACAAGAGCCGGTGTAGCACAATTGACCATCGAATATCAAATAGGTGACCCTTGCGCAACTGATGCAACACCACCTACCATGACCAATTGCCCGACCAATATTAATTTATACACAACAGGCACTAATGCGGTGGCGACTTGGACAGCACCGACCGTGACGGATAATTGCACTGCCAATATCACCCCCTCAGTATCAAGTAGCCCGACAGTGGGTTTGGTAAGCGGTTCAGTATTTCCGATTGGCACTACAACCATTACTTATACTGCAAAAGATGCGACTAATAATAATGCTGCGCCGTGTGTTTATACGGTGACCGTACAAGATGCTAATGTAGGAAGTGCTTATAAAATTTTCATTAATGAATTGGCTCCCAAAGGCACATTGGGTATTAGTGAAGACTGGATAGAAATTTATAATGATAATACGTCGGCAATATCTACCGATAGTATTTTCATAACAGGTAAAAAGTCAAAACCTTTTGCTTGGCGTTTGAAAGGATTGAGTATTCCTGCTAAGGGGTTTTTAGTTTTAATTGCCGATAAAGACACGCTGAAAGGTGCTGACCATATTGATTTGAAATTGAGTGCCAACGGCGAAAGTGTTTTTTTATACACACAAGTCAATGGTAAAGCAGTAGAATTGGCTGCTTTCGCCTTTCCGGCTATGGCTGCCGACGAAGATAATGTCACTTTTGGCGTTGATACTGAGGGGTCATTGCCGCCAGCCCCTGCGAGCTTGACCAAGTTTTTAGGCGGTACGCCGAGAGCAAGTAACGTGGGTGGAAAGCGGTTTTTACGCACCGGCAATACTTTGCAAAGAGGTATAGTCACGACCAATACCCCTACTACGGTGACATTAACAGCCCCTGCTGGAGCTACAATTCGCTACACGACTAACCACGACAATCCAAGCCGCACGGTGGGTACGATTTATACAGCCCCTATCACTTTCAGTACAACCACTGTCTTGAAAACCTTCACTTATAGCAATACGGGAGAAAGCAATGTCGAATCTTTTACCTATATCTATCCGACAAAAGGCTCTGAAATGACTTTCCCGAATTTGGTTACGCAAGCCGATTATGAAGCCGGCTTAAGATTGTTGCCCATCATTTCTATTTCTACGAATGCAGGGGTTTTTGATTCAAAAATTGAAAAAATATGCAGTTTTGAATACATTAATAAATTCGGCGAAAACCTTAGCACCAGTGTTATGGCAGGTGTGGAAGGCTATGGCAATGATTCATATTTGGCTTCTGACCAACGTAATCTCCGTTTGTCTTTTAAAAGTATTTATGGTTTTTCAAAATTGCGCTATCCTATTTTCAAAAAAGAAGCTGAGGATACTTTCAATCCGACAGATAAATTCGATAAATTAGAATTGAAAATAGGACAAGACGGCCCCAATGCCGATGGTTTTGGAATGGTGATGTCTTCTCAAAGCATTATCAGCAAAACGATGAGAGAAATGGGCAATATTGATTTACATACACAATATATTCATGCTTTTGTCAATGGCAAATATCACGGTGTTTATACCTTGAAAGAAAAATATGATGAAAATTTTACCTCTGATTATTACGGTGGCACAGATGAGCAATACGATGTTATCACCAATAGTGGGGGCTGGAGTAGAGGTACAGTAAATGTTAATTCGTCAGGTGTGCCTGACGGAACGATTACCAATTGGAATGCCCTTAGAACGGCTGCTGAGCAAAATAATTTTCAGACGGTTAAAAGATACCTCAATGTCAATCAATATACCGATATGATGTTGAATATGATGTATTTCGACAATGAATGGGAATTTAGAGCCGTTGCTGACCGCAATTTAGTCACCACCAAATTTGTTCTTGAAAACCACGATACCGATGGTGCTTTGGTGAAAATTAGCGATGACAACGAATATACTTACGACTTCAAATGGACTGAACCGTCGAATGCTTTAATCCTGAACGGTCCGGGCGGCATATTCGGCAACCTTATCAGAGGCGGCAATAAAGAGTTCAAAACCCTTGTGCGCGACCGCGTATATGAGGCATTTCAAAAACCCAACGGTGCTTTGACGGTCAACCGCATTATTACCAAATTGAGTGATTTGAAAAGTGTCATTCGCCCTGTTTTCAATATGGAATTAGCGCGTTTCAATAAAACATTCTACAACGATAGCCCTTATTTTGATGAAGAATACGATGAAAATATCGCTCATTTGCCTATACGCTATCAATATAATTTGAACAAATGGCTTGAAAAAGGCTTGGCTCATACGCTTTTGCCTATCACTTTCAATCAGCCTTCCGGAACGGTCACGACACCTGTATTAGCCCTGAATCCTAATAATCAAGGGATTGTTTACTACACCCTTGACGGCTCCGATCCTATGGGCAATGATGGCATTATTAACCCTGTGGCTAAGATTTATACGACGCAATTAGCACTCAATGCGGGCATCAACAACGTAGTAGCAAGGGTATATTTCAATACGGAATTTGGACCTAAAACGAAGGCTACCTATACATCGGCTGCTGCGGTGATAGCCCTAAAAACTGCCCAAATATTAGCAGTTGAAGGTCGGATAAAAGCTAAAAAAGCCGTGATTAGTTGGGTAGCTTCTACACAAGCCGATATTGATTATTTCAACATCGAAAAACTCAATAATCAAGGTGCTTTTGAAACAAAAGGCGTTATCAATGCTCAAAATAAAGGCTTAAACCATTATGATTTCATTGATGCCGATTTAGTAGAAGGCGATAATATTTATAGAGTGAAATTAGTAGAATCGAGTGGTAAGCAACAGTATTCCGCACCTGTCACGGTGGTTTACAAAGTGGTTTCTAATTTTCCCATCTATCCCAATCCCGTCAATACCGGCTTGATAAATATAGATTTGACAGAAGCCCATTTAGCAGAAACAAGCCTGCTATTGTATAATTCAATCGGTCAATTGGTTAAAAAAGAAATGGTGAATGCTGCTACGATTCACCCAATGTCGATAGAGGGTGTACCATCGGGATTGTACAGGCTTGTCATTCAGGTGAAGGGTCAAAAAACGGTGACTACATCTGTTATTGTTACTCCTTAAATAGGATTTATGCTATTATTAAAAGCTCTTAATCCCTTGTTCGAGGATTAAGAGCTTTTTTTATGGGGTATTTATCTTTTTACCCCCTCAGTAAAATCGTAATTTTACTACATATTATGTTATATATTCCATATAATATGAAATATCGTTTGTTTTGCAATTAGGACAAAATAATGGGCTTTCTCTATCTAAAATACCATTGCAATCACATAATTCACCTTCTGAATTATTCATATCATTTTCAATAGAATGAAATTTTCCACATTTTTGACATTGAAATCCAGTACTATCCCATGAATCTGAGCCATGTCCATGTAGAAAACTTACGATTTCTTCCTCAAATTCACAGATATTGCATTTAATATTCCCTACACCGCCCATTCTCCAATAATAAAGTAAAACTTCATTTCCGTTATTTTTTACTGGTTCTTTCAAAGAATCCGAGCGAAAAATGTCAATACCAATCAATAAATAAAAAATTGGATATAATATCATAATCAAAACTTTTAAAGTTAGCCCTAATAAAAAAAAATTCCATTCAGGAACAGGCTTCTTTTCAAGAATAATATTAATAATTGAGGCATCTTTCATTTTTTGAATCTCTGCATTTATCCTTTTTGCTACGGGACCTACGATAGTGAGTAATATTCCAATAATTAGATAAATAAGAATAGCAATCTTCATATTTCAAAAATTTTAATGAACGAGAAAGTACATTATAGACCAATTATCTAAATTTCACCACTTGTTGTGAAATTTAGCAATTTATACTGAGGGGTATTATCGAATTAGCCTACCCGGAACGAAGCTATCTAAAGGAATAAATACTGTTCCAGAATTAAAAATTCTACTTGTCAAAGAGTAAAATGTTTCCTCAGCTACATCTTTACCATCTGAAAGCCAAAGTTCTGCTTCTTTATTTGAAAGAATTTCCCTTTCCTTATTGTGAAGTTGGTAACGTTTACCGTTTGACGGTCTTATGACAATCATAAATTCTTTTTCATGCGTACAAACTTTTATTATTGTAGGATATTCACTGAAAACTCCGAAGATTTTTCCGGATTGCTGCTTATCACTAATTATCCTATAGACGAGACCACAACAGTGCAATTTGTTTATCAATTATATCTCCAACGCAGTAAAATTAATTAATAATCGTAGGAAGATTTCAAATCTAAATCAAATTTTGAAAGCAAGTCAAGCATAAAATCTATTTGATTTTCATCTACATCTATTAATATTTTCATCTTATTTTTTATACAAAAATAACCTCTTTTTATTGAACCGCAACTTTGCAAAAGTGATAATCTTTTGAAAAAATATGCTTTATGCGGCAACGGCGATACCCCTCAGTATCGCCGTTGTTTTTTTATGGAATTGGCATTTTGCGATTTAATTTAATCCCACTTACATCATCTAAATCTATTTAAAAAGGCGATTATTCTTTGAACCTGAATACTCAATAGAATTATCAATTAATTGCTTAATTGTTGCTAACCTAATTTTTCGTTTTTCAATATTATCAGCATTAATTGAAGGCTTTTTAGTCAAAATAGCATCTGCTGGAAGTATGACATTTCCATTTCTATCAAAATATGAAAAAGAATGATCTGATGACAATTCAAAGTAATTTGTAAATACATCACGAGCATGAATTAATCTTTGTTCATTGACTTTGGCTATAGTTAAATTAAAATTAGAAATATTGGCTCGGTTTAAATCTTGTGTAATCTTCCGACTGATTTCCGTAGCTGTCAACTGAATACCTGTTGAAAAATCCTTGTAAAAAACAGATGATATGATTGTTATGTCTATGTCTATTTCTGTCTGAATGCTTAAACTGTGAGTAGGTAATAGTTCTTTAAGTAATGGCAAAAGATTATAGTTTATGTTTCTTTGGTCACTTAAAATATAATTATCGCAAATGACTATGGCATTTATTGGATGTCTCCATATTGATAATTCTGACCAACTACGCATACGGATTGGAGTTAAGTGTTTTGTAATTAATTTCGTTTCTATTTTTGTTAAAAAACGCCATTTATCGAAAAAACACGCCCCATTAATGCAGCAAAAACCCGTCTTTTCCTCTGTTATTTCGGTGTTTGGCAAGTTATTTCTAAAAATAAACGTTGGTTTTTCACTATTCAAAACTAAATCTTTTGCCGTACTCTTTTCTAATTTATTAGTCTTTACAGCAATGTGCGTTTTACTTCCTCCTTGTTGATTTTCGTTAAGAAGGCTAAATAATAAACTGTTATTCTCTAAGCTTTTCTTTAAATCTTCGGAACTTAAAGTTATTGCTAAATCAATATCAGTCTTATTGCGAACAAAACTTAACCAATCGCGCCAAATATCCAATTCGTCACTGTCGGAGTCGATGTCTGTTGGTTTTTGTTTGAAAAAATCGTCCAAAAACGCATCGTCTATGTAAGACATAAAATATTTCATGGTTGCTTAATTGAGTGTTTCACCTGTTAAAATTGCTGTCATCAAACGCGCCGTTTCATCATAAAAACCTGCTCCAAATTGACCTGTCAATCTGCCATCTGCTTGAATATTGATTTGTTTTACTTGTGGTTCGCCTTCGGGACGGGCTTCTTTTGGGTCATAGAAATAGTGAATGATCGTCATATCGGGTGTAATTTCTTTTTTAGCTGTAAGGTACTGCAGTTTCCGGATGAGGTACTCGCTATGAGTTTCTACAATGATTTGTAGATTGAATTTACGAGAAGCATCTATAAACATATCTGCTAATTTTGATTGTAATTTGGGGTGCAAATTGGTTTCGGGTTCTTCGATATAGAGTATTTTTTTTTCAGTAAAGCTCCATTTGTCTGGATAACTTTCTATCTTTATTAATTGCACCATAGTACAAATTTTTATTAAAATAGGCAAAAATTGTGTCACGCCATATCCCAAATCTGCCAAAGGTTTATTGTCAATAGTTATAGAAGCCCCAATGCTAAGTTCATTAATATTGACTTTAAGTTCATTGCCAATACCAAATTCTTTTATCCAATAATTAATAAAATCCAATTGCCAAGCTTCATTTGTTTTTACGAAATCTAATAGGAGTTGATTGAAGGCTGT
>JAYUUR010000350.1:0-3764 GCA_043754475.1 Saprospiraceae bacterium | reverse complement strand
CCAAACGGATGAATGATATTGATTTTATTCGCTTTGCTTCGGATGATGCGTTTCAAACCAAAATAGTGAATAAAACATTGACTGATAAGGATTTAGATTTGATTCGGAATATGCCTGAAATCAAATTGGATAATAAACTTTATCGCAACGCCGGTAATTTGAGGTTCAAAGACCAGCAATTTTCTATTCAAAACAATAAAGTATCTTACTCAAACGGGGCAGCCTATGCCGACCTTGATAATGACGGCGATTTAGATATTGTCACCACTAATATTAATGACAAGGCTTTTGTTTATGAAAATATTGCCCAAAAAGATTCAACTCATCAAATGCTGACGCTCAAGCTCGTGGGTTCTGAAAAAAACCGCAATGCCATCGGTAGCAAACTGATTACTTACCGCAAAGATTCGGTGATGGTATATGAAAAATATCCGACGCATGGTTTCCTTTCGAGCATGGAAACGCCTCTGTATGCGGGCTTGGGCAACCCTCAGTCCATTGATAGTTTGATATTGGTTTGGTCGGATAATACGTTCCAAAAATTAGATAAAACAACTTTGAAATGGAATGTTCCGAATGAAGTGATTTATAAAAAAGGTTTACAAAAGTTTGATTATCAACGGTTTAGAGATAGAAATAATACACCGTTCAAAAAAGTGAATGACTTAACCGCGCAGACAAAGTTGGATTTCAAACACAAAGAAAACGATTTTGAAGAGTTTAATCGAGAGCCGCTTCTGCCGCACATGACTTCTACTGAGGGACCCGCTTTAGCTGTCGGTGATATGAACGGCGATGGCTTGGATGATGTGTTTGTAGGCAATGCCAAATGGGAAAAAGCGGGTTTGTTCTTTCAAAAAGCAGATGGTACTTTTTCAAAAATCCCGTGCCCTGCGGTGGAAGCTGATAGCACGTATGAAGATGTGGAAGCCTTGATAATGGATGTGGACAACGACAACGATAAGGATTTGGTAGTCGGCACAGGCGGCAATGATTTTTTTAATAACGACGAACACCAAATGTCGAGGGTATATCTCAACGATGGCGAGGGCAATTTTACGCGCTTGGCGGATGCATTCAAGGGCATTTATTCGACGGTGAGCACTTTGCAACCCTTGGATTTTAATGGTGATGGTTACATGGATTTATTCATGGGTGCGCGGTCGGTGCCTTGGGCTTATGGTGAAACGCCACATTCCTACCTTTTGCAAAATGACGGTCATGGACACTTCACGGATGTGACCCCTCAGTATAATGCCGATTTGGCGACAATTGGTATGGTAAAAAATTCGGCTTTGGTGGATTTGGATAAAGATGGAAAATTAGACTTGATTGTAGCGGTGGAATGGGACGGTATTTATGCTTTTATGCAAGGCAATAAGGCATTTAAAACCGTCAAACTAACGGATAAAAAAGGGTGGTGGAATTTTGTTTTGCCTTGCGATTTGGACAATGACGGCGATATTGACTTCGTTGTAGGCAATTTAGGACAAAACTCAAGGCTGAAAGCTTCGGAAAAAGAACCTGTTGGGATGTACTACAATGACTACGACGATAATGGTAAGAAAGAGCAAATCGTCACGTCCTACCTTCAAGGCAAAGAGCATGTTTTTGCAACCATTGCAGATTTACAAAAGCAAGTGCCGATATTGAAGAAGAAAATACTCTATGCGCGCAAATTTGCAGACATGAGCATGGAGGAAATATTTACCGCAGAAAAACTGAAAAAAGCAAAGAAATACGAAGCCAATTACTTCGATAATGCTGTGATAATGAATCAAGGCAATGGCAAATTTGAAACCATCTCACTACCCGATTTGGTACAACTGACGCCTTATCTGACGGCTCAAATAATTGACGCTGATGGTGATAATCTGCCCGATGTATTGATGTACGGCAATTATTTTGGCAATAATATCCAATTAGGTCGCTACGATGCCGATTTTGGTAAAATATTAATCAACAAAGGCAGTGGTCGTTTTGAAGCCCGTAATACTGAGGGGGTACAAATTAGGGGAGAAGTGCGGCGTATGCTACCGATTACATTGCCTAAAAAAGTTAAAGGCAAGGCCTTTATTTTAGGCATCAATAATGAACAGGTCAGGATTATTGATGTTGAATGACAGTGACCCCCTCAGTATAAAATCACAAAAGCCATAAATAAATATAAATTCAATATGCTTAAATTTAAAAAATCTTCCGTTCCTGGAGAGGAGCATCGCTATAGCATATTAGGCTTTTCCTATTCTTACCAATTTTCAAATAAGAATTATCTGACTGCTCAAATGATTGGCAATGTCTTTAACAAGGCGCCAATGCTACTATTTTTAGTAGATTGCAGTTGCAGTATAAGCATCGGTTTTGAGTAAAGTTGCCACTTTCACTTAGTCAATAGCCACCTGCACTTTGAATATGACCACTTGCACTTTGAATATGACCACCTACACTTTGAATATGACCACTTGCACTTTGAATATGACCACCTGCACTTTGAATATGACCACCTGCACTTTGAATATGACCACCTGCACTTTGAATATGACCACCTACACTTTGTATATGACCACCTGCACTTTGGATATGACCACCTGCACTTTGAATGTAACCACTTGCACTTTGAATACAACTACTTGCACTTTGAATATGACCACTTGCAATCCGAAAAACCTAATTTTTGCGAATACGAGCATATTTTTGCTCATTTTGGACCAATCTGTCACTGCGAGCGGAGCGTGGCAGGAGGGGGTGCTTGCTGTAGTTGGGGAAAACGAAAGGTGGGAATCTGTGACGGAGATGCGAATAAAAATTAATGTGAAATAATTACATAATGAAAGGATGAAACAACAAGATAAAACCTTAAATTCGCCTTTGATTGAATCAACACAATGGCTCATCTGAAAAATAAATACCTGAATACATGTTCCTCAACGAATCACTACGATACTACAAGTCTCAATGGGTTTTTAAGAACCCCCTCAGTATTTTCTATGATGATACGGTGGCGTGCAGCCTCAAAGTCTTAGGGGTTATATCCCTTTATTTGCCTATGACTAAAGAGTATTATCCTGCGGTGGATAATTTTTTGTGGCATTTGGGGGAGCGGTTTGGACTGCAAAATTTAATTAATTCAACTTTAAAATACAAATAATCTGCAATGAAAAATTACAAAGGAAATAGATGGTTTAAATGCGATTTACATTTACATACTCCTGCAAGTAAATGTTTTCGAGATAAAAATGTGACTTCAAAACAATGGGTTGATAGAGCTATAGAGGTAGGGCTTGATTGTGTTGCAGTGACAGACCACAATACAAGTTTAAGTATAGATGAAATAAAAACAGCAGCTGAAGGAACAGAACTAACAGTTTTTCCTGGTGTTGAAATAACATGTGATACTTCTAAAATACATCTTTTAATCCTTTTTGATGTATCGAAATCAACAAGTGATATAGAAGATTTTTTAATTAAAGCTGATATAAAAAGAAAAAATTTTGGTGAGGAAGAGGGAACAACCATTAAAAATATATTCGATATTGCAGAGTTAGCCAATAAAGATGGAGCATTAGTAATACCTGCTCATATAGATGAATATAGTGGTTTAGGCTCATTGAGTGTTGATAACCTAAAAAAATTCTATAAACTAGAAAATATTAATGCAGTCCAAGTGGGTGCAATTCAAAATTACGCGACCCCTTTTTTTAATATGTTCGTAATAATATGAAATTTTTCACTTCGATAAGCGACTCTCAATTTAATCATTTTAT
>JAYUUR010000349.1:0-11479 GCA_043754475.1 Saprospiraceae bacterium | reverse complement strand
GACTTACGAGCGCGGATTTAGGCTCTTGATGCAGAAATATCAAGAATCACTTTATCGCCACATTCGGCGGTTGGTGATTGACCACGACGACGCAGATGATGTGATTCAGAATACTTTTATCAAAATTTTTCGCAATATAGAACGCTTTGAGGGGAAATCGCAGCTTTACACATGGCTTTATCGCATAGCCACCAACGAAGCGATTACTTTTTTAAATAGTAAAAACAGAAAAGAAACCGATTCATTAGACAATGCGAACGCAGCTTTTACAGCGAATAACTTGAAAGCCGATGTATTTTTTGATGGCGATGAAATACAGTTAAAATTGCAACAAGCACTGGCAACTTTGCCCGATAAACAGAAAGCGGTTTTTAATTTGAGATATTACAACGAAATGCCTTATGAAGAAATGTCATCAGTTTTAGGCACGTCAGTGGGAGCTTTAAAAGCCTCTTATCACCACGCTGTAAAAAAGGTAGAAGCATTTTTTAGGGTTGAAACAGATTAATTATTGAGTAGTAAAATAAAAAATGGTTTCATAACAAGTTTATAATCACATATTTATGCTTTAAAAATTTACAAATACGAAAAGAACATGAAAAAGGAATTTGAAGATGAATTAAGGGAAATTTCCCCATTCTTAGCCGATTTGAAAAAAAGCAAAGAAGGCGAAGAACCCTTTAGAACACCCAAATTTTATTTCGATACTTTGGCGGATAAAGTCATGGAAAAGGCAATAGCCAAACCGATGATACCCCCTCAGTATTCCATTCATTCTGCACGTCCGAGCTTTATAGAATTGGCTCAGAAGTGGGTAGCATCTATCATGCAGCCGCGTTATGCGATAGGTTTTGCAACGGTAGCGTTATTGGCAATTGGCGGTTGGTTTTTCATTCAAAAAAACCAACAAAATGTTGATTTTTTTGCTTCAAATGAAGAAATACATCAATACATCAAAGACAATATTGATGATTTTGATGAGGCATTACTTTTGGAACAAGGTATATTAGCCGATTCAGATGTTTTGAATCCTGAACAATCTTTGAAAGGCAATATTGATAAAATCAATGTCAGTGATGACGAAATTGAGCAATATCTGAAAGAGCATATGGATGAAAAAGATTTGAAAGAACTGCAAAATGAACTATAAAACACAGATTGTTTAAATTTAAAATTGAAGAAAAACATGAAGAAATTATTTTTTTTTATACTATGCACCACATTCACTATCAGCACTTTCGCTCAAAATAAAAATAAATTGGAAGCGCAACGGGTAGCCTTTATCACTCAAAGGCTCAATCTGACGCCCGAAGAAGCACAATTATTTTGGCCCATTTTCAATCAATATACTGAAAAACTTCAGCAAATTCGGACGGCTGCTAAATCTGAAAAAATGGTAGAAGATATGACTGATGCGGATGCTGAAAAAGTTATTTTAGGTGAGTTTGATAAAGACGCGAGAGAATTGGACTTGAAAAAAGAGTATTATCAAAAACTGAAAAAAGCCATTTCTGTTAAAAAAATTGCTCGACTTTATAAGGCTGAACGTGATTTTAGAAGCCTTTTGCTTGAAAAAATTCAACAAAATCGTGAAAATCGTAAGCAATTGAGGCAGGAAGGTAATTGAGGTTTTTTTTAATGCCACATACTGAGGGGTAATAATAGGCGTTCATTGGTTTTACTTTACTAAAAACCATGCTTTAATAATGCGAACTATTATATTTTCTTTGCTCCTCACACTGTCTGCTTGCTCAAAGCAGGAAACACCTGAAACTACACCCGACACAACTGTCACCACCGGAACAACAGGTACGACTGGAACAACTGGTACAACAGGTACGACTGGAACAACAGGCACTACAAGCGGTTCGTTTTTTCCTGCCGAAACAGGTAATTTCCAAAACGATATGCTGGCTTATGTCAACGCTTTGCGCACGAAAGGCTGTAAATGCGATGGTGTGCAAATGCGCCTCGTACCTGCATTAAAATGGAACAAATTATTGGAAAATGCTTCTATTCGACATGGAAAGGATATGTTAGACAAGAATTTTTTCAGCCACACAGGCAGCGATGGCAGCTCGATGTCCAAACGTGCAACAGATGCGGGTTATAAATGGTCGGCATTGAGTGAGAACATCGCTTGGGGCTACAAATCATTGCCTTCTGTAATTGATGGTTGGGTTAAAAGTGGTGGTCATTGCCGCAATATGATGAGTGCGACTTATACTGAAATGGGTGCTGCCAGAGTGGGTGATTATTGGGTTCAAGATTTTGGAAAGCCGTCGAATTGAGTTGAATTTTTTCTTAAATTACTGAGGGATGTCCAATTTATGTTTGACACCCCCTCAGTAATTTGTTTATATTTGGTTACGTAAGTTAAATCCAAATCTATATTTCTTAAATTAAAAGCGAAATTTTAAACTTTATTTACTCAACTCTAATAAATAATAATCATGAAAAAAACAGCTATTCTCGCACTCGCCTTTTCGCTCACCTTTTGGGCATGTCAAAAAGACTTAGTTGTAGTTGATGAATATGGTTTAGCAATGTCCAAAGTTAAATATGAATGTACGGGAATAAAAGATTCCATCTTTTTCCAAGCCAATATGGGCAATTCTCAATTTTGTATGTCATCCGAAAAAATAGCTGCAAGAGCCGTTGCAGGTGTTGATCTTCGTTCAAATAATTTTGAAGTTTATTTTTATTCTACTCGTGGCGATGTCAATTATCAGCCTATTATTATATTTGAAAGCCCTAAATTAATAAGCGGATTGAAGCCGTATGAAATATGCGATATCCAATTAAAACAAGGCATTTCTAATCCTATTCGAGGCTTTTCAGACAATGTAAGTTCAAAATTCAATGTAACATTTAAAGTAGATGAATACCCACAAATGAAGTTACAAAGTGGATCAATTTATACAGCCACATCTTCTGCAGGGGTGCAACTTAGTTCTGCGGCTATTGTATTCGATGAAGTGGTTAGAACTGAAAGCGTTAATTCAGTGCAATACGATGTGAAAGGACATTTTAATTGCAAATTGTACAAATATGTTGGAGCCGTCAAAGTTGAATTTTTCAATGATTTATCAGATGCTCAATTCAAGTTTTCAATTGATGCAGCGAAATAACTTATTGAAAATCAACGAGTTACCCCCCAGTATTTTTCACTTCACTTTTCACTATCCGTTTTTCACTACCTCGCGGGCTTATATTTCGATTTATCCAAAATCATTTGAGCATCTCTCATTCCTAAGAGTTGTTGGAGCGAAGTATTCGGATTGCGCTTCATGTATTGCTTGATGATTTGCCAGCCGATGTAATTACCTGTTTCGCCGGGGGCTTCGGGGGGCATGCCCGGGGAATTAGGGCTTGGCGTAACGAGTTTGGCTATTTTCTTAAAATTGGTTTCATAGAGTACATTATTTTTCAAGAAACTTGACCATATACCCGACTCATTGTCTTTGCACCATTTTGTTTGAGTGGCAGTATAGCCAAATTTAATACTGTCAGGTGTATTTGGCAATAATTGGTCGAGAATATACAATTGCTTTCCATTAAAAATCACCACATCAAGCATCCGACTCCCCCCCTCATTACCAGCCGCCATTTGGGCAATTTGGAGTCGCATAGCTTTGACAACGAGGTGGTCTTTGGTCAAAGTTCGGCGAATATAGGCGTAGCGCAAGGTTTCCATAAAATTATAGTCCGAATGGTTTTCACCTAAAAAAAAATCCAAACCGATGCCAATCGAATCCCTACCGAAGTTGAAAACATCATAATTATATTGGGAAACGAAAGTAATAAACGTCAAATTAGGTTGGTTGGGGAAATAATATTTGTAAAAACGCGCCGCTTGTTCCAGTTCTTTTTTGAAAGGCTCGAAGTTTTTGAAGACGATTTGAGTTGTGTCTGCTGTTTTTCGCACGCTCGTATCCGTCAAAAACTGCTTAATCATGGCTTGATACTGAGGGGGTGTCTGGTTCGGCTGTTTAGCACCGATGATAGCTCCAAAAAACAGGTCAGCTACTTTTGGATATTTGGCTTCGAGATTTTTGATACCCCCCTCAGTATTGAGGGTGTCAGTAGCAAAAAGGTCTTGTTCAAACCGTTGAATTTTAACATTTGTTGAGATATTGGATACGTCAGGGATATTTTTTTTATCGTCGTCGCTTTGGCAACCGATTATGAGGGTTGTGGATATAATGATTGTTGAAATTTTAATACTCAATTTTTTCATAAAATAAATGGGCATATTTATTAACTAAAATCAATCTCCGTATTATCGCCGATATTCAAACTGCGTTTGATGCCTCGAATAGAAGTATCGCTGCCAACTACAGATTTATTCAAAATGATTTCTTTCAAATAAGAATAAGACCCGATGATGGAATCTTGAATGATGGAGGCTTTGATGGTTGTATGGTCGGCAATAGTCACGTAAGGACCAATGATGGAATCACTGATTTGACAATTGTCGCCTATACTAACGGGATGAACGATGATTGTATTTTCAAAGATGGGCAAATCCACATCATAAACGTTGTTTTTTTCTAAAAGCGTTTTATTGGTTTCGAGGAGAATCTCTTTTTTACCACAATCGAACCAATTATTGACAGCAAAAGTGGTCACTTTGACGCCTTGCGTCACCATGCGTTGGAGAGCATCGGCGAGTTGAAATTCGCCGTTGGTGCGAATCTCATTGTTCATATTATATTCTAAAGCATTGAGTAATGCCTTGACTTCCAATATTTTATACAAACCAACGATGGCTAAATTGGAATGCGGAATTTTTGGTTTTTCAATCACTTTTTTAACGAAGCCTTTTTCATCCAGCATCACCACACCAAACTCCCGAGGGTCTTTTACTTCCTGAACACCCAGACAGGATGTATTAGATTTGAGCATTTCGCTCAAATCCATATCAAAAACCGTATCACCCAGCGCAATAAAAAGCTCTTTTTCATCTTGAATTTCCTCGCGTGCTAACCATATTGCATGACCCAAACCGTTGCGCTCGTTCTGCACAATGAAAGTGCATTTGAGGTTTTTATAGCGATTTTCAACAAAATTTTTGATTTTTTCTCCTAAATAGCCAATAACAAACACAAATTCACGAAAATCAGCTTCCAATAATTCATCAATAATATGTGCGAGAATGGGTTTTCCGGCTACTGGTATGAGTGGCTTTGGCTGTGTGTAGGTATGCGGACGAAGACGTATGCCAGCACCGGCGACAGGAATGATGACTTTCATATTTTTCAGATTTGAGGACGCAAAGTTAGCATTTTTAAAACGCTACTGAACAATTCTTTATTTATCCTCAATCTTTTTTTCAAGATTTAATTCTTGAGCAATTCCTCCACACCATTTTGAAGGAGATTAATCGTCATAGCTTTATCTTTGGCATTCTACTTGTGCAAAAAGTCCATTTTGATGAAATCTTTCTATAAATGCAATAAAGTTCTCGTTTCTTGAATTTACCATATTCTGAGTAAAAAAACATGTAACTATTAATTCATTGTATCGGTTATTTTTCATTAATGACCACCAAACTGCATGTTTCACTATGAAATTCACAAATACCATTGCGTAAATTACCAATTTCACCATAGCTCAAAAAACCGACCATTGGTTTTTTCCAGAGGTCATAAATCCCTTTAACTTCATCCTCTAAAAAGGGTCCGAAAGCTGATAGCCGACCAATGCAGGAAAATAAAATCAAAGCACCGGCATTGGGTGTATTGTATTTTAAATCACCAAATTCTCCAATTGTTTTGTTAATAACATCTATACCAGGGGATATTGAAAATCTAAACTTTGCGCCTTCCTTGATGCTCCCTACTAATCTCAAACTCTTATCCGTAGTATTCACCTTTATAGGCATCCTTAACACTTCACAATCGTTGTCTTTGACTACTTGAAAGGGATATTGAGCCGACACAATTGATAATCTATCTATATTGTCAGACTTTGTATCTCCCAAAAAGCGATGGATAAAATCAAGCGCAGGTTCGTTATTTATGGCGTAAATAACATTGTCCTCGGCTTTCGTAACAGTATTGAACTCACCGATTGGTTCCCAGCCGCTGGTTGCTAAACCTTTCAATTCTACATGGTCGCCGTCAAAAATAAGGGCAGCAATGCCATTATTTGTTATATCCCTTCTCGAGAAAATATACGAATTCTCAATCATAGAATCATCCCCCGCCATACCACCAAACATCGGTATTTCACGCTCTGCTTCATATTTCAAACCAGCTATTATTTGTTCGCCATCATTCAAAACACCTGACGAGCAAACAATGACTGCTGGATTATCGAAGGCATTATCGATTAGAAGCCTTATTCTTTTGGCATTATTAAACACCCCCTCAGTATTTCGTTCAAATTGGATACTATAATGCTTCTTTGGAATATCCAAAAATAAACAAGTGATGGCACCTTCTGCTATTGATTCGTCCGTAATTTCACCGGCAGTTGTACAACCGAATACATCAATATTGTAGGAGTCAAAAAGTCGTATCATATCCTCGAAAGGTTGTTTCGGAGAACAGAATACAATGGCTAAAGTGGGCTTATATCCACTTTTTAAATAATTCAACAAATGGTCTTCAAGTAATGAAGTGTGTTTTAAAAATAAAGATTTAGCTTTCATCGTTTATGATATTTTTTTTTGATTATGAGGCAATGTAAGTGCCTAAGAAATCTAAAATGAATACTTTAATGATTGATTTGTGACGACCTTAAATTGAAAAACCATCCCAATATTTCACAAAATCTTAATTTGGTAAATCAATTATTTAAATAAACTAAGACTATATTTCTTTATAAAATCTCTAAAATTTACATTTTGAGCCTGTTTTATAATTAAAAGTTTATTTTTATTGTAAATAAAAATAAACTTAATACTACCGAAAGCGTGTGACAATAGCTTAGAGGGTTTATTTATAGTTTTATTGAATTATTTTGATTGATTTTAAATTAAAATTTATTCATCGGTTAAATGAGAGAGTTTCAGTAATTTCGCCCTGCGATATTTAGATATTAGATATTAGATATTAGATATTAGATATTAGATTAGTCTATTGAAATTTTGAAAAATTAATTTATCAGACAATTATATATGAAAGTTACCGACTACTTTGAGGCAGCAAATGATAAAACCTTGATTTCATTTGAAGTATTACCGCCCCTTAAAGGTGGATCAATGCAAGCCATTTTTAATACACTCGATCCTTTGATGGAGTTTAAACCGCCTTTTATTGACGTCACTTACCACCGTGAAGAGTTTATTTATCGCAAAAGACCCAGCGGATATTATGAAAAAACAGCCATCCGCAAACGCCCCGGTACAGTCGGCATTTGCGCTGCTATTATGCACCGCTATGGCGTCGATGCCGTGCCGCATCTGATTTGCGGCGGTTTCTCGAAAGAGGAAACGGAGAATGCCTTGATAGATTTGAATTTTTTGAACGTCAATAACGTCCTTGTACTGAGGGGGGATGCCGCAAAGTTTGAAGACAAATTCAACCCGCATCCTGAAGGTCATGCCTATGCCGTTGATCTTGCTAAGCAGGTGAATGATATGAACAACGGCACCTATCTCGATCCAAACATTTCAAACGGTTTGAAAACGGATTTTTGCATCGGCATAGCTGGTTATCCTGAAAAGCATTTTGAATCGCCGAGCTTGGCAACCGATTTGGCTTATACCAAAGCAAAAATTGATGCAGGAGGACAATATATCGTGACACAAATGTTTTTTGATAATAAACACTATATCAAATATGTAGAAGAATGTCGTAAAATGGGCATCAATGTCCCTATCGTACCGGGTTTGAAACCGATTACGAAGAAGGCTCAGTTAACTGCTATTCCCCGCGTCTTTTTTATCAATTTACCTGATGATTTGCTTAGAGAAATCCAAAAAGCAGAGACGGATGAAGCAGTGAAAGAAGTTGGCATTGAATGGTGCATCGCACAATCCAAAGAGCTCAAAGCGGCGGGCGTTCCTTGTTTACATTACTATACAATGGGCGATTCAGCCACCATTCGGCGGATTATTGAAGCGGTTTATTAATTTAATGATGAGTTATGAATGATGATAAATGATGAAATGGAATACTGAGGGGTAATGTATAATCATAAAAAAAGTGAACAATCAGGTCAATCCCTATTGTTCACTTTTTTATTTTATTTATGAATGAAGCGGACTAAAATCCGTGTTACTATTCATCATTTATCATTCATAACTCATCATTAATTAAGCCGGTTTTCCTTTAAATTTCATAAACTCGGCAGCCATAAAACGGAGCATTTCTTCCATTGTATCAAAACGGTTGAAAAGTTCCTCGTGAGGATTTCTGCCTCGGCGAGCTGTCACGTGCTCCATGATGTCGGAATCCGTAATCTCAGGTTTATCTCTGCTGAAAATAATAAGCCGCTCTACGACATTGCGCAATTGACGAATATTACCCGTCCAATCAATATTTTGAAGCCCGATGATGGCATCAATTGTGAATTTTTTATCGGCAATACCATATTCCTCGCAGATAATTTTTGAAAATTGCTCCACCAATAATGGAATATCCTCTTTTCGCTCATTCAAAGACGGCACATAAATATCAATCACTTCCAAGCGATTGTACAAATCTTCGCGGAATCTACCTCTGGCAATTTCCTCTCGTAGGTTTTTATTAGTCGCTGCTATAATCCGAACATCTACGTTAATATCTTTTTCACCACCCACTCTCGTAATCTTGCGCTCTTGCAAAGCCCTCAGTATTTTGGCTTGCGCTTCAAGACTCATATCACCTATTTCATCGAGGAACAAAGTACCGCCGTTGGCTTGTTCAAATTTGCCGATTTGGTCTTTGATAGCCCCTGTAAATGAGCCTTTTATATGACCAAACATAATGCTTTCAATCAATTCAGAAGGAATAGCAGCACAATTGACCTCTACAAATAATCCATCACGACGTGGACTTTTTTCGTGAATCCAGCGTGCCACCAATTCTTTACCTGTTCCGTTGGGTCCCATAATCAAGACACGCGCACCATCTACAGGCGCCGCCATGTCAATTTTCTCTTTCACCTTTTGAATAGCATCCGAATCACCAATAATCTCTTGCACCTTTGATTGACCTACGCGGCGACGCAATACCTTCGTCTCAGTCACGAGGGTCGAGCGGTCCAAAGCGTTGCGAATAGTGATGTGAATGCGGTTGAGGTCAAGCGGTTTAGCCAGATAATCAAATGCGCCTTTTTTCACTGATTCTACTGCCGTTTCGATATTGCCGTGACCTGAAATCATCACCACTGACGAATCCGGACTTAGCGTTTGGAGTTGATCTAAAACTTCTAAACCATCGATGCGTGGCATTTTGATGTCCATAAAAATGACATCATATTTTTTTTGTTTTACTTTAACGAGGCAATCATAGCCATCCACCGCTTCATCCACTTCGTAAGGCTCCATTTCAAGAACTGATTTGAAAGTGCGACGGATAACGGCTTCGTCGTCAACAATTAGAATTCGTGCTGAGATACTTTGTTTCATTTAAATAATATTTGAGAGCGGTTAGGTGATGCGATTTCGGTTAAAGGCTAACTTAGGTGGAAAAATAAGTGTTATTATACGAGTCATGTTAGATAATTGTTGCATAAAAATTTCTCTAAATACATGATAGCAAAAACCATGCAACTATATGAAAACGAATGACAAAGATATTATTTTTTTTATCAAATGAGCAATAGATTAGATGTGAATCATACTGAATGTGTCAAACAATTTAGAATACGGTATCATATGAGTAATAAGTCAACATAAATTTTTATTAATAAAAATTACAACAATAAAGCACCCAATTTACCCCCTCAGTATTTGGAGCTTACCCAATCATTATTTTCTTCTCACTCCCTTGCAAAATTGTTAAATTTTCAAAAATCTGTCGAGCTAAATTCCGTCAACGTCGAAGATTTTAACTGCATGTAATTTCTATACTACATTTTTGCACCATGGTTTAAAAATTAAAACCCATAATTTAATTTATATTTGCGGTCATTTCGTTGAAAAATTTTAAATAAAGTTAAAACTTAATATTCAAAATCAAAATCCATTAACAGTGATTATTTTCATTATTTTACTCGTTATATACATCCTTATGAGCATCACGCTCAAAAAAGTCTTCGAAAAAGCCGGTGTTGAAGGGTGGAAAGCCCTCGTGCCGGGTCTAAACTTTGTAGAGATTTGTAAACTCATCGGTCAACCTACCTGGCATGCTGCTTTGATGTTAATTCCAATCGTCAATATTTTTATTTACGCAGGCATGAAAGTGGATTTGGTTCGGGCATTTGGCAAGTTTAAATTCATGGACAGCTTTTGGGCAGTTGTTTTTTCACCATTTATCTTGAATAAAATAGGCAACGATACCTCTAAATATGAAGGACAAATAGTCCCTAAAGAAGTCGCTTATCACAAAGAACTCCACGAAGCGATTAATAAAAAAGACCAATTTGCCCTCAAACGCCTCGCTAACAGCCCTTACAAAAAAGGCTCATTGCGGGAGTGGACAGAAGCCATTGTTTTTGCTGTTTTTGCAGCCGCTTTTATCCGCATGTTTTTGATTGAAGCGTATGTAATTCCGACTTCTTCAATGGAAGGCTCGCTCCTTGTGGGTGATTATTTGTTTGTGAGTAAGGCGCATTATGGCATCAGAACGCCTATGACAGTGCTTCAAATTCCACTTTTACATAATCAAATACCTGTTCTCAATACTGAATCTTATTTGAGAGAACCCAGTTTGAGCTATTACCGTTTACCTGCTATTGAAAGTGTGAAGCGCAATGAGCCTTTTGTTTTCAACTGGCCCGATGGCGATAGCGTTTATATCACGCCTTCGCGCTCTTGGAATATTAATCAAATTCGACGTATGTCGCCTAATCAATTAATAGGCAATGATATTCCTTATCCATTTAAAGACGATATGTTAGTGACGCGTCCCGTTGATAAAAAAGACCATTATATCAAGCGGTGTGTGGGTATCCCTGGCGATAAATTAGAGGTGCGCGACCGTCAAATATATATCAACGACCAAGCAGAAGCAAAACCTGAGAAAATGCAATTCATGTATATCATTAAGGGGAATGTGAATGTTGATAAATTAGTCGAATTGGAGGTCAATGTTAACGAAGCTCAGAAGGTTAGTGGAGGAATTGTAGTGGCTTTAAATGCTGTTCAAGTAGAAAAACTTAAAGCCCTCAATATAGAGGTAGATTTGATACCCAATAATGAAATGCGTCCCGATATTTTCCCTCAAGACACCGCTCATTATAAATGGACAGTGGATAATTTTGGACCGATTGTCATACCTGCACGTGGGGCTACCGTGACGCTTTCAGCAGAAAACATTGCGCTTTATACCCGCATCATTACCGTTTATGAAAGAAATACATTGGAAATTAAAAACAATGAAAT
>JAYUUR010000348.1:0-11491 GCA_043754475.1 Saprospiraceae bacterium | reverse complement strand
ATAAAGATGAACCTGAAGAAGTGAAATTCAAATGGGTTGAATACTATAAATGGCGTTTCAATGCTGAATGGTACACGCCTATTGCGGGTAAATTGGTCTTGAAAACAGATGCCAAAATGGGTACTATTGGCTACTACAATAAATATGTGGGCTATGCACCCTTCGAGCGTTTTGTGGTCGGTGGTGACGGTTTAGCCAATCGCCAAATTGGTCTAACAGGTAACGAGCTTCTGGCTTTACGTGGCTACGATACTGAAGATTTACCAGCTAACCAATCTGGTAGTAGCAGTCAACTCGGTGGTGGTGGTACTACATTCGCAAAATATACAGTAGAGTTGCGCTACCCGATTTCATTGAATCCTTCATCTACCATTTATGCTCATGCGTTCGTTCAAGGCGGTAATGTCTGGTCGTCTTTAAAAGATTTCCGTCCGTTCGATTTGCGTCGTTCGGCAGGTATGGGTTTGAGGGTGTTCTTACCGATGTTTGGCACGCTTGGATTTGACTACGGTATCGGCTTCGATAAACCCAATCTGAAAGCGACTTCTAAAAAATGGACGGATTATGGTCGGTTCGGTATTATCTTAGGTTTTGAACCGGATTAAAAAATAATAGTTTAGAATTTAAAAAACGGAAAGTATCGCTCTGATGCTTTCCGTTTTTTCGTTTTAAGCACCCCCTCAGTATAAAGGCTGTTTTTCAAGTATTTAAAAAAAATGCGCTAAAATTTATCGTTTTCCCCCTAACCCCCGAAGGGGGAACCGCTTAGGAATAATTGAAAAATGAAAGCTAAAATTTACAATACTTCCAAAGGATTCCCCCTTCGGGGGTTAGGGGGAAAACGAAAACTAATGAACTCATCCTCCAATTTTAAAAAGCTATTTTTCAAGTATTTTCATTAAAAATCAAATTAATAGTGAAATAAACAAAATGTTGACTATATTTAGTTCAATATAAAACTTATTAAAAAGCCATCTTTATAAAATATTGATTATGAATTTTTTATAAAAATTTTTAATACCAATAAATGAAATTTACCCTTTAATCTTCAAATACTGAGGGGGTCACAAAAGCTATTATCTATAAAACATACCAGAGAAAATTATGCTTGTCAAAACCTACGCCGGAGCCGTTCAAGGCATCGAATCCCAAACCATTACTGTAGAAGTCAGTGTGGGCGGTACGCCGCCAGCCGATTCCAAAAACTTTTATTTCATGGTCGGGTTGCCCGATAGTGCCGTCAGAGAAGGGTGGCAACGCATAGAAGCCGCCTTGAAAAATAGCCGTTTAGAAATGCCACGCCTACGCATTGTGGTCAATCTTGCCCCTGCCGATATTCGGAAGGAAGGCTCTGCATTTGACCTGCCCATCGCGCTTGGCATATTGGGCGGCGACAACCAAATGCCCTCTGGTGACCTTGATAAATACATCATTATGGGCGAGCTCTCGCTTGATGGCAGTGTACGACCCATAAAAGGTGCATTACCCATAGCCATTCAAGCGCGTAAGGAAAAATTCAAGGGTGTCATATTACCTAAGCAAAATGCCCGCGAAGCTGCTATTGTCAACGACCTCGAAGTATATGGCATTGACCATATTCGGGAGGCATACGAATTTTTCAACGGCGACCGTGTTTTAGAACAAACGGTTGTGAATACCAGAGATGAATTTTTAAATCAAAACCATTTTTTTGACGTCGATTTTTCAGACGTTAGAGGTCAGGAGAATATCAAACGCGCACTCGAAATAGCGGCAGCAGGTGGTCATAATGCCATCTTAATAGGTCCGCCCGGGGCGGGTAAAACGATGTTGGCAAGGCGGCTGCCGACGATATTACCACCTCTCAACCTTCATGAAGCCCTTGAAACCACTAAAATCCACTCGGTTGCAGGTATTTTACCACCTGAAACTTCATTGGTAGCCAATCGCCCATTTCGAGCGCCGCACCATACGATTAGCGATGTGGCACTCGTAGGTGGCGGCTCTATTCCAATGCCAGGAGAAATTTCTTTAGCGCATAATGGTGTCTTATTTTTAGATGAATTGCCTGAATTTAAACGCACCGTCCTTGAAGTGATGCGGCAACCGATGGAAGAACGGCGCGTGACCATTTCGAGAGCAAAAATTTCGACGGAATACCCCGCCAGTTTTATGCTCATCGCTTCTATGAACCCTTGCCCTTGCGGCTATTATAACCATCCTGAAAAAGAATGCGTCTGCGGACCGGGTATTGTGAAGCGGTATTTGAATCGCATTTCAGGTCCTTTGCTCGATAGAATTGACTTGCACGTAGAAGTTGTGCCTGTTAATTTAGAGGAATTGACCAATTATAACCCCTCTACTGAACAGAGCAAGGACATAGCCGCCCGAGTCGTCCGGGCGAGGGATATTCAAGAGGAGCGATTTAAAGATGTCAAAGGTGTTTACTGCAATGCTCAGATGCCCAGTCGCTTAGTGCGTGAGGTATGTAAACTCACTTCGGAAGGCATGACGATATTAAAAACCGCTATGAATCGCCTACAACTGTCCGCCCGTGCCTACGACCGTATTTTGAAAGTAGCACGAACGTCTGCTGATTTAGCGGATAGTGCTGATATAAAAATGGAGCATTTGGCTGAGGCGATTCAATTCAGGAGTTTGGATAGGGAGAATTGGGCAGGGTAATTTTAAGTGAAATATTTTTATTCAAGACACCCCCTCAGTAAAATATGGTTTTAATACTCATTTTGCTATCTTTTTCAAAACAATCATATCCTCCAACTTAGTTGATATTTGAGCGAAAAAAGTTTTCAAAAATTTATAACTCTCCGCAGCATAAACAGTCTGGTTGATTTGTATGCGCACGGTCAATCGAATTGTTTTTTCATCACTTGATATTTGATAAATGAAACGGGCATCGTCTGGCGGCAAACTGAGGTTGAGATTTTTAGGCAAATCTTCTACTTTATAGCCGTCGGGAATAGTCAGCGTCAAAATATATTGATAATTGGTTGGATAAGGCATTTCAACAGGATAAGTGCGGTCTTCCATTTTGAATGGATTGGTTTCCCAACCCGATTTTAAGGTGGGTTTCACATACATCAAATCTTCGTTGACTTGCACAGCATTCGCAATTTGTAAAGTAATGGACTCCTTCAGTGCTTCGTTGGCTTTGTCAAGATTACTGCATGTTAATTGTTGGATTTGCCAATCAGGGTTCTTCGTTTTCAAGTAAATAGTCTTGTTTTTACCTGTCGTATCACTTTTAAATATGTCTCTTTGTTCGGAAGCCAAATAGCCTTTATACAACGAATTGAGAGACCCTTTAAAACTACCATCTTCAGTAATATTTAATAAAGCTAAAACCGTTTGCGAGCTAACGGGTGGTTTAATATCCAACCACCGTTGCCCTTTTTTCTTCATCAGCCAGCCCTGACTGTTAAGGGCTTGTTCGGAAGGCAAGCCAATGGGCAAATTGGGTTCTCCTGCATCTAACAACATAGTTTGATTATTAGGCAACTCCGCATACACCAAAGCATGGTCAAATTGGTCGAGAATCGGATAATTGATATAATGTACTCCATGCTCGCGGGTGCTGACTAATATCGGGTTGGCTTCTATTCCGGCATCTCTCAACAAAGCCAGTAAAAGAAAATTGATGTCCCCCCTATTGCCTTTGCGTTTTTCCCAAGTATCATCGGGCGAATCTGCTGACCAAATATTATAGTATTTATTCCATTCTATATTTTTATTGACCCAATCGTAGAGTTTTTGTATGATGACTCTGCTTGAATCGGAGGCATTGTAGGCAGTTTTAGCAGCTTCCGCTACTTTTTTATAATTGGCTTTTTTTAGATATTTTCTGCCAATCTGATCTCCAGAAAGCAAATCATTGGCTGTTTTATCCCAAGAAGACACAACCTCTTCAATAATACCCCCTCCTTTATAAACTTTGGCTAATTGAAAACGCATATATGTTAAATGGTTTTTAATACTGGTAACAAAACCTTCATTTTTCAATGCTGGCTGATTTTCAACATAAAAACTGGTAGCCATCCGATTGTTATCTTTATCGTAAATGGGTTTAGTGGATTTTAAGTTTTTTTCACCTTGAAATAAATAGGCATATTCATATTTGGACATCAAATCTAAATTCAAAACACTGAACCGAACGGGAATAGCCTCTTGGAAATACCAATCTTGAAGCTCAAACAGACCACCTTTATTTTGTCGCTCATATTTATATTCCAAGATACACCCCTCAGTAACATTCGGAAAAGTGAACTTGATGATGGTTACATCTTTATTCAATTTCTCATAGACAATGGATTTTTTATCGACGAGATATTTCATGCCATTGGGAGCAATCGTTTGAGCTTGAATTTCTTTTACAAATTGGCGATTGTCTTTTGTTATAACTTGAATGGTTTGATTGGCATAATGAAAGGCTTCTTTTTTAAAGATTTTTATTCGGCGATGTACATTCAAATAAAAACCATAATAACCCTCTATTTCGCCCATATTGATTGTTCCCATTTCACCTAAAACGGCGGCAGGCGCAGAGGTATCAGAAGCCCAATTTTTCATTTGAAGCTCTTCAACTTTAAATTCACCCCAAGTGATTTTAGGAGCATTTTGAGCGGAAAGGAGGTGTGAAATAGAGAAAACAAGGCATAAGAGTGACGACAAGCGTTTTGTTACGTTCATGTTAGATGCGGTTTAGAATTAAAAATGCTTTGGAATATTTGTTATAATAAACGTTAGGGGAATACAAATGTTTCCCCTAACGTGTAAAGCGAGTTATTTAAACATTCGTACCACCAATATAGCTTTTCTCTTTTATGCGCGGAGAAATAATCATGAACAAAACGGCTGTGACCGCACAGATTCCTGTGAAGAGCCAAAAGAAACCAGCACCGTGAAATTGTGCAAAGAAACCCCCGCCTTTTATATTATTTTGAATGATTGAAACAACAACATTCCCAAGTGTAACAGTCAATAAATAACTGCCCATTATGGTTGATTTCATAGAAGGGGGCGCTTGGGTGTAAGCATATTCTAAGCAAGTGATTGAAATTAAAACCTCCCCTGCTGTCAAAACCACAAACGCTAAAATTTGCCAAGCAATATTTGGTGTTTCGCCTACATCAATGCGTTCCTGAATGAGAGCGATAACAACAAACGATAAGGCTGTGATGACAAAACCGGCACCTATTTTTCTAAGAGGTGTTACTTTAATACCCATTTTTTCAAGACCTGGAAAAACTATGAAATTGAAAAACGGAATAAATGCTAAAATAAATCCGGCATTCACAAACGAAATCTGCTCTGCTTGCCATTTAATACCTAAGAAATTCAAGTCCATTTTACTGGCTTGCACCACCCATTCAGATTGGCTTTGATCCCATAATGCCCAAAAGAAAGGAACGAAAGCAAAAACGGAAAATATCCGCCAAACGGATTTAATGCCTTCAATTGTTTCTACGCCGTATTCCTTAGCGGCATTAGCAAAACCACCGTTTGTCAGCGCATAAAGGTTAATGCCTACAAAATTACCAGGCTTCGCAAACCATTGTTTTTTAAATATAAAGGCTACAACCAAAATCATCAAGCCCCATGCCCCAATAATTGGACCCGTTCCACCTTGAAAATTAGGTCCAAAAATGCTGTGGCTGAATTTATCAAATATCAAATAGCTCGCTACTAAAGTACCGAATGCCGATAAAAGTATCACTAATTTGTTGCTATCGCCTTTGGGCGGCACTTTCACGTATTTATTTCTACCTGCATAAAAAAACAGCGTGGCAATAATCATAGCAACGGCTGGTACGCCAAAAGCAACGGCGGGTCCATATTTGGCTTTCAAATAAGGTATCATCAAGATAGAAAGCAACGACCCTGCGTTAATGGAAGCATAAAATGCAGAGAATGCTTTAGTGATAAGGTGTTGATTGGATTCATCGAACTGGTCGCCGACATTGGCTGATACGCATGGCTTAATACCGCCTGCTCCCAGAGCAATGAGCATCAAAGCAGAGGTGAATATCATTTCGCTGTTAACCGATACTGCTAACGCAACGTTGCCTATGACATATACGATAGATAAATATAATATTGTCTTGTATTTGCCCCAAAACCAGTCGGAAACCATACCCCCAAACATGGGCAACAAATAACTCATGGCGACAAAATCGTGGGTTTTAGCATTCGCCGTAGCCTCCGCAGCTTGCACGACTGCGGGGTCGGTGCTACCTGTCGGATTATAAAATTGAGCCACCATAAAAGTGGTTAAGATAGCCCTTAAGCCATAATAATTGAATCGTTCTGCTGCTTCGTTCCCGATAATGTAGGGAATAGCTGCAGGCATTTTGTTTGATTTAACGACCGTTGCTGGTGTTGATTCTGCCATTTCTGAAGTTTGATTGGTTAGATAAATATTTTTAATTCACTTTTAAATTTTGCCTAAAAATAGATTTTTTTTCTATTAAATTGAAAATTTGACAATTTTTATATGGCAATTTTAATTTAAAATGAAATCAAATATCATCATTGAACCGATACCCCACACCCCAAGTCGTCAGTATAAACATCGGATTTTGAATGTCAAGTTCAATTTTCATGCGCAAGCGATTGATGTGAGAATTGACGGTGTGTTCCAAACCTTCAAATTCATAGCCCCAAACGGTATCCAACAGTTGTTGACGTGAGTAACTGCGCCCGGGTTTTTTAGCGAGCGTATAAAGCAAATCATATTCTTTGGGCGTCAAATCCACGCGCTCCCCCCTCAGTATCACCGTCCTATTTTCAGTATCAATGGTCAATTCAGGGAAATTAAACACCTTGCCACTCTTTTGCAATTCTCCATTAGCCGCATGGGTGCGGCGTAAAACAGCTTTCACACGCGCTACTAATTCCTTCACGCTGAATGGTTTAGTGATGTAATCGTCGGCACCGACTTCTAAACCCATCACGATGTCGTTCTCATCACTCTTGGCGGTCATCATCATGATAGGCACGTAGCGACGATGTTTACGCACGTTTTTACAAATGTCTAAACCCGTCATTTTAGGCAAATTAATATCTAAAATGAGCAGGTTGAAATTATCTTTCAAAGCGCGGTCATGCCCTGCCAAACCATCATTTTCGATAGTTACTTCGCAGCCTGCATCGCGTAAATTAATGGCGACTAATTCGGCGATATTATTATCATCTTCTACAATTAATATTTTTTCCATGATTCAAAATTGCCTGATTTATCTCACAAATATATCACAAAACTAAGTAGTTAAACTTGCATAAAACAAAAAAGCGGCTGCCTCTTGAGAGAACAGTCGCTTTTCAATTGAGTAAAAGTGACAGCTATTTAAAAAAATGTATCATAAAAACACATTAATATTTTATTATTAAACAAATTGTATGCCGTAAGTATAGATATTTAGATATTATGCCAAGGGCATCCCTTCGGGAGATATTTAGATATTAGATGCCTAATGTTAGCCGATTAAGAATATAGCGGCTTTTTTATGCAAATCAGGTATAGTTGTTTTACGCCATTCAGCAATCGTTTTGGTGACGATATACTGAGGGGGTAGGCTAATATCGGCAGCGATACAAAATTTAGTCGTTGGTGATAGAGACGAGAGAGCCGTTTCAATCATTTGCTTATTTCGATAAGGCGTTTCGATAAAAATTTGCGTTTGGCGGTGCTTTCGAGCCAACTCTTCTATCCGTTTGAGGTCTTTGCTCAATTCCTCCCGTTTGGCTGACAAATAGCCTTGAAAACAGAACGATTGACCATTCATACCCGAAGCCATCAATGCCAATAAAATAGAAGAGGGACCCACCAAAGGCACGACTTCAATGCTTTGCATGTGCGCCCATGCAACGATATTCGCCCCCGGATCAGCCACCCCCGGGCAACCCGCTTCTGACATCAAGCCAATACTTTTACCTGATTCTAAAATCGGCATAATGTCTTGATAATCAATGCTTTGTGTAGCATTGTCTATCTCAAAAACGGTCACATTACTGAGGGGGTAAGGGGGTTGAGTAGCTTTGATAAAATGCCGCGCCGTCTTCGCTCGCTCTACAATAAAAGTATCGAGCGCATGAATCACATCCGTCACATAGGGAGGAATCGTGTGCAACACATCCTCACCAAGGGGTGTGGGAATAAGGTAAATTTTGCCTTTAGTCATTCGCAAATTTGAGAATTTTATTATATTTAAAATATAGTTTTGAATTTTAACAATAATCTAAATTATTATTACTATTATTGATAAAAAACAAAATAATTGTGTTTTATTGAAATAAAAATCATAACTTAGTGTAATATTAAATAAACGCTAACAAATGTAAACCAATTTTTATTCACACCAAATCATCAAACTATGTTAAACAGTATTAATAGTCTTGGTAAATGGCTTTTTATTATCCCATTCGCAGCATTCGGCGTTATTCATTTTATCAATGCGGAGCAAATGATGGGGATGGTGCCGCTTGCAGGCGGTTCTTTTTGGGTCTATTTGACGGGCGCCGCAGAGTTAGCTTTTGTCGCCAGTGTACTTATCGGCAGATGGGACAAGTTAGCAGCTATGCTTTGTGCTTTGATGTTGCTTTTATACGTATTTTTAATTCACGCACCGGGGTTAGGTCTTTATGAGACCGCTATTGGCAACTTGCTTAAAGACCTCGGATTGGCTGGCGGTGCGCTTATGTATGCGCAGAGCTATGCAAAAGATAATAGTATTGTGGGGTGAAAAAAAATCCAAGTGAAAGGAGAACGGCTGTACTGAATGCTCTCAGTATAGCCGTTTCTTTTTTCAGATGTTAGACTAATAGACAATAGATATTAGACAAGTTTTACATTTCCACATCTATTGTCTAACATCTAAATATCTATTGTCTGAAAAAATCAATGCAAATCCAAAATATTGCCCATCGCATAACACGTCCGGCAACGAGGTTCGTAAGTATCTTTTTCGCCAAGCATCACTTGCTCATTATTCGCCACTTTTCTGTAGGAATGCGTCGCCAAATTGCCGCAATGCGAACAAATAGCGTGTACTTTAGTGATATATTCAGCCACAGCTAACAATTGAGGGACAGGACCAAATGGCTCACCTCGATAATCCATATCTAATCCCGCTACCACCACTCTGATACCTTTTAATGCCAATTTCTGACAAACCTCTGTCAAGTTTTTATCAAAAAATTGGGCTTCATCAATACCGACAACATCTACACCCTCCTGCCGAACTCCGCTCTCAGTGACCACTTCATGTCGAGCCATGACATTTTCCAACAATTTGTATGAATCATCAATAGGCGTTGCTAAAATAGAATTGGCGTCGTGTGAAACTACGTTGAGGTCATCGTAGCGTGTATCTATTTTGGGTTTATAAATCTCTACTCTTTGGTTAGCAAATTTCGCCCGTTTAAGTCGGCGGATAAGCTCTTCAGTTTTGCCTGAAAACATGGAGCCGCAGATAACCTCTATCCAGCCGCTGCGTTGACCTTTAAAATGTGGTTCGAGAAACATAGTTGAATTAAATTTTAACATTCATCTATTTAAATGCATTGCAAAAGTAATTTAAAGATTAATTTTAGGCTCTTTTTTAAATTTAAAATTAGCTATCAGTCCAATTATGAATTTACCACAAACGAAAATACTCCTTGAAAAGATTATTACGCTCTATAAAACATTGAGCACGGATGAGAATAATATTTCACCTATTGAGCGCGATCTCATGAAAAGTTATGTGCGGCAACTGTACGAAGCAGTGATTGATGCACAGCTTACCCCCTCAGTATCAACGGCAAATAAAGCCACTCAACAGGCACCAAAAGTGGAAACACCGAGAGCAACACCGCCGCCATCGCCGCCTATTCAACAACAAATAATAGTAGAAGAGCCTAAGCCCATTTACGAAGAGCCTAAGCCAGTGTATGAAGCACCCAAGCCAGTTTACGAAGCCCCTAAAGTAGTGGAAACGCCACGTTATACACCACCGCCGCCCGTAGAGCAACCGAGACCAACGCCCGCAGCATACACACCGCAATACACCCCGCATGTACCGCACGAGATTGAAGCCTTATTCGAGGACATTGCCGGTAAAGAATTATCTGATAAATTAGCGAATACGCCTATTGCAGATTTGACCAAAGCATTCGGCTTCAACGATCGTTTGTTGACTCAAAATGAGCTTTTTGGCGGTAATAAAGCCGTAGCGGATGAGGTCATCAAGGATTTGAACAATATGAGTGGTTTCGAAAGTGCCAAAGGCTTCCTGCTTTCATTGGCAACAAAATATAATTGGGCAGCGAATGAGGATAGAAAAAAACAAGCGAAGACGTTTATCAAATTGGTGAGAAGGCGGTTTAGGTAAAGGTATTGAGGTATTGTGATATTAGGATATTAGGATATTAGGATATTATTCCACATTCAAGCAGTAACTAAATATCCTAATATCACAATATCCCAATCTCCTAAACCAATCACGCTGTCGCCGTCTGTTTTGCTTTTGCTTGCGCTGATGCTTTGGGCTTCCGTTGTGGTTTTTGGCGTTCGCTCAACCGCTTGCCCCCTACTTTAGCGTACTCCGTCGAATCGTCGCCAAACTGACTTTTAACACCGATAAAGGCTGTTTTGCTAAAGTGATTCAGTTGTTTTTCAATCACTTTCAGTTCAGCACGCTTGGCTTCCAGATGAGACAACATAATGTTGAGTTCCTCTTCCACTTTTTTGAAATTGGTTTTTAATGCTTCACCATCCGCTACTTTGATACCGTTGTGAAGTTCTAATGCAGCGTCAATAGATTTCAAACCCGTTAGGCGTTCCTCCATTTTTTTGAAATTAGGATAATTGGCTTTCTTTTTCAACATTTTTTAAATTTTTATGCGTAAATAAATAACAATTAGAATGACTACATCTTATTCTAATAATATGCCATTCTTGCAGTCAAAATGCCCGACCTTCTCTCAATCATTTATTTTATACATCTATAACTCATTGATTATCAGTTATTTTTCAGGCTATTGTTTATTCAAAAAATAATCAAAAAAATAATCTCTTTTTTTGTTTTACACAGTGTGAAAGCTATAATTTTCTTGCGTACGCTACATACGAGTCGTGAAAGCTATATTTTTTTCGCATACGCTATATACGAGTCGTGAAAGATGTATTTTTTTCGCGTACATTATACACAAGTCGTGAAAGATGTATTTTTTCCGTGAATAATGTTTTAATCTATTTTATGAGCTTTGTACTGAGGGGGTGTATTTTGGTGATGTGATTTGAGTGCGTGACAAAATCGGGGCGGGGAAGCGTACAATCTTAGGAAGATTTTAAATCGTGTCGACTACGCACAAGTTCTTTGAAATAATGATTATATGAATTATCTTAGTTGGATGTTTACCTTGACTTTGTTAAATTAGGATAAAATTAAATATTGTCAATTTATGATGAATTTATTTTATATTTAGATTGAGTTGCTTTAGCCCTTTTAAATAA
>JAYUUR010000347.1:0-11494 GCA_043754475.1 Saprospiraceae bacterium | reverse complement strand
GAAGCAGAGAAACAGTTTTTGGCAAATATGAGCCATGAAATTCGGACGCCTTTGAACGCCATTATCGGCATGTCGCATTTGTTGTACGATACTCAACCAACAGAGCAGCAAAAAGAGTTTTTATCAATTTTGAAAAACTCAGCGGAAATGTTGCAAGCCTTGATTTCGGATGTTTTAGACCTTTCAAAAGTGCGAGCAGGCAAGGTAGAAGTGCAACAAAAAACATTTGATGTGGTAGGATTAGTACGCTCATTGGTCAAATCGGCGCAACTCAGGCTTGAAGATCGACCCCTCAGTATTTCAGTAGATATTGACTCAAATTTAGAGAATTTAGTGATTGGCGATGATTTGCTTTTGAATCAAATTCTCAGCAATCTGATAGGCAATGCTGAAAAATTTACTTCAAAAGGCACTATTACCGTGTCGGTGAAAATTCAAAAACGTCAAAAAAACGCCTTGTGGTTAGAGTTTAGAATAGCGGATACAGGCATTGGTATTCCGAAAGATAAGCAGGGTTTGATATTTCAATCTTTCCGACAAGTGGATGGCGATATCAAGCGAAAATTTGGTGGCACAGGCTTGGGTTTGGCAATCGTGAAGCAATTAGTGGAGCTGCAACGAGGGTCTATATCAGTGAAAAGTATACTTCAAAAAGGCACTACATTCACATTTAGAATCCCTTATAAAGATTCAGGTATTAAATCCCAACTTCAAGAACAACCATTGCTACGAAACTTGGATTTTGATGTGGCGCATAAAAAAGTGCTGATTGTAGAAGATAATTACATGAACAGTCGCTATATCAGTACCCTATTTGAGAAATGGAAAATTGATTTCAAAATGGCTCACAATGGGCGTGAAGGGGTAGAAATGGCTCAAAATGAGCTATTCGATTTGATTTTGATGGATATTCAAATGCCGGAGATGGATGGCTATGAAGCCACTATCAATATCCGTAATAAAGCAAATTTGAATCAACAAACGCCCATCATTGCGCTGACAGCCTCGGCTATGTTGACTCAAAAGGATAAAGCTTTTACAATCGGCATGAATGATTATGTCTCAAAACCATTTAATCCGACGCAATTACTTGAAAAACTATCATTGTTTTTAAGTAATACTGATACAATGCAGCAACCTTTTATTGCTGAAAATTTTGACATTCGCTCCTGCCACGTTCCGCTCGCAGTGACAACCATACCCCCCTCAGTATTAGCAACTAATTTTGCTTTTAATCCGCGCTTAGATGCCGATATGATTACCTCTTTGTATGGCGATGATTATAGTTATGCGTCTGAAATGTTTAAAACTTTTTTGAAGGTCATTGTGCCTGATTTGCCCAAATTAAAAGAGTATTGGGAAGCATCGGATTGGAAAATGCTTGGTCGATTAGCGCATAAAGTAAAGCCTACTTTCAGTATGGTTGGCTTGACTGATATTGAAACCCTCATTTTCGACATTGAAACATTGGCTAAAAATGAGCCTGAAAACTTAAAACTCAAGGCACTCTTCAAACAACTTGATGCCATTTTACCTGAAGCTGTTGATATTGTAAAAACCGATTTTGAAAAAATGTCTTTCTTTTTAAATTAAAAGAAAGAGAGAAAACTACAAAAAGATGACACTCAAATGTCTAATCGTTGATGATGACCTCATGGCACGTAAATCCATTCAAAGGTTATGTGAAAAAAACGAGCAGCTACAACTAATCGGCATATTTGAAAATGGCATTGATGCTTTGGCTTATTTAGAAAAAGAAGCTGTTGATTTGCTGTTTTTAGATATTGAAATGCCTGAATTAAGTGGCATTGAATTGCTCAATCAGCTTATTGAACTCCCCATGGTCATTTTCACCACTTCAAAAACAGAATATGCTTTCGATGCCTTTGAATTTCAAGCGATTGATTTTATTAAAAAACCCATCACTGCCCAGAGGTTTGAGCAAGCTGTCACCAAAGCCTTTGATACAGCTAAGAAACGTCAAATATATAAGACCCAAACCAGCGATATTTATGTGCGGGAAGACGGGCGTTTTATCAGAGTCCCTTGTGATGATATTCAATTCTTCGAAAACGTGGGCGATTATGTGCGCGTGAAAACGATAAAATCACAATATATTATTCATGGCACATTGAAAAGCATAGATGAAAAACTCAATGATTCTCGCTTTTTGAAAATACACCGCTCTTTCATTGTCAATTTGGATAAAATTAAAGACATCGAAGAAAACTCTTTGGTGATTGAAAAAAGTGTTATCCCCATCAGTCGGGCTAATAAAAGTGAGTTGATGGCGCGATTGAAAATATTATAATGCATACAAATGGATTCAATCCCTTGTTAAGAATACTGATATAAATATTTTTCTAATATTGGTATAATATTTGAAATAATGATAATGAATCGCAAGTCTCTAATATTTACTTGTATTTCTTTTTTACTCATTATTGAGATTATAAGTATCACACAAATTTGTACTATTAAACTGGGTTTAAAAATAGATAAGATATAAAATGCATTTAACTATTAGACATTATTTTCTCCATTTTTCAGGCAAAATGTCATTACTATATTCGGATATGAATGCCATGCGCGAGGCAAGGTTGTCACTACGAGAAGAGCATGGCAGGAGGGGGAGTAAACATAAAAACATCATTTCAATTTGTTTCTTTTTATCGTCAATCACCTCACTTTTTGCCAATCATTCATTCGATAAAGACCATTTATCTCCAGACTCTCTTGCAGAAAGAAGGGCTTTAACGAGCTTTACATTTGATTGCACTTCGCCGACTGTTACAGGGTCTTTTTATTTAAGTGGTGTGACTCAAACGGGTTTTATCACTTTAAAAATCGGCAATATTGTAAGTGGCACAACCAATATTGTGGTCACAACTGCTAATGGTTTTTCAGGAGGAATAGCCAGTACAACGCTTGCTGCGAATCAAACAAGTATCCAAATTCCGATTAGTTTCAATGGCTTGACTCCTGTTGGCACTTATAATTTGACCGTTTCTTCTCCTAATGCTACCAATAATTGTAGTGTTCAAGTGATAGTATCACCCTGTTCTTCTTACAAACCTGTTATTACTACCAATGTGCCTTCTACCTTGTGTATAGGCGATAGCATAACCATCACTGCCGCGAGTGGTATTAGATATACGTGGAATACAGGCGAGACGACTTCTTCAATTATGAAAAAACAAGCTGGCACTTATAGCGTGACAGTGACTTCTAATGGGTGTACGGGTTCTAATAGCCAATCAATTTCATACAATAGCAACTGTGAAACCGGTTTGTGTACAGGTATTTTATCACCTAATTCTTATAATATTACTTTTGGCGTAGGCAGTAGGACTAATTTAGCGAGTGCTGTTGTAGGAGCGACTACAACACATGTGTATTCACCCTTAGGAATAATAGTTGATGGTCAATACGCCGTGACAAATAATGCAATAGAAGCGGGTGGTTGGGCAGCTAATACCGTCGACCACAGTGGAAATGGTGCTACGGGTCGATTAATGGTGGTCAATGCAGACAATACCCCTAAAGAATGTTTTAGATTGCCTGTGAGTGGCTTGTGTTCAAATTTAAAATACCAGTTTTCAGTTTGGATTAAAAGCATTTCTAATAAACCTGAAAAACCCAATGTGACCTTAGAAATTAGAGATGTGGCTACGGATTCAGTTTTGGCTATCAAAGGTACTTCCAATGTACCCTATGGTGATTGGGTTCAATATGGTTTTACCTTTTATACACCCCTTAATCCCAATCTTTATGTCGTTTTAAGAAACAATACTAAAGGCGGATTGAACGGCAACGATTTAGCGATTGACGATATTCAGTTTGCTTATTGTGGGCCGCCTGTGGTTTCTGCCATGCTGGGCGGTTCATTCGATGCGACCACCGGTGAAGGGAGCGCGTGTAAAGGAAAAATCGTGACTTTAAAATCAGATGTTACAGCAGGATACATAAGAGTGCCTGTATATCAATGGCAGGAAAGCATAGATAATGGTAGCACGTGGCGCAATATTTCGGGTGCAACGACTCTTAATTACTCATTTATTTCCGACTCAACATTTAATGGTAGAAAATTTAAATTATTATTAGCTGAAATCGGTAAAATAACGACACCCAATTGTAGGGTTGAATCGAATACTGTCATTTTTAAGCTCCCTAATGGCATTGGTAATATCAATGTAGGCTCAACAGTTTTGTGTGCGGGGGATAGCGTGATATTGACGGCTACAAATGGCGATATTTATAATTGGAATACAGGTGAAAGTACAGCATCAATTACAAAAAGTACTACAGGAATTTATACCGTCACCATCACCGACGCGGCAGGGTGTATTTCTACTGCTACTAAAACGGTTACCGTCCATCCAAAACCGACAGCCACCATCACCACAATAGGCGAAGGCAATGTCAATTCAGGTGGTTTTGCTACTTTAACGGCTTCGGGCGGTTCTACTTATGCTTGGAGTAGAGGGGATAAAACGGCTGCTATATCCGTCAATATTGCAGGCACTTATACCGTTACGGTCACCAATAGCAATGGCTGTACGGCTGTTGCGACTAAAACGATTGGACCTAATCAGCCGCCTACTTTAACCAATGCCACCCCCTCAGTACAAGAGGATATTCCACTCACAGGCAGCGTTGCTGCCAATGCTTCTGATGCGGATAATAATTTAAATCCCAATGGTTTTGGTGTAACGGATAGCCCTAAAAATGGCACTATCGTTATGAACCCTAATGGCACATTTACTTATACACCCAAACCTAATTTTAACGGCATTGATAGTGTGCATTATAAAGTATGCGATTTAATAGGGGCTTGCACCACTGCCACCATAATTTTCACTGTCAATCCTGTCAACGATTCGCCTGTATTAACCAATAGCACCCCCTCAGTACAAGAGGATATTCCGCTGTCTGGAAACGTTGTGCCGAATGCCAGCGATGTAGATCTGAATTTAGATAATAATAGTTTTGCTTTGACGGATACACCTTTACATGGTACTATCTCAATGAATCCCAATGGTGCTTATACCTACACACCTAAACTCAATTTCACGGGCGTGGACAGTGTGCACTTTAAGGTCTGCGATTTGAGTGGGGCATGTGATACAGCTACTTTAATTTTTACTGTATTGCCCATTAATGATGCGCCGACGCTCACGAATGCCACCCCCTCAGTACAAGAGGATATTCCTCTGACTGCCAGCGTAGTAACAAATGCGAATGATGTAGATGGTAATTTGAATCCAAATAGCTTTGTGGTTTTGGATAATCCCATCAATGGCACTATTATAATGAATCCCAATGGCACTTACACTTATACGCCTAACCCTAATTTTAGTGGTAAAGATAGCGTCCACTATCGGGTCTGCGATTTGGCGGGAGCCTGTGCCTCTGCGACTATTATTTTAACCGTCAATGCCGTTAATGATGCGCCAACACTGAGCAATATGTCGCCATCAGTTCAAGAAGATACGCCCGTAGCAGGCAATGTTGCCCCCAACGCAGCCGATGTAGATGGCAATTTAAATCCGAATAGTTTTGGGGTAACGGATTCGCCTAAAAATGGGACTATTATTATGAATCCAAACGGTACATTTGTTTATACGCCCAAACCTAATTTCACGGGTGTAGATAGTGTACATTATAAAGTTTGTGATTCAACCAATTTATGCACGACATCCACTTTAATCTTTAATATATCTCCAATCAATGATGCCCCCAATTTAACTAATTCGACACCTACATTGCAAGAAGATTTACCCTTGACAGCCAGTGTTTTATTAAATGCTTTTGATGTAGATGGCAATTTAAATCCAAATAGTTTTGTGGTGACCGATAGTCCACTTCATGGTACAATTATTATGAATCCAAACGGCACTTATACTTATACACCCAAGCCCAATTTTAATGGTGTGGATAGTGTACATTATAGAGTCTGTGATTTGAATGGTGCTTGTTCTTCAGCGACTATTATTTTGAACATTCTACCTGTTAATGATGCGCCGACGCTCCTAAATGCCACTTTTGCATTGGATGAAGATTTACCTTTTTCCTCCAATGTATTCCCCAATGCCAGTGATATTGATGGCAATTTGAATCCGAATAGCTTTGCTGTTTTGAATAGCCCGCTTCACGGTACTATTATGATGAATCCAAACGGTACTTTTATTTATACACCTGCTCTTAATTTTTCGGGGCAAGACAGTGTGCGCTACCAAGTCTGCGATATGATAGGGGTTTGTAGGACAGCTTCGATTGTTTTCAGTATTAGTTCAATAAATGATGCGCCGACCCTTTCAAATGCCTCCCCCTCAGTAAACGAGGATGCTGTACTGACTGGAAACGTTGCGCCGAATGCTAAGGATATAGACAATAATTTAAATCCAAATGGTTTTACTTTAATAGATAGTCCTCAGAATGGCACTATTGTTATGCAACCAAATGGCACTTATACTTACACGCCCAAGCCTAATTTCAATGGCATTGACAGTGTACATTATAGAGTGTGCGATTCAACAAAAGCCTGTACTTCATCAACAATTATCATCAACGTCAATCCTATTAATGATGCCCCTACCCTCTCAAATGCTACCCCCTCAGTACAAGAGGATGTACCAATAACAGGGAGTGTATTGCCCAACTCGTTTGATATAGATGGTAATCTGAATCCTAATAGCTTTATTTTAACAGATAGTCCTAAAAATGGGACGATTACGATGAGCTCTAATGGCACATATACTTATACACCCAAACCTAATTTTAATGGCTTGGACAGCGTGCATTATCAAGTATGTGACTTTAGCGGTTTATGCACGACGGCAACCATTATTTTCACAGTCAATCCTGTGAATGATGCGCCGACCCTTTCAAATGCCACCCCCTCAGTCAATGAAGACTCATCATACAATGGTTATGTCGGATCGAATGCCAATGATGCTGATGGCAATTTAAATCCAAACAGTTTTGTTTTAATAGATAATCCAGCCAATGGCACTATCCAAATGTCGCCTAATGGTACTTATATTTATAACCCAAGACCTAATTTTAATGGCATTGATAGCGTGCATTATCAAGTCTGTGACTTAAGTGGTGCTTGCGCGACGGCGAGTATTATCATTACAGTAAAACCGGTCAATGATGCACCCAAAATGAGCATCACCGCCCCTTTAATTATGGAAGATACGCCCGTCAATTTTTGCGGCATCATCAACGACAATGATTTAGGTGATGTCTTCAATATTCGCTTGTGCAATTTGCCAAAAGGCTTGATTAATCCTTCAATTAACAACAATCAGTTATGCATTGATTACACACCGTACAAGGATTTTAATGGTTTGGACACGATTTGCCTATTGGTTTGCGATAGAGGCGGCTTGTGCGATACCGTAAAAATGCCTATCAATGTTATCGCTATCAATGACGCGCCTGTAATGGTTGTCAACCCCATTACAGTGCATGCGGATTCAGCCATTATCCAATGTTTTTTGATTAATGATGCGGATGCCAATGAATTTCATACAGCTTCTTTTTGCGATAATCCAAAAGGCATTGCTACTATAAAAGTTGAAAATGGCAATGTCTGCATTACTTACAAAACCATTTTTCCCAATTTTTACAATGATGCGCTTTGTGTGATTGTATGCGACAAAGCGGGCGCGTGTAGTCAAGCCTATGTTCCTATTACGATTATCCTTTGTGATGATAAAGTGCCGCCTATTATTACTTGCCCTGCCAATATTGAGGTCTCATCTGCTGGCACTATTTTAAGTGATCCGAGTAAATTTATACTCCAAAGTTCTTTGGCAGATAACTGCAATGGCGTTCAGTTAGGCTTTAATTTACCTAAAGCAAAAGATGATTGTGGTATCCCGACTGTTCAACAAACTGAGGGGTTAACCAGCGGGAGTATATTTCCAAAAGGAGTAAATGCGTTGACCTTTGAAGCAGTTGATTACACTGGTAAAAAATCTGCTTGCAAATTTGAAATCAATGTATCGCCCGTTCAGTTAATAGCGGTGGATAATGTGTCTGCCTGCATCAATGAGATAATTAATCTACAAGCAAAAGCCATTTCAGATGTGGTTTATGCTTGGAAAGGACCCGATAATTTTACCGCCAATAGCAGCGTCATTACACTGCCCATTGTTTCCACCAATCAAAAAGGACAGTACATTGTAACAGCCACTTTCAACAATCGGTGCGTGATGAAGGACACCATAACAATCAGCGTGAATAATGCGCCTAAAATATTGAATGATTCATTTGTGGTAGCCTTCGATGGTACGCTCATTGAGAATGTGTTGAAAAATGATATCCTCTTAAATAATGTCAATTTTACTATAAAAATAAAAGATAATCCTGTAAATGGTACCCTCACTCTTAAAAATGATGGTGCTATCACCTACAACCCCACTACAGGATACAAAGGCATTGATAATTTCTCTTATGAAGTCTGTACTGACCTTTGCCCGAATACCTGTCAGCGAGCAACTGTTATTTTGAATGTAGCAGAGGCTTTCAAACAGGTATTCATATCCAACGAGGTGATTACACCCAATGGCGATGGCTTGAACGATGCTTTGGTGATTGAAGATTTTGACGCCGCCAGTCCTCAGAATAAAAGCACGATTGCCATATACAGTCAGTGGGGCGAATTGGTTTTCAAAGCTGCCCCTTACATGAACAATTGGAACGGTACATTTGAAAAATTGCCTCTCCCCGATGGCACTTATTATTTCATTTTTACAGCCAATCCAAAAGCAGAAGTATTAAAATCTTTTATTACTATTTTGAGATAAGTATTAACGTTCCCCCAACCCCCGAAGGGGGAGCCGTTTGGGAAGTAATTAAAAATCGTTCTTTTTTATGACTGATGATTTCAATAATTGTAAGAAATGTTAACCGTTCATTTTATTCCAATCGACTCCCCCTTGGGGGTTGGGGGGAAAACATCAACAAAACCACTCAATTTAAGCATAGAAATGAGAAACTACATCATTTTAATCCTCTTCATCGGGGTTTTTAATACAATTCAAGCGCAGCAAGAAGCGCATTACACGCAGTATATGTACAACAACCTGCTGCTCAATCCCGCATTTGCAGGGTCGCGGCGCGTTGCTTCGGTCAATACCCTTTATCGCAATCAATGGATAGGCTTCAAGGGAAATCCTCGCTCGTTTTTAGCGAGTTTTGATAGCCCGATGGCGAGTATTAATAAATTGGGTGTAGGCTTGATATTGTCCAATCAGTCTGAAGGCATTATGAGCCGTTTGGCGGTGACCCCCTCAGTATCTTATGCTATTATTCACACCGAAGAGAGTACTTTGAGGGTGGGTATCAGCGCATCTTATCGCCAATACCGCTTCGATTTGCAAAGTTCAACGGTGAATATTCAGCAAAGACAAGACCCAACATTGAGCGAAAATGACAACCCCAGTATTAGTAATATGAACATCGGCATAGGCATTTATTACGATAGAAAAAACATCTACGCAGGTTTATCAATCCCTAATTTAAATCAAAACCCTTTGATTTTGAATCAAGATGCTACTGTTCAACTAAAAGGCACTGAACGCAAACACATTTACGCAATGGTAGGCGGTCTATTTCCGCTTGGTGGCAATGAAAATATTCAAATGAAACCGTCCATGATGTTTAAATATGTCGCCAATGCGCCTTTCAGCGTGGATGCTACGATGAGTATTTTATTCAAAAAGAAGTTTTCAGGCGGCATTTCTTACCGCACGGGCAGCGATGGCAGCAAAGGCGATTCGGTTGATTTATTGAGTTTTATGCAAATCAACAACAGTTTTGGCATCGGCATGGCGTATGATTTTACCCTTTCGCAAATAGGCAATTATAACCGCAACAGTTTAGAAATATTAGCCCGATATGATTTCGCTATATCGGCTAAAGTGATGCATAATCCACGCTTTTTCTTTTAAAAACCTGATTTTAACTTGCAGCGATAAAAATAGCAATTATGAAAACAGTCAAGAGCATATTTATAATCAGCACCCTATTATTGGGGAGTTACCATTCTTATTCTCAAAGTGCAGAAAAGAGTAAAGTCAAAATCAATAATCTGAGATTGGTCAATTCAAAAGCTTTGGATTTTAGCCCTGCTTACTTCAAAGAGGATTTGGTTTTTGTCTCCAACAATATTATCATAGGCAAAACGAAGGTGTTTGATAAGGATATTAAACAAGCCTCCATGTCGCTTTTTATTACAAAAAAAGAGCGAAGTGGGTATTATCGCAAGCCGGAGTTGTTTGATACTGCTTTTATGAGCAAGGTTCACGATGGACCCATCACGTATGATAGTCAAAATGAAGTGATATATTTCACTCGAAATGACAATGTACAAGATGGCAAAAAGCCGCGCTATGTGAATAAAACCAACTACATGAAGATTTATGCGTCCACTTTTAACTCTGAGAGCTGGAGCACACCCGAATTAATGCCTTTCAATGATGAAAAAAGTGATGCCTGTCACCCGACTATTTCTTTAGATGGTGAAAAACTCTATTTCGCATCCAACAGACCTGGCGGATTGGGCGGTATGGATTTATATATGTGCAAAATGGTGGATGGCACCTGGAGTGAGCCTATCAATTTAGGGTCTGGGGTCAATAGCAACGCCAATGAAATTTTTCCTTTTATCCATGAAGACGGCACCCTATATTTTTCTTCAAACAAACCCAAAGGACTTGGCGGCTTGGATATTTACTACACTCGAATAGACAATACGGGCAATTATATCAAACCCATTTCTATGGGAAAACCTTTTAATACCGATAAAGATGACTTTGGTTTTATAGTCGATAAAGAGAATAAAACAGGCTTTTTGTCTTCCAACAGAACTGGCGGCGTGGGTGGCGATGACATCTATAATTTCTCTATTCCTGATGGAACAAAGCCGTTTTCAGACGTCAAACAGCTCAGCGATGCCAATAAAACAACCCAAAACAGCAAAGACGAAAAGCTCGTAACGGTTTATGTGATTGATAGAAAATCAGGGCTACCCCTCAGTAAAGCCTATGTTTGCACAGCTTCAACGGGCACTCAAGCACCGACGGTCGAGTCTGCTGGCGATCATTGCTACACCATCATAACGGATGAAAATGGCAAAGCCGTTCTACATGCCAATCTGAACAGCAATTACTTTGTCAGAATCAATAAAACGGATTTCAAACCCAATCAAATGAATATTTTGATGAGTGAAAGCCGCAATGAAGCCATCGTTTTATTGGATAAAATTGGCGAACCAATCGCCAATGCAACTAATAATCTAGAAGAAGAGTTGAATAGTAATAGCAGTAATAAAGCGTTCAAAAACGATAGAATATATCAACTTAGGAATATTTACTACGAATATGACGATGCTTCGATTACATCAGGAGCGAGTGCCGTACTTGATTCGTTGGTTCAAATTTTATATCAATTTCCTGAAATGGAGATTGAATTGGCAGCT
>JAYUUR010000346.1:0-11513 GCA_043754475.1 Saprospiraceae bacterium | reverse complement strand
TGGGCATTTGGCTTTCTTAACTAACTGATTGTAGCGTGTGAATATCTGTACATCATATTCGGGTATATCTGACGTGCTTGCATTTGGGTCACTATTGGCATTAGATGCTTTAATTTTAATATCATTAGACGCAGGGTTGGGTGAAAGTGCGTAACGGGCTCCTCCAGAAGTAGTAAACGAATAACAACGCCATCGAGATTAGGATTTGAACTATAGCTAATAGGGAATGGACTATAGCCGAAAAGATTTCCTGAAGATGTTGGGTTAAGGGTAGGTGCTATCCAAATATTTAAATATCTCTCAGTTGCCCAAGCATTATCACCTCCATGATTTACAGTAGTGGCTGTCATAATATTATGTGAAGTTGAAGAAAAATCATCCATGGATTGCCTACGAACGATACCATTTGTAACAGCACCGCTTGGATCCCTACAAGCTAAAGCAAATCTAATATTTGGGTTGGCTGCAACATTCCTAAAAACCTGTGGAATCAGCCCTTGGTCACCATTGGTTTGAGTAAAACATTGATTCAATACAGCTACTTGATCAATAATTCGAGCATCAGGAATGTTTGTTCCAGTTCCAACAGCCTCACCTCTATGAATGACATGAAAAACAAGTGGGATTGTAATTAAACCATTTTCATCAATCAACCGTTCGTTAGGGTTTCCTGTCATGCGTTGACGATAATCAGAAATAATTTTTTCGAGACGCAGATACTCTTGATAAGATTTAGGGTCGTTTTTTTTTAATTTTTTTAAAAAAATATTAGTCCCACAATCTTGAGCTTTAATTGTATCTAAAGAAACAATTAGTATCAAAAAAGGTAGAATAATGGCGCATAAAAGCGCATGAAAATTTGATTTAAAGATAGTCATTTTGGTATATTTAGTTTAGAAAAGTGAAAAAAATTATTTTACTTTCGATAATAAAAGCAATCACCAACACCATGGTATCTAAAAGACTCGTAAGGTAAATAAAGGGAATCGCTGCAAATTCTAATTGGCACCAAGCCTTCCAAACCATTCATGCCCTGCTCATCAATAGATAGAACATTTCGGGTAGTATCTGCATAATATAATGTATATTTTTTCATTATAGCTATGTCATATTTACAAGAATTAACTAACTTGTTGTCAACGTAATATTCAAGAGTACCATCTTCTTTAAACTTTACATCAATCATCCCTTTTTTAGGAGGATACCAAGTAGCTATCGTATCTAAAGCAGTTTGTATTCTATGCAACCGCCATGTGCCAATAATCAGCTTCTTCGATAAGTCGGCATCATTCGTCGGGCTATTACAACTAACATCGGGCACTTTACTGCACGCTATCAGCAGCATAAGCCCGATAGCCGCAAAACCATAATTGATTTTCTTCATGAATTTTGTTTTTAAAAAGTGAGAAAATAAAAGAGCATAGTATTCTTATTGAATACATGATACACTCATGCAAACAGGAAAATGTCTTAAAATAAAAGACATGTGTCAATCCTTAATAGATAGGGTTGATTAAATATTTTTTATCAAAAAATGGAATAGAGAAAGGGATGAAGACAGGTGTGTTTAAGTTTTTTAAGCATATTGATTTTATTTTGGATTTGAGAAAAAGTTATTAGACAGAGTTGATTGTATAAATATAATATTACTGTCTAATACTTGCAAATAATTAACATGAAAACCCAAATAATTAACATGAAAATTTCAAATAACACTTTACAGTTATTTTAAAGACATACTATTTGTTTAAATTGTTGAATTAAGGCAATTATACCCCTCAGTATTTTATATAATTATTTAAAAAAATCATTCTCTAAAACGCCCAAGCCGAAAAGGGCGAAATCATATTTCACAGGGTCGTTGGGGTCAAATTCTCTGAGTTTGTTTGTAAGCTCCAATACAGTTTGCCAATCTGTTTGTTTTCTTTCAATCAATCCAAACCGCCGCGCATGACGTTCGACGTGGACATCCAAAGGTATTAAAAGTTGTGAAGGCTTGATTTGATGCCACAAACCAAAATCAACTCCTTTGTCATCTTGCCGCACCATCCATCTTAAAAACATACAAAGTCGCTTACAAGTGCTTTTGGACTGAGGGGTAGCCACATGCTTGCGGGTGCGATGGGGAGCATCAGGTAAAGAAAAGAAATCAGTGTGGAAACCCGTTAACGCTTTTTCTACGTAGGTATCATCGAAAGTAAGATGCCGAGCAAAGGCTTGCTCAAGGGATGAATGGTTTTTGTAAAAATGCTGTAAAAATTCTAAGAAGTATAGCGTATCGGTGGGTTGAAACGTTCTATGCTTGAAATCTATAAAGCGTTTTCTATCGCTTTCGAGGTGGTTGACAATAAAATCGTGGGGAGCATTGTCCATCATTTCAAAAAGTTTATTCGCATTATTGATAATGGTTTTCCGCTGACCCCACGCCAGCATAGCCGTCCAAAAAGCGGTGATTTCTATGTCTTGCAATTTTGAAAAACGATGTGGAATGCCTATCGGGTCGTTTTCGATAAAAGCAGGATTATTAAATTTTACAACACATTCATTTAAAAAGTCTTTTATATTGTCTATCATCCCAAAATCTTTTTATTTTTAGGCGAATTTTACCAAATTAGAATTGTCTGTTTTTTAAATACTCATTTTTGACATAAAAATAACTTATGACTGCAACACTCACTTACACCTTAATCCTCGCGGCTATCTTTATTGCAAAGAAATTGATGGATTATTTCGACCAAAACTTTCGAACTTATCCTTAGTGAGGTTTTGAGAATATTTCTATCAAAACGATGAGTCACCCCGAATAATCAGGATGACTCATTTATTTATATAAAAATACGGATTCATTTCAAATCAAGCTTAATTCAGACCACCTAATATGACCCCCTCAGTATCAATCTCATCTTGAGGGATATGTTGTTTCAGTATCATATTATCAATCAAACGCACATCACCGATCCAAACGGCTGTAACCGCTACAGCAAAATCAGTATCTTCAAACAAGCGAATAGGCAGTAAGGTTCTACCATCCACGATTTCAAAATATTCAAGTTTAAAATCCTGTTCAAGGCGCAATTTGCCGACTGCTACTTTTTGAATATCGGCTGGTGAATATTCGCCCACCATATCTGCTGCTTCGTGAAGGGTTTTATAAATGAGCATGGCTTTGATGCGGTCTTCAGGAGAAAGGCGTGTATTCCGGCTCGACATGGCTAAACCATCTTTTTCTCTAACAATCTCACACATGATGAGTTCTGTTTTGGATTTGGTTTGTTCGAGCATAGACGCCACGATGGTAAATTGCTGAAAATCTTTTTGACCCATATACAATCTATTAGGCTTAATAATGTCGAGCAATCGATTAACAACTTGCGCCATGCCATCGAAATGACCCAGTCGAAAAATACCTTCTAAAACCTTATCGAGCTTGCCAAAATTGAATTTTACTGAGGGGGTAGTGCCTTGTGGATATACTTCCGAAGCCTCTGGCATAAATAAAACATCGCAACCTGCTTCGGTCAGCATCTCAATATCGCGTTCAGGTGTGCGAGGGTATTTGTTCAGATCTTTGGCATCATTGAATTGAGTAGGATTGACAAAAATGCTGGCGATAGTCACCTCGTTTTCTACTTTTGACCGAGCAATGAGCGACTCATGCCCCTTGTGTAGCGCGCCCATAGTAGGAATAAATCCTATTTGTAACCCTTTGGATTTCAAAGAGTTAAGATATTTTTGTAAATCTACAATACGTTTAAATAATAACATTTTATCAGATAATTCAATATTTTAATATCCTAATATCATTTTTTTTATCGCAGCAAAGATATTTGTTTTTTGAAATTTTGCGTTTTTAATTCTGAAAAAGAGATTATCTTCTATGAAAAACTAAAAAAATTCGTTAAAAAGGTATATCTTTGCACCAGTTTCTAAGAAGAAATTAATAAATCTAAGTTTGGCTTCATGAGTAAAAAGAAAGTTCTCATCATCGCGCAAGAAATAGAACCCTATACTGCGCTTTCCGAAATTGCACATATCTCAAACGTATTGCCTCTTTACCTCAATGATAATCAGTGTGAAATCCGCATTCTTATGCCTCGATTTGGCACCATCAATGAGCGTCGCCATCGTTTGCATGAGGTAGTTCGCCTTTCGGGTATGAATATCATCGTCAACGACGACGATTATCCACTTATTATCAAAGTAGCATCGTTGCCAGGTAGTCGTATTCAAGTATATTTCCTTGATAACGAAGAGTTTTTCAAACGCAAATCAGTTTTTGAAGATTCAGAAGGTCAGGCATTTGATGACAATATTGACCGCGCTGTTTTCTTTTGTAAGGGTGCAATCGAGACAGTTCGCAAGTTTGGCTGGTCGCCCGATATTATCCACTGTCATGGTTGGATGACGGCTTTGATACCGCTTTATTTGCGGACGGCTTATAAAAATGACCCGTTGTTTCAACCGTCAAAAATTATTTATTCATTGTATGATTCATTGACTCAAAAATTTGATTTTGATGAGTTTGCCATGAAAGCCTCTATCAACAATCTTGAATCTGACGACCTATTGGGCTTCCAAAACGGTACAGAAGCAGATATGCACAAAGGCGCAGCAGTATTTGTTGATGCCATCATTAAAGGCAGCCCGGAGGTCAGCTCAGAAATCAGCCAATTGCTTTTAGAAAGCGACAAACCTGTCCTTGACGCCGTTGATACTGAGGGGTTAGGCAAGGCTTACTTGGAGTTCTACAACTCCATCGAAGCTGAGGTAATGGGCTAATTCCCTTAAAATTATTATAAGCCCAAATCAGATTTGACAACTTTCACAAGAGGTTGTCAAATCTTTTTTGTAATATTTTTATAATAAATTTTTACATAAACAATTGACTATCAATTTTTTATGTAAATCGAAATTTTTTTCTTTCAAATCCAAGACAGCAACCCCTCAGTAATTCGACGTTCTAAGACGTAAAATGATGAGTGAGATGAAAAATATGAAAAATATCCTTTTTGCCATTGCAGTTATATCTGCCGTTTTTACTAATACTTCTTGTAGCGATCCCAGCCTCTTGGGAGCTGATTTATTTAATAATGAAAAACTCAATCTCCAATTCACGGATACATTAACCATTAATGCCGTTAATGAACCAGCCGATTCATTTGTCGTCAATACAAAAACGACAGCATCATTAGATTATCTTTTATTGGGCAATGTAGCCGATCCTGTATTTGGTCCTACTGAAGCGCAGATTTTTTCGCAATTTAGATATTCAGGTATTGTTACTCCTACCGAAGTAGCCGCTACAGATTCTTTTTCGGTGTATCTTGAATTGTATTATAACTCAGCCAATGTATATGGCGATACTCTGGCAGATCAAAAAGTAAGCGTTTATCGCTTAACTGAAGAGATACCCGATGAAACGCTTTATTCGAGCAAAATATTCAAATCTGAATCTACACCAATAGGTTCTCTGACTTTCAAGCCTACACCCAATACTTCAGAGCGTATTATCACCAGAACAATAGTTGATTCTATTAAATTTGATACCACTTTTGCTGCCCCGCGCATTCGCATTCCACTCAATATGAATTTTGCACAATTGCTAAAAGATACGTCTATATTTAGAGATGGTGCGGTATTTAGTGCTACGGGGTTTACCAAATGGCTAAAAGGTTTGGTGATTAAAGTCGATAACAAAACAAGCTGCATGATGGCTTTTGATTTTGGCAGTAGCAAATTCACTGGAATAAAAATGTATTATAGAAAAAAAGGTGATAAAAATGAAAGTACGCTCTCATTCCCATCCTCAGGATTGATTAAATACTCTCATTTTGATTTAGATTATAAAAATGGCACCATACAACCATTTATTAGAAACCAAAAGAAAAGTGACGAAAAACTTTTCGTTCAAGGTATGTCGGGCGTGAATGTTAAATTGGAATTTCCATATTTGCAGAGTTTAGGAAAAATTGTTATCAACAAAGCTGAACTTGAATTGACTACAGTAAACGAAGGGACTAATATGGACGCTTTTCCACCTATCGATCAATTGGTATTGCGAACAGCTCAATTCGACCCTATTTTCGATTTGGGTTTAGACCCTGCCTTCAATCGTGGTGTGGGTATTAGATCGCTTGAAAGGTTGACAACCGGAGGTGGTTTTGTGAGGACAGAAACTGTGAATGCCGTCCAATATAAGAAATATTATTTAAATCTGACAACTCATCTGCAAGAGATATTTAAGGGGAAACAAGGTAGTACACTTTATCTTTTACCCCTTTTTAAAGAAGAAAAAGGTTCTCGGGTAGTCCTTTTTGGACCTAAAAGTGCCACTTTTCGCTCTAAAATCAATATCACTTACACTAAAATTTAAGTTGGATATTAATAAAACATTTTGCTTTTTTATAATTAAAACAAAATTTTATTAACTATTTATTTTTTTAAAAACTCATTTCAAAATCATGTGTGGAATTGTAGCATATATCGGTCAAAAACAAGCATATCCAATCCTTATTAAGGGTTTGCAACGTTTAGAATACCGCGGTTATGATAGTTCGGGTGTCGCTTTACTCAACGGTAATTTAAATGTATATAAAAAGAAAGGTAAAGTGAGTGAACTCATGGAGTATGCTCACGGTAAAGATGTGAACGCTACAATGGGCATTGGTCATACACGTTGGGCAACACATGGCAAACCTGATGACCTCAACGCTCACCCGCATTATTCAGGAAATAAACGTCTTGTATTGGTTCATAATGGTATTATCGAAAATTATGCAACCTTAAAAACAGCTTTACAGCGGCTCGGCCATGTTTTTCAGAGCGAAACTGATACAGAAGTGCTTGTTCATTTGATTGAAGAACTACAAGAGCGTGAAAATTTATCGCTTGAAGAAGCGGTTCGAGTAGCGTTATCCAAAGTAGTGGGTGCTTATGCGATTGTTGTGATGGATAGAGAAGATTCATCGAAAATAGTGGCGGCGAGGAAAGCCAGTCCTTTAGTAATAGGTATCGGCGACAATGAATTTTTCTTAGCTTCAGATGCTACACCTATAGTAGAGCATACCAAACATGTTGTTTATTTAAATGATGAAGAAATTGTTACCATTCGGCGCGATGGTACTTTTGAAATAAAAAATATAGATAATACTATTCAAGATCCATTTATTCAAAAACTTGAATTGGAAATTGAAGCATTGGAGAAAGGCGGTTATGATTATTTTATGCTCAAAGAAATACATGAGCAACCTAAAACGGTTGCTGATGCTATGCGTGGGCGTCTATCGGCTTCGGAAGGATGGATAAAATTGGGTGGTTTGGAAGAGCATGAAAACCGCATTATGAATGCCGAAAGACTCTTAATTGTCGCTTGTGGTACATCATGGCATGCGGGTTTGGTGGCTGAATATTTGTTTGAAGAGTTGGCGCGTATTCCGGTTGAGGTAGAATATGCTTCGGAATTCCGCTATCGCAACCCGATTATCAATGAAAGAGATGTTGTCATCGCTATTTCTCAATCAGGCGAAACGGCAGATACTTTAGCCGCTATCGAAATGGCGAAATCACGGGGAGCATTGATATATGGTATCGTCAACAGCGTGGGTTCGTCTATCGCCCGTATGACAGATGCCGGTTCATACATACATGCGGGACCCGAAATTGGCGTAGCTTCTACCAAAGCTTTTACAGGTCAAGTAACGCTTTTGACCATGATGGCTCTTAGCCTCGGTTACAAACGTGGCACGATAAAAAAATCGGAATATCAACGCCTTTTGACTGAAATGGAAAATATTCCATCAAAAATCGAAGATGTTTTGAAAATAAATGCACAAGTGCAGTATATTGCTAAGGAAATTCAAAATTCACCCAATGCCTTGTATTTAGGTCGTGGTTACAATTTCCCGGTTGCGCTTGAAGGGGCTCTGAAATTAAAAGAAATTTCTTATATTCATGCGGAAGGTTATCCGGCTGCAGAAATGAAGCATGGACCCATCGCTTTGATTGATGAAAATATGCCGTGCGTCATCATTTGCACCAATAAAAGTGCTTATGAAAAAATTGTATCCAATATTCAAGAAGTAAAAGCGCGGAAAGGCATTGTAATAGCCATCGTTACTGAGGGGGATACAGCAATTAAAGGTTTGGCGGATTATACCATTGAAATACCTGATACTGCTGAGCCTTTGACCCCGTTATTGTCTGTTATTCCTATGCAATTATTGGCTTATCATATTGCCGTACTACGTGGTTGTAACGTTGACCAACCACGAAATTTGGCGAAATCCGTCACTGTCGAATAGATTAAAATTAAAAAAATTAAAAAGTGAAAGATAGAAAAGCAAATGTAGATATGCTCTACAATACACAACAGGAGTTTCTTATTATGCCTGAATACGGACGTAATGTGCAACAGCTTGTGCGCCATGCTCAAAATATTCAAGATCGCGAATATCGCCAAGCATTTTGTGAAGAGATAGTAGATTTGATACAGCAACTTTATCCTCAAAGCAAAAACGTTGAGGATTATCGTGAGAAACTTTGGGCGCATCTTTTTCATATTGCCAAATACGATTTGGATGCCAGTACACCCAGCGGCGAAATTCCTAAACCTGAAAATGCGCGCGTCAAACCTCAACGCATCCCGTATCCTTTGCAAGACACTCGCTTCCGTCATTATGGCAATAATGTACAAGTCATGATTCGGAGAGCTATTGAAATGGAACCCGGTTATATCAAAACAGGGTTCGTGAACACTATTGGCTCTTATATGAAAATGGCTTATAGAACTTGGAATAGAGAGCATTTTGTCAGCGATGACCTTATAAAAAATGATTTGACTATCCTTTCAGACGGCAAACTCACTCTTGAAGACGATAGCCGTATTGATGGGCTTGCTAATGCCAGCCGCAGCAGAGGTGGCTTGATGAGCGGTAAAGAACGCGAACGTGAACGCGAACGCCGTAGTAATCAACCAACTAATACACGAAGAGATGGTAGAGATAACAGAGACAATCGGGATGTGAGAACTGATAGAAGAACTGATGGTAGAACCGATAATAGAAGTGACAACAGAAACGATAGTAGAAATGACAGTAGAGGTGGCATTAATAACAACAACAAAAATAATGTCAATAGAAACAATATCAATAAACGTAAATAATTGATAATCAATCAATTGCGTTTAAAATAAAATCTCGATTCGGATTCATTCGCATTGAGATTTTTTATTGGTGGAATTATGATAGAAATCCTAATTTTGCACCTCGTTTCGATTAATTGTTAATAAATAAATAAAAGTATGGCGCATCCATTAAGTGAGCAAGAAATAGGCAGACGCGAGTCGTTACAAAAAATTAGGGAAATGGGCATCAATCCTTATCCTGCTGAACAATTTGACGTTACAGCTTTTGCTGCTGATATTAAAGAAAATTATAAAGAAGAAATCCTTGATGATGGTACTAAAAATCGCTTGAACTATCACGAAGTTGCGCTTGCAGGGCGGGTCATGGCACAACGGGAGGCGGGCAAAGCGATGTTTATGAATATTCAAGATACGAGCGGTATTATTCAGATTTATCTGAGAGGAGAAGAAGTCAACGCTGCAGCTGGTAAGGAAGATTATTTCCAAGTTTTAGTTAAAAAACTCTTAGATATTGGCGATTTTGTAGGCATCAAAGGCTTCGCTTTTAAAACAAAAACAGGAGAAGTATCCGTTCACGTACAAGAGTTTAAGCTGTTGAGTAAGTCGCTTCGCCCATTGCCAGTGGTGAAAAAAGATGCAGATGGAAATATTTTTGACGCCTTTACAGATCCTGAAATGCGTTATCGCCAGCGTTATGTAGATTTGACAGTGAATCCACAATTCCGTGAAATTTTTAAAAAGCGCACTCAACTCATCAGAACCATGCGCGATTATCTCGACGAATTGGGTCTGATGGAGGTGGAAACGCCCATTTTACAACCTATTCACGGCGGTGCGGCGGCGCGTCCGTTCAAAACCCATCACAATACTTTGGATATGCAGTTATATCTGCGAATTGCCAATGAATTGTATTTGAAAAGGCTCATTGTAGCGGGTTTTGATGGTGTTTATGAATTTGCCAAAATGTTCCGCAATGAAGGGATGGATAGAACGCACAACCCTGAATTTACGGCACTCGAATTTTATGTTGCTTACAAAGACTACAATTGGATGATGAACGTGACCGAAGAAATGCTTGCGCGTGTAGCAAAAGCATTGCACGGGCAGACGAAAGTAACGGTAGGTGAATATGAGATTGAGTTTGGCGGTACTTATGCTCGTTTGACTATGCTGGAATCCATTGAAAAATATACAGGCTTCAATCCTGAAGGAAAATCAGAAGCAGAATTAAGAGATTTTTGTAAAAAAAATCATATCGATATTGATAATACTATGGGTTGGGCGAAGCTGATTGATGAAATATTTGGAGCAAAAGTTGAAAAAAATCTTGTACAACCGACTTTCATTATAGATTATCCCATCGAAATGTCGCCTCTAACCAAAAAGCATCGCACTAAAGCAGGTTTAGTAGAGCGATTTGAACTATTCGTTGTAGGTAAAGAAGTCGCTAATGCATATTCCGAGCTCAACGACCCGATAGATCAACGCGAGCGTTTTGACGAGCAATTGCAATTGGCGGAGCGAGGCGATGAAGAAGCTATGGCAATGGATGAAGATTTCGTGAGAGCCTTAGAATATGGTATGCCTCCTACGGCAGGTATTGGTTTGGGCATTGACCGTTTAGCCATGTTGTTCACAGGTCAAACTTCAATACAAGAGGTTTTATTTTTCCCGCAGATGAAACCGGAGAAAGTGAAAGTAGAAATTTAAATTACTGAATTACTTATTACCCATTACCCATATTAACCCCCTCAGTATAAGCCTATAAAATGGTCGATACTGAGGGGGTATTTTTTTTTTCAATATGTAACCAAAAATTGGTAAAGATTTTGCTTTCTATTACGCACATTACAATTTTATCCTGATTTAGGACAACGAATCTTTATATTTAAATTTACAAAATGAAACATTTATTTCTGAGCATTATTGCTACTTTTTTACTCACACCCGCTTTTTCACAAGATACTCTCATTGTACATGCCGTCAAATTATCATCTAACGGTACAGTTTATCTTGTTGATAGTGCACCTGTTACGACTGAGGTTTTTAAAAAACTTCAAGACGAACAGAACAATTTCAAATCAAAAAGTCTGAATAAAATTTGTTGGGTCAAAAAACTCAACAAAGATAACAAGATGATTGAGCAAGGCTTGTTTTGCAACGGCACTACGCCCGTAGGCAATCTGATAAAATATGATTTGAAAGGTCAAGTCAAATACAAAAAACTCTATTCAGGTGTGCGTATCACAACATGCGGACAGAGTGAAGCGGGGCGTAAAGCAGTAGAGGAAATCTATGATTTTAGCGCAGGGCTCCGCATATATGGTTCATACCAAGATGGCGAGAAACATGGTCAGTTTTTGTATTATGA
>JAYUUR010000345.1:0-11518 GCA_043754475.1 Saprospiraceae bacterium | reverse complement strand
AAAAAAACAAAAACCGTTTACTAAACCCAAACCTATTTAATATCGCAAATAAACATCGGTTTTCCTTCTAAAAACCCTTCGAGTTTATCGCCGATTTTCACTGGGCCTACGCCTTCGGGTGTGCCTGTATAAATCAAATCACCTTGTTGCAGCGTAAAAAATTGAGAAATATAACTCACTACGGTATCAAAACTAAAAATCAAATCTTTAGTTGTGCCTTTCTGAACTATTTTCCCATTTTTATGGAGTTGAAATGCAATATTGGTAGCATCAAAATCTTTCAAATCCACAAAATCACTCAGCACAGCCGAGTTATCGAAGCCTTTAGCTATTTCCCACGGCTGCCCTTTGGCTTTGAGTTCGTCTTGCACATCACGCGCGGTGAAGTCAATCCCCAAGCCTATTTTATCGTAATACCGATGGGCAAATTCAGGTTGAATGGCTTTACCATTTTTAGAAATTTTCAAAACCACCTCTATCTCATAGTGCAAATTTTTAGTGAATTCAGGATAGTAAAATGGCTTGTTCTCCAAGAGCAAAGCTGTTGGCGGTTTCATAAAAATGAGTGGTTTCGTTGGCACTGCATTATTGAGTTCTTTAGCGTGTTCGAGGTAATTGCGTCCGATACAAAATATTTTCATTGTTTTAAATTTAAAGGAATGATGAATATGATATAATACTGAGCTTCATAACTAATTGACTTTGAATAACTTAGAACTTGCAGCAAGTTTTTTAACTTGCTGCAAGTTGTGCCCTATAAGTTTAATTGGTTTACTCAAAAAAAATTTCCGCAAGTTACAAACTTGCGGAAATTTTTAAGAGGTTACCCCCTCAGTATTTTTAATCTGTCAACGATTATTGACTTGAATATATTTACTCGAATTGGCAGGATCAATGCGCGTCATGATTTGCATGAAGCGGGCTTTCTGATCTTCCGAGCCATTTTTTAAAATATTAATCATTTCATCCGCTTTTGTCACGGTAAAAGACCGCACCGCGAGCGTATTCGGATACGCTTGATGTGCTTCATCTACACGCTCCAAACATTGCATAATGGCTGCTTTGCACCGATTCACGTCCGTGGAAGCCACATCCAAACCTAAGCGATGGTATTCATAAATGCCTTGGCGAATATTCTTCAAACGCGGGCTTAAAAAATTTTCAACAAACCAATACCGTTCTCTATTGCCCAATTCCTTACCCTGCCACTCACTTTTTGCAGCCGATGGCACTGTATTGTAAATATCTTGTGCCAGTTGCCAAAATTGTTCACCGCCTTGTGGCGCAAACGAATCATAATTCATAGCCAATATCACATTGACATAATAGGCTATCGTAGCAGTCAAATTATCGCCAAATGAATTTTTAGCATATTGCAACGGTTGAAATTGCTCATAGCTGAACTGAACCGTCCTATCTAAATGGGTAAAAATGGGCGTTGTGAAATCCGTTCCATACACGGGGCGTGATGCTTGAATGGCTAACTCGCCTGAAAATGCCGTTGTACTGATTTCGTTTTTGATAGTCAACTGAATTGAACCAGTCAGCCGCTCATTTTGCTCAAAAACATCATCCGTCCACTTGGTATTATTAATTAATTCCTTCAAAGCGGTTTCAAGGCTTGTGAAAACTTTTGGGTCAGCTATCCGCCCTTGCGCCGGATTAGTAGCCACTTTGACTGTAAAGTTGAACTCCTGAGCAGTCATTGATGATGCCAAAAGGAGAAAGGGAACAAGCGCGCGAATAAGTCTCTTTTTTATCATTTTCTTAAAATTATGTTTTTTATAGGTAAAATTGTCATTGCGAGGCACGTGGCAACTGAGGGGGTGTTTACTATTTCGTTTGTTTAAAATAAGCCATTAAAACAATTGCACCAATTCATTCACAATATCCTTCGCTACATCATCTTTATTTTTCAAATCAAATTCTCTTACGTTATTTTCATTGAAAATTATACTTATTTTATTGGTATTGTGGCTGAATCCTGCGCCCGCATCGCGCAACGAATTTAAAACAATGAAATCTAAATTTTTTCTTTTTAACTTTGAAAGCGCATTTTCCAACTCACTATTTGTCTCAAGTGCAAAACCTACAAGTCTTTGATGCGCTTGTTTTTGATTCCCCAAGGCTGCTGCAATATCAAGCGTTTTTACCAATTCGATGGTCATATCGCCTTCTTTCTTCTTGATTTTTATATCCGAAACATGCTTCGGGCGATAATCTGCAACGGCTGCTGCGAGGATAGCAGCGTCGCATTCTGAAAAATGCGCCGTCGCCGCTTCGTACATTTGCTGCGCTGACTCCACTTTGAGCGTCAATACTGAGGGGTGTTTGGCTTGAAACTTTGAAGGACCTAAAACGAGAATGACCTCTGCGCCTCTTTCAGCCAGTTCATCCGCTATCGCCACACCCATTTTCCCACTTGACCGATTGCCGATAAAACGCACGGGGTCGAGAGCTTCGTATGTAGGTCCTGCCGTGACGAGTATTTTTTTACCTTTTAAATCTTCTTTTTTATAGAAAAAATTATTGAGAAATAGAATAATTTCCTCAGGTTCTGCCATGCGCCCATCGCCTACCAAGCCACTCGCCAACTCACCATGTCCAACAGGAATCAAATGACAACCATACCCCCACAGTAAATCGAGGTTTCTGACGGTTGCAGGGTGTGTCCACATGTCCAAATCCATGGCTGGAGCAATAAATATAGGGCAACGGGCAGACAAATAAGTAGCCGTCACGATATTATCACTCATGCCGTTCACCAGCTTCGCGAGCGTGGTAGCCGTACAAGGCGCAACGATCATCGCATCAGCCCACAAGCCGAGTTCGACGTGGCTGTTCCAACTTTCTTCGGAAATAATTTCGGTAAAAACAGGCTTTTTGGAAAGCGTGGAAAGGGTCAGCGGGGTGATAAAATACTTGGCGGCGTCAGTCATCAAGACTTGAACTTCTGCACCCGCTTTGATGAATAGGCGTGTTAAAAAAGCGGCTTTATATGCCGCAATGCTGCCCGTGACAGCGAGGATAATTTTTTTCCCTTTCATTGGATAATATAAGTTATGAGTTATGAATTATGAGTTATGAGTTTTTTTTCAACTCATAACTCATAATTCATAACTCATAACTAAAAAAAAGGCTATTTTTTCTTCCTCTCTTCGGTCGGATAGCGGTAGTGAATTTCATTTTTTTGAAACTCATCCAACGCGATGACTGAGGGGTTTGGAAGGCGTTCGTAAAATTTAGAGATTTCGATTTGCTCTTTATTCTCTTGAATTTCCTCTATGGCTTCGGTGGTTGAAGAAAACTCTTGTAGCTTTTGATTCAATTCATGTTTCAAATCTACAGAAAGTTGCTTTGCTCGCTTAGTAATGACACATAGCGTTTCATAAATATTATCGGTGTCTTTGACCAGAGCTATAACATCACGCGCAGTAACGTTTGGGTCAAGACTTTGCACTTTGGATTTGATATCTGACATTGGTAAATTCTTGAATTTTTTTATTAGAATTTTTTAAATAAACTTCTGCTTCTTTTCTAAAACGCGTTTTTGGAAACTTATCGTTCAAGTCGTTATATTTATCAACCACGATTTTAAAACGCTCTAATTGTTTTTCATAAATAGAGTTTTCAGCTAACAAATAGGCTGATTTTAATATCGAAAAACGCACTTGTTCAGCTTCTGTTGTTTCAGGAAAATCTTTCAAAAGATTTTCAAAAACAGTGATAGCTGCTTGATATTCCTCAATTTTGAAGTATAAATCGCCTTCTTCGATGGCTTTGTATTCTTGTTTTTTACGCAATTCGTCCATCAATTTGTTGCAATCTTTTACGCGCTTGCTATCCGGAAAGTTATTCACAAAAGACTGAAAACCATCAATCGCCTTTTGCGTACTTTGTTGATCAAGTTTATAGCTCGGCGATTCTTTATATTCAGAATAGGCTGCCATATATTCTGCTTCTTCGCGCAAAGGCGAGTTGGCAAAAGTGATAGCGAAATTTTTGAAATAATAAGCTGCTGTGGTATAAGTGCGCAAATAATAATGCGTATAAGAATATTTATAAGAGACACTTTCCAACTCAGGGCGACCTTTAATACTTGGCATCACCAATTCAAAAAGCGTTTGCGCTTTCTGATATTCGCCTTTATCGTAATATTCTAAACCTTTTTTCAGCAAAATATTGACATCACCGCTTGCCCGAATTTTCTCAAATTCGCCTTTACAAGAGGTCATCATCAAGCTGAAAACACTCAAAATTGCTAATATTAAAACACTTTTTTTCATAAGAGCGCAAAGATAATTAAAAATTTAACTTTTTTTATTTACACCGCTCAAAAACGGTACAAATCTGAATTTTTCGAGCTCCGTTACTTTGTATTGAGTTTCATCTATACGTTCTATATGCTGCATTCGCTGCCCTTCCTCGCCGCCGACAGGGATTACCATAACGCCACCTACGGTCAATTGTTGCCTCAAACTATCGGGTACTGAGGGGATGCCAGCAGTCACGATAATTTTGTCGTAAGGGGCAAATTCAGGTAGCCCAACCGTGCCGTCACTAAAAAAACAACGGATATTGTTTAAGCCCAATTTTTTCAATAATTCTTTTGCTTTTTTATGCAATTCTTCTTGCCTTTCAACAGTATAAACTCGAGCACCCATCATAGCTAAAATGGCAGCTTGATAGCCCGAACCTGTTCCTATCTCCAATATTCTATCATTTTTTTGAACGCTCAAAAGGTTGGTCATATATGCCACCGTGAAGGGTTGCGAAATCGTTTGCTCGTTGCCAATCGGAAACGGCTTATCTGCATAAGCCCATTCCTCGAAGGCTTTATCGAGAAAATAATGGCGTGGGAGCGTACTCATAGCCGTTAAAACCCGTTCATCTTTTATACCTTTTGCTCGAATTTCTTCAATGAGTTGTCGGCGAAGTCCTTTATGTCTGTAATTGTCTTGCACAATGATTTGGTTATGAGTATTTTATGAAATTAATGCAAATAATGAGACGAAATCACGGAGTGATTGAATATGAATAACTTTAAGCAAAGTTAAAAAAATAATCGAAGTCTTCATAGCATGGATTTAAATCCACATGACAATAGCACAACAATAATTGACAAACTCCTACCCCCTCAGTATCTTTGTAATAATTAAAACTAAAATAATATGAAAACAACACGACATCCGATTTTCCAATCCCTCAAAACCGCTTTCCAAATCGCTCAACAACTTCATCAAAATCCTCATTTGACTTATGATGATTTAATGGGGAAAAATGAAAAGACAGCCTTAAATCGTAGGCAATTTCTTAAAAATTCAACAATTTTAGGTTTATCAACGCTTGGAATAGGGCATTTTTTAGAAAATACTGAGGGGGTGTTTTCTGAAAAATCAAACCCTAAAATTGCTATCGTCGGAGCAGGTATTGCAGGGCTGACCGCCGGTTTTTACTTGAAAAAAAATGCTATCAAAGCAACTCTTTTTGAAGCTGATAAACGCGTAGGTGGCAGGATAAAATCTGCTAAAATCTTCGGCAATGGAACTCTGACGACTGAAATTGGGGCTGAATTTATTGATACCGTCAACACTGATATGATTCGCTTGGCTCAAATGCTCGGTTTGTGGGATAATAGGATTGACGTGACAGAAGATACTTTCGGCATCAAAGACGCTTTTTATCTCGATGGGCAGCACCGCACTTTGAAAGAGGTAGTAGGGGAAATATCGCAAATTATTAAGCCCATGATTGCTGATAGAAATGCTTTGGGCGACAACTATCAAACGGCAAGAGCGAAGGTTTTAGACCATCAATCCATGATGGAATATGTGGAAAATATGCCCATTTCACGTTGGATGAAAAACGGTTTGTATAGTGTTTATCTCGGCGAGCAAGGGCTTGAAAGCTATGATATTTCGAGTATTAATTTGATTGAAGTTTTGGATGTGGATAAAAAGCACAATGAAGTCAAATTTTTTGGAGAAAGCGACGAACGCTATAAAATCAGAGGCGGTAATCAACAAATTACTGAGGGGTTAGCTGAAAAGTTGAACAATCAAATCCAACTTGAACACCGCTTGATTGGTATCAAAGAAAAAGCAAACCGCTCATTGACTTTGACTTTTGAAAACAACGGCAAAATAGTGGAGGAGACATTTGATGCAGTAATTATGTGCATTCCCTTCACCATACTGAGGGGAGTGTATTTTGACATGGAATTACCAGCATCTAAACAATTGGTAATCAATGAGTTAGCCTATGGCTCTAATACAAAATTCGTTATGGAATTTAAAGAGCGCGTATGGCGTCAATCCAACTATCAAGGCTATCTTTTCAATAATGACATCCACAACGGTTGGGATAGCACGCAACAGCAAACGGGTAATAAAGGTGTTGGCACTTATACCGTTTTCCTCGGCGGTGCTGATGCAAAAAATGCTGCGCGTGGTTCTGAAAATGCTATGAGTGAGCATTATTTACCCATTTTAGAGGCTGCTTTCAAGGGTGCTAAAGATAATTTTACAGCGAAAACAGAATTAGCTAATTGGGCAAATAATCCGTTTGTAAAAGCCTCATATTCCAGTTTTGGCATTGGTCAATATACGACTTTATCGGGTAAGGCGGCGGAGTCTGTTCGCAATTTGCACTTTGCAGGAGAGCATTGCAGTGCTGACTTTTGGGGCTTTATGAATGGTGGGGCGGAGACGGGGCGGAAGGCTGCGGAGAAGATTTTGAGGAAAGTTGTTAGGTGAGTGAATTGGTGATTAGTGATTGAGTGAGTTTCCGAAATCCAAAATCCCACTTCTAAAATCAAAACACCCCCTCAGTATATTGGCTGCTGAAGGGGTGTTTTCATCATTTCCCATGACATTTTTTATATTTTTTACCACTTCCACAAGGGCAAGGGTCATTGCGCCCTACTTTTGGTTCATCTCTTTTGACAGGTAATTGAGGTACCCAATCATTATCGTCATCATCGTCATAATAACCCTCGTCATCATCTTCCCTTTGCCCAGTTTTAGATTTAAACACTTCAGTAATAGCCTCTAACATAATTTCTGCTAAATACAATTGATGCGGATCATTGAGTTTATCTTCTATTTCACTATCTTTTTCGTAATCGGAATTGTCTTGGCGTTTCAAATAATCGCCACTGTACAACTCGTATATATTTTCAGGCATCGGGTCAATATGAAATTTACGGATGGGCTTTCTTAATTCTTTCGAAACAGTTTCCAAATTACCACACATAGCATCTTGTATCCAGCCTTGTTCATAAAGTGCTTTTATATCATTTTCAAGTTCAATAGCTGCAAAATCAGTCAATTCGCCAATCAAAAAACTCAAAAAACGTGTATCTATAAGTGCTTGATTTTCAGGATTTTGCAAATGAAAATCTATTATTTCTTTAAACCAACTAAGCACTTCTTCACGGCGTTCAGGTTGTTTCAAAGCTACTTGAGCCGCCACTTTGCAAGCTTTAGCCCGATTCCAACCGATTATATTTTCTTCCAAAGCAAATGCCTTGAGCATATTTAATTGATTTTCGCCGAGCAAATAAAGGGTGACATTAAAATAACTGTCTATCGAATCTGCAAACCAATATTCCAACAATTCATCGTCTTGCCGAAGTATATCCAAGATGCATTCTAAACTTTCATAAGATTTTAACGCCGTTAAAAAATATAGGGTATGATAGCCAAAACTATGTGTATCATCCTCATAATCTATTTTTGAAAAATGATTTTCCCATCTAAGCACCATATCAGACAGCACATGCTCCAAATCTTGAACAAGCGTTGTACGCGGTAAAGACATAATAGACTTTATAACGGATTTTGGTATATTATTCAAGCTGTATTGATATAATTGCTGAATTTCGGAGTGATTGAAAACCGGATTGCCTTCGCCGTCTGATAAAAAATGCCCTTGAATCGGTTTAGATATGGTTTCGACCTTGCGCTCATTGGGTGCTTTTTTGAATATGGGGTTAATCATCATTCGTAAGACAACTATTTTGCGTGCGAGCTTTTTGACAATACCTTCATTTTTATTATAATCAAATAATATGCGGTGCAACGCTTCTGCTTTTTCAAGATTTTTACGCTCTATTTCGATTTCAATAGCTGTAACATAGTAACTATTAAATGCTGAAATGTGAATAAACTCGCCTTTTTCAAGTTTACGCACATCATAAGGCTCTATTAGAGTGGAAGCCGCTTTATCCAAATGCCCCTCAGTTAGATAATGCGTAGCCATATTGAGATGCCCAAATATATAATCAGGATGCTGCTTAATAGTCGTATTCAAAAAATCGAGTGCTTTCGATTTTTGATTGTCAAAATTATAAGCAACGTATAGATAATTTTTAAGGGAAGTAATATGAGGGTGGGTTTGCACCAACACTTCCAATTCAGCAAGCGTTTTTTTGCTAAAATTTCCGCTGTGAACAGTATTGTGCATACGCTCAATCGTATTATCCAATTTGCTATCTGTAGAATCTTTGATAGCCTCTTCGGTCACTTTCATGCCGTATTTCTCATAGAATTTTTTATTGTATTTCATAAACTGTTATTTTTTTGTAAAAATAAACACCCCCTCAGTATTTCATAGTACTGAGGGGGAATTTATTGAGATAAAATTTTTATTCGCCCTTCATTTTAGCGATTTCCTCTTTGATTTTAGCGATGCGATTCTCAGAACTCGGGTGCGAACTGGTGAATTCGCTCTGTTGTTTCCCGCCACTGGCTTCGTTGAGAATTTCCATAACGCGAATCATCTGATCGGGTTGGTAGCCGCTGTTATACATATACCGTAAACCGTATTTATCACTTTCCAACTCGTCGTCCCGACCATATTTCATCGAAACCATATTAGCCACCACTGATGCAATTTGTCCCGCCGACATGCCGCCATCAGAAGTACCGACCAATACACCTTGAGCGATGCCTTGCAATAAGCCTTGCTGCGCCATATGTTCAGCTGAATGCCGATTGACAACGTGCGCGATTTCATGCCCTAAAACACCAGCTATTTGGTGCTCATTTTCAAGGCGTTTTAATAGTCCGACTGTTATAAAAATTTGTCCACCCGGCAAGGCAAACGCATTCACGATTTCAGGGTCAGCAAGAACGTGAAAATCAAAACTGTAAGGCGTTTCCGTTAATTTGGATTGGGCTATCAGTTTTGCCCCTATCTGTTTAATGGCAGTTTGCACTTTGAGGTCTTGGTAAACGCCACCAAATTCGGCAGCCATTTGAGGAGCACTTTGCAGACCCATTGCTACCTCCTCCTCAGGTGTGAGACTGACGCGTTGTTTTTCGCCTGTGATGGGATTGACTGATGATTTCATGTAAAATGAAATGACTGAAAATCCTATCATGCCTATCATCAAAATCAGTCTCATATTTAATCCAGAACGGTTCATTTTTTTAAGTTTAATAGTCAATGAATGAATTTAAATTAAAATGCATAAAATGCGTATAATATAACCATTACAAAATTTCATCTTAAAATCACTGCTGTCCCGTTCCATAATCTCGTGGATACTGAGGGGTATCTGTTGAATGGATAAGTCGCGACCAACCAAAGCGAATCACTAAAAATAAAGCGATGAAAATAAGAATGGCTTGCCAAAAAGGGAGATAAGAAATCACATATATATGCGTCTTATCCAATAGCCACATAAAAGCAAAAGTTGCTAATATCATCATCACCAAACCCGATAATTTGTCGAAACCCGGAATATCTTTATATGAGACGTTTTTTCGGATAATGAGTAACGTGGCTACCATAGAAATAATGGGTAATATTTGAGTATAAATATCCGACTCCAACACGCTGCGTCTTTCAAATAAAAATAGATAGACATTGAGCGTAAAAGCAAAGATGCCCGGCACGCAAACCAAGTAAATGAGTACCGAATAGAGATATTTCCAAGGCGAAATATGTCCTTCGCCTTGCCCCATGAAGCCGGCTAAGAGAGCCGTAAAAGGAATCACCCCAAAGTACATTAATACGTAGGATGGATTTTCGCCTAATAATCTAAAAAATTCTTGTAGAGTCATTTTTTAAAATTTAAAATTGTTCCAAAGGAATCCCTTCGGGAAAAGTTTAATCAAAATTAATTCTTATTTTTTATTATCAAAGTTTCAACTACTTTTTGTTGAAATTGAAAAATAAATTATGTCTAACTAATTGAAGAACACCCCTCAGTATATGACTGTTTTAGGGCATAAAAAAACGCCGATGTAGAAACCTACTTCGACGTTTTGATTATATTTAAATTTCAACCTATAATTTATCTCGCAAAAGAAATAGCGCGTTTTTCACGAATAACGGTCACTTTGATTTGACCTGGATATTGCATCGTATCTTGAATTTTTTGTGAAATCATAAATGACAAATCGTCAGCAAATGCATCTGTGACTTTTTCGCTTTCTACTATCACGCGCAACTCACGACCCGCTTGCATCGCATAAGCTTTCTGAACACCTTCATATGAAAGGGCAATATCTTCCAACTCAGTGATGCGTTTCAAATAGCTTTCAAGTATCTCACGACGTGCACCAGGGCGCGCACCTGAGATAGCATCACATGCTTGAACAATCGGTGAAATAATAGAATTCATCTCTATTTCGTCGTGATGAGCTCCAACTGCGTTGACAACAGCAGGGTGCTCGTTGTATTTTTCAGTCAACTTCATACCCAAAAGAGCGTGAGACAACTCAGTTTCTTCATCAGGTACTTTTCCAATATCGTGGAGCAAACCGGCGCGTTTAGCCAATTTGATTTGTTTCTGAGACATACCCAATTCTGCAGCCATCAATCCGCAAAGGTTAGCTGTCTCAATAGAGTGTTTCAACAAGTTCTGACCATAAGAAGAACGGTAACGCATACGCCCTACCATGCGCACCAGTTCAGATGACAAGCCGTGAATATCGAGGTCAATCACCGTCCTTTCACCAATTTCTACGATTTGTTCTTCAAGTTGCTTCTTCGTTTTAGCCACTACTTCTTCGATACGAGCGGGGTGAATGCGTCCGTCCGTGACCAATTTTTTCAAAGCCAAACGCGCTATTTCACGACGAACAGGATCGAAAGAAGAAATAACAATCGCTTCAGGTGTATCATCTACAATAATTTCAGCGCCTGTAGCCGCTTCCAATGCGCGAATATTACGCCCTTCACGTCCGATAATCTGACCTTTCAATTCATCACTATCAATATTGAAAACGGAAACCGTATTTTCAATAGCAAACTCAGCACTCATGCGCTGAATAGATTGGATAACAATTTTTTTCGCTTCTTTATTAGCATTCAATTGAGCATGAGAAATAGCTTCTTTCATGATAATCATGGATTCATTTTCCGCTTTGCCTCGCACTGCTTCAAGAAGCTGATCTTTTGCTTCCTGCTCAGTGAGTTGTCCCACGCGTTCTAACTCCTTGATTCTCAATTCATTAGCAGCGTCCAGCTCTTCTTTTCGTTTAGAAACTATAGTCAGTTGCTTGTT
>JAYUUR010000344.1:0-3789 GCA_043754475.1 Saprospiraceae bacterium | reverse complement strand
TAAGGCTTTAGCCGTTCATTTATAGTGAAAGGTGGGCGGCTAAAGCCTTAACTATGGCTAATTATTCCGTCTCCACCATAAATGGTGGAGTTATAGATTTCTTTTAACTCATTGATAATCAACGAGTTAAAAGATGTGGGTAAAGGACAGAGTTTCAAACTTGCTGCAAGTTGTGTTAATAATAATTCAACTGCATAACTACTATGAATTGGATAAAAACCAACGTTTTCATATACTTTTTAATACTCCATCAAATATCTTTTGCTCAAAATCCCATTTTGACGCTGGACGAAGCTATTCAAAAAGCCCTCAGCCAAAATTTAGGCATTCGGGTTAATCAAAATGATATTCAAATTGCGAAAAACAATGCGGTGAAAGGCAACGCAGGCTTTTTACCCAATATCAATTTGGTAGCCAGCGAAACGCCTTCGTTTGGCTATTTAAATCAAAAACTCTCCAGTGGCACTGAAATCAACAGAACCAACCTGACAAACAACGTTACGGCAGGGGTTCAACTTGCATGGGTTTTATACGACGGCAGAAGGATGTATTTGGAACTTGATAGATTACGTGAATTGCAAGGCATTGGTGAAATCAACCTGCGGATTCGTTCTGAACAGATAGTATACGATGTCATGCGCGCTTATTTCAATATTGTCAGAAATCAAGAGTTATATAACAGTCTTGAAGAACAAATGAACTTCTTTGAAGAGCGTTTTCGCATCTCACAAACGCGATTGGAAGTAGGCAAAGGCAATCAATTGGATGTGTATCAAGCGCAAACGGATTTGAATGTTCAAAAAACGAACCTTTTGAGACAAAAACAAGCCATCCAAACTGCTAAATTACAACTCAACCAAGCCATTAGCAGTGCACCAAATATTGATTATGAAATCAGAGATACCTTGCTTATTGATAAAAGCTATGATTTTAAGGCATTGAGCGATGATGCGGTTAGTAAAAATTTGAGTGTGGCTTTATTGAATAAGCAAACGGGCATAGCCATGTTGATAGAGAAGCAAATTGAAGCCTTGAGAAAGCCCCGTATCGTTTTCAACTCTGCTTTCAATCTTGGCAGACAAGACAATACGGCGGGTTTGTTCTTAGTGAATCAAAATACGGGATTGAATGCCGGCATCACCCTCTCCTACCCGCTTTACGACGGTGGCAATATCAAACGACAAATAGGCAATGCCAAAATAGAAATTGAATCCAATAAATGGCGGATGCAACAATTGCAAATAGATTTGGTCAATACACTCAATATTGCCTATCAAAATTATCAAAATGCCCTTGAAATACTGAGGGGGGAAGCGGAGAATGCCCGCGTCGCCCGCTTGAGCATCGAAATAGCGATGGAACGCTATCGCCTCAGCCGCTCCACTGTTTTAGAATTGGCTCAAATCCAACAAGGCTATGAAAATGCGGTATTTAGGTCGGTGGCTGCGAAGTATGAAGCGAAATTGGCGGAGATTGATTTGATGCGGATTAGTGGGATGTTGATTAGATAAAGAGTCGCATTGCGATATTATGTGATGGGAACGCGGATGCATAGGATTTTAAAGTCGAGTAGAGGGGCAGACGGGCTACCCGATAGTCCACGTAAATTTTACGACCTATCATCTTGAAAATAGCATTTTCTTCCACCTTTGGCTGTCGGGTCAAAGAAGGTCAGGACACACGATTTAATAGGATTTTGTCGCGCTCAGAAATCCTATCAAATCCTTAAAAAAACCTAATAATCTTGATTTTAATTATCTATCCAAGAAAAGCCTTTTTAAACTCGGGCAGTGTCCGATGCTTCGTCGCTTGTTCGTAAGCATAAGCGATAGAAAGCAGTACCCCCTCAGTATATGCTCCACTGAAAAACGACAAACCCACTGGCAAATCATAGACTTTGCCGCAAGGCAGGCTAATATGCGGATAACCACTTGTAGCAGCCGGAGCAGTCAAAAAAACTTCGCCCCAACGGTCGCCGTAGATGGTATCAATGCTACAAGCGGGTCCCATCGTTAGCCCTGCAATGGCATCCAATTGATGGGTTTTCATGACGGTATCAATGATTTTTTTTGAACCATTGTGGCTTTTTTCTAAGGCTTGTAAGTATTCTTTGCTATTTAAATCGCCTTTACCTATGCACTTTTCAAAGGTTTCTTGTTTAAAAGTGGGCATGGCTTGGTCTTCATTTTTTTTATTAAAATCAATGAGGTCTTGCAATGTTTTCATCGGCGAATCGGCAGTTGATAGGTATTTATTGATGCCATATTTAAATTCATAGCACATCAACGTAAACTCCGCCTCGCCATTGGCATTTATTTTATCCAAATATTCAATCTCGATGATTTCAGCACCTTGCTGCTTCATATCATTGACTGCTTTATCAAACAGCCGTGTGAGAAATTGATTGGTGTATTTCTTTTTTTCAATACCAATTCGTTTGCCTTTTAATCCATTCACATCTAAAAACGTGGTGTAATCAGCCGCCGCTTTGCCTTCGCTTTCTTTTGTTTTGGTATCATCGGCATCTAAGCCTGTCATGGCGGTTAAAAGTATGGCTGTATCTTTGACCGTCCTCGCCATTGGTCCCGCCGTATCCTGCGTATGCGAAATCGGAATAATGCCCGAACGACTCAACAAGCCAACAGTTGGTTTCAAACCCACTATCCCATTAGTCGAAGCTGGGCAAGTGACTGAGCCATCTGTTTCAGTACCAACAGCCACGACGCATAAATTAGCCGCCACCGCAACACCCGAACCTGAACTCGACCCACAAGGATTGTGGTCTAAAATATAAGGATTCTTAGTCTGACCACCGCGACTGCTCCAACCCGAGCACGATTGGCTTGAACGAAAGTTCGCCCACTCCGATAAATTGGTTTTACCCAAAATCACTGCCCCAGCATCTCGAAGTTTTTTGACAATAAAAGCATCTTTTGAAGCCTTATGACCGACCAAAGCCAATGAACCTGCCGTTGTCATCATCTTATCAGCCGTATCAATATTGTCTTTTATCAAAATGGGAATGCCGTGTAACGCACCCCTCAGTTTCCCTGCTTTTCTTTCCGCATCCATCGCTTGTGCAATAGCGAGAGCATCGGGATTTAGCTCAATCACAGCATTTAAAGCATGACCTTTTTTATCAATGTCTTCGATGCGTTGCAAATACATCTTCGTTAATTGTTCAGAACTGTATTTGCCCGAAGCCATTTTTGCTTGAAGGTCAGAGATAGTGGCTTCGTTTAATTCAAAATTGTCTCCTGCAATTGGCGTTACTTCTGGAGACTTTGAATCTGAAGAGGTGTTTTTACATGAGGCTGTTAAAAGGCTTGTCAGTCCTGCGACTGCTAAGGCTGAGTTGGTAAGAAATTCTTTTCTGTTCATAACTAAAGTGGTTAGGTTGAATGAAATTATAAAGGTTTATAAAAGTTAATTCAGTACCCCTCAGTATTTGCCATTGTTTAATAAAAGTAAAAAGCATTATACAAAGCAATAAAACTTGTTTTATTCGCCTAAAACATCCTTGATAGACACTAACTTCAAACCTTTTATAGCAGAATAATCCTTGATATTATCTGTAAAAAGGGTTAAGTCATAAGTCAAAGCGGTAGCGGCAATGATGGCATCAGCAAGAGAAAGAGGTTTTCGTTGACGCAATTCAATAGCTTTCTCAGCAATGATTTCATTCAAAGGCAATATTGGAATGGCATTAAAGAAATTTTGTAAAAATGTCTTCTCAACTTGGTTCAGTTGGTGATAACCCAAGACTTCAATTTGTGAGACAATAGAAGT
>JAYUUR010000343.1:0-3790 GCA_043754475.1 Saprospiraceae bacterium | reverse complement strand
AAGATGTTTAAGGATTCGCAAGCTGCCTGTTTGTAAATCCTTAAACATCTTTTCTATCCTACCAATCCTAATTCTAATAATAAATCCTTAAATATTTTTGTAATCCTACACATCTTAATTCAAATAAATACTGAGGGGTCATCAAGGCATAAACGCTTACCCTTTCATCTGCAAAGTCGTGATGCCTAACATGGCGGATAGAATGGGTTTGATATTCGGATTGCGCGGTTCATTTACGAATTTGCGTTTGTAAAGCGATTGACCGCAGACATAAAACTTGACGCCATTAGCTCCCATTTCATTGATGAGTGCCGTGTTCGGATTCGGTACGCCAAATTTCTTTTTATAGGCTTCATCACTCAAAATCATAGGCGTGGCATTGAAATGAATGACTATTACCAGCTCAAAATTCTTAGCTGTAACGCCCGCATGACGATGTAGATTGACAAGTCGAGCCATTTTTTCCAATGAGGGATTAAGCGAATCTGGTTTTTCAGCTCCTTGTGCAATTTCAGACACTATTTTATAAGGCATATTCATATCTGCAATCGGCATGGCTTCAGGCACTTCAAATATACCGCCACCATTTTTGATGACGGGATATTGCATTTGTTGTGCACTGATTTCTATTGACAACAAGTATAACAGGCTAAAGAACAAGCATTTTTTCATTGCGAAATATTTTAAAGTTGATAGTTTCAATTGAGTTAAAATAAGAAAAGTAAAAGTACATTTTTTTGAAATGAAAAAATTATACTATCAAGAGATATTGGATACCCCTCAGTATTAACGGTCTAAAATCTAATGTCTAATTGTCTAATATCATTTAGGCGGCATCGGTATCAATAAACTGGTTCTTTTTTTATAAGCTTGAAATTGCGGATTATCAGCATATTTCTTTTCAAGCAAAGGAATTCCTGAAACTTTCAGCAATAAATAAGTGATGGTCATCGGGCTGATAATACCCCAGAGGCTATTTTCTAAAGGTATAGTTATAATAAAAATGCCCCACCAAAGCAGGATTTCGCCGAAGTAATTGGGGTGACGGGTATATTTCCATAAGCCGGTTTGTATAATATCGTCCTTGTTTTGCTTTTGTTTTATGAAAACGGTCAATTGATAATCGCCGATGGCTTCAAATGCAAAACCGATAAGCCACATAAAAAAACCAAGCAATGTCCACATATTCAAATCCTTCGACGACGCCACACCTGCGATAATTATAGGTGTACTCATGATAAGCATTAAAAAACCTTGCAGCACAAACACTTGAAAATAAGAGCGAATCATAAAATATTTCCCCCACTCCTCTCTCCATTTTTTATAGCGAAAATCCTCCCCTTTGTCTTGACTTCTCGCCGCAATATGAACAGATAACCTCATGCCCCAAACTGTCACCAATAAATAAATTAACGTGGCTACTGCCGATTGCGGTTGCGAATAAAATAAATACATACTAATGACTACGAAGCCAGCTCCCCAAGCAATATCTGCCACATCGTTCCTTTTTTGAATCAAAGAATAAGCAAACCAAATCGTTACATAAACGAGTAAAATAGCTGCAATTTGGATTAGGAGGTTTATCATTTTCTTTAATTGGAAATTACATTGTTAAATGTCCTTTGCTACAAATCCAAGCCATGCCATGTCGATGACGAAAAACACGGCAAAGGTGAGGACGTTACTGATTATTAATTTTGAGATGGGCATGGTGTGAATAATGATGAGTTATAAATGATGAATGATGAATAGCTGGATTGGTTGTATGGGTAAATATAGGCGTTTTTTTATTCAATTTAATATTTTGAGCAAAATGAGTGCAAAGAGTCATAAAACCTATCGGAGCGAAATAACTTTAGATAGTGAAATTTTGGAATTACGAAAAATATTTAAAGGTGTTGAAGATAAACGCGCCTCAAATGCCAGTCACAAATTGGACGATATTTTAATGTGGGAGTAGTCTCTGTTTTCATTAGAATACACCTCTTTATTAGATTTTGAACAGCAAACAGTTGTTAAAAAATCTAACTTACAGACTGTTTTTGGCATCGAAAAAATTTGTTCCAATGTACAACTTCGGGCTGTTTTGGATAAAATAGATTCCGTTTTTTTGCGAGATTTATTTCCAAAGAAAAAACAACTTTCGTTAAGTCCGTTTTTGATATTTATCAACATTTAGCGGCTCTCTTTGATTTTAAATTAAAAAAACTTTTGTCATGAATTTGTCAAAGCAGAAATTATTGGTTTTTAAAGCATAGCACCTTGCCAAACAAATAACTGAAATTATTTTCGCTTGCCAAATTGATATGAAATAGCTAAATTAGCTGCCAAAAGCTGGTATGAATTAGAGATTGTTGTACCACCAATTGGCAATTGATACGCAACCTCAGCAGTCGCAATTAATCGGCGAAAAAGGACGTAATTCAAGCCCGTTTGAGCAATGGCAAAACTTTGAACATCTTCTGAATTTTGCTCGTTTTCAGTACCCAAAAAATCGCCACGACCACCTCTACCAGAATGCCCAAAACCATCTAAACCAAGACCCCAACCAGCTGCAAAAAATGGTTGCAAACGGTGCACTTTGAATGGCATCCAACGGACAGCCAGAGTAGTTTGCAGCGTAGAAACTGCGGCACTATTGCGCCCATCATTCAATTGGACATTGCCAACAAGCGAAAATTTATTTGAAAAACCATATTCTGCTCTCAGACCTGTTGACATAGCCAATTCGCTGCCACTGTTTAAAGGCATGATGCCGCCTGCTGTCAAGCCAAAGCGTATGAAAGCAGGGTGAGGAATGAGTTTTTTCAGAAAGCATTTTTTTTGACCCGTGTCTGGTGCTGAACGGGGTACATCATATCCAAAAATAGATGTGGAATCTATTTGTTGTGCTGATGCAGAAAAAGTATTTCCAAACATAAATGTGGACGTTAAAAACATAAGTAATACAAAATTTTTCATTATCTTTTTTATTCTGTTAAATGGTGAAAATTGATTTATACAAGTGAGTATGTCATTGCGAGGTACGTGGCAACTGAGGGAGTAGCTATTCAAAAAAACTGTAGTGGAGTGAAAAGATTGATTATAAGCTGATTATAAATTATTTTAAAACATAATTCATTATCAATCTAATCACTCACTACCGCAAAAATTGTATGAAAAAACTATCTTTTATTAGATAAAATACTGTCCCAAAGGGATGCCTATGGCAAGGGGTATATCTTTCATCTAAGCAATGTTTTTAATGTCTTTTCTTCCGTGTTTTCTCCGCTAAAACCGCACCTGCAGCATCAAAACGGAAATGGATATTATCCGCTAACCGCACACCATAAACCACCGTTCCATCCGGCTTCGTAATTTTGACCACCATTGAAACATTGGCTGCAGTAGTTTTTGACAATACATATGTTTGAGCGGCAGCTGGCAATTCAGCAAATGTAATTTCAGTAAAAACGTGGTTGTCCATTGGCGTAACGACGGTAGCACCATTCGCATCAAAATGGTAGTGTTTACCATCGCTGAAACGGACTGCATAGCGAACAGTGCTGTCTTTAAGCGTGATTTTAGCAATTCTCTTCAATTTTGAAGTATCGGCATTGGCTAAAATGTAAGTTTGAGCTGCTTGTGGTAAGCCTGAAAAGGCTATGCTGTCTCCTCTTGAATGACCTGGATGATTGCCGCGACCGCCTTTCCAATGGCGACCATGCCCACCACCATTGGTATGTGTAGAATCAGTGCCTGGTCCGCCTGCACCTGTGCCTGAAGCAACGAGTTCATTGACGGCAACTGT
>JAYUUR010000342.1:0-11586 GCA_043754475.1 Saprospiraceae bacterium | reverse complement strand
AGTCAGCAATCCCACCAAATGCTTCTGAAACTGTCATTTATTTTAATTTTTAATTTTTGAAAATATTCAACAAATTTAATGATTTTTTCTGAAAATGGATACCCCCTCAGTATTCTAACTCTCAATCGGGTACAAATACGCCATCAACATTTCATCCAAATAGCGGTTTTCATTTTTTAGATAGGTATAATTCCCTAAAATGCCTTCTTCCCGAAATCCTACTTTTTTATAAAGATGAATGGCTTTATCATTGGTAACAGCGGTGCTTAACTCTATGCGTTTCAAGCCCAATGCTTCTCCTAAATCAATAATGGCTTGCATCATCATTGAGCCGTAGCCTTTGCCTGAATAGTCGGGATGAATAGCCACGCCGCCCAAATAAGCAATATGGCTGGAGCGATAGGTCAACTGTATCAGCTTAAACATGCCGACATTTTGACCATCATTTTCAAATATAAAAAGCACTTTTTTTTCTAATAAATCATTGAAAATAGCTTCAAAATTAGCCTTTTCAGTCATTTCATACAGCAAATAAGGGTTGACTTGCGGATGAAAATAAAGGGTGTAAAAAAAATCGAAATCGTGAGAAGTGGCAGGTTTTATCATAAGTTTGAACGACATTTAATAATTTATTAAATACTTAATTTTAACAAATAACTCGTTGCTTACAAAATTTATTTATGCGTATATTTGCATTTATCTACATTGAAAAAATTATTTAAAAATCTTTAATCTTAACATTTACTATGAAAAAACATCTTCTATGCGCTCTATTCTTAGTGCTTAATATCTTTATTTTTGGTCAAAGTACACTTTCCAATAAACGTTTTAAAATGGGAGAATTAGATACTCGTACTTTTGCTCCAATAATTATCAATACATTAGATGGCAAAACAGTCATGATTTTTATTCGCCCTCGGGCTATTATAGGTAAAAATACAACTATTTTTCTAACAGTATTTGATGATAAATGGAATAAAATTGCTCAAAAAGAACATGAAACTAAGCCAGAAATTGTTAAAATTATGGGTCAAATGCGCAGTAAAATCCAAAATTTTAGCGTTGACTTGTTTAATGTCATTGACTATGACGATGGTATCAGCCTATTCTATGAAAGAAGTGATGTAGTGGCTCATATCAAAATCTCCAAGAAAGATTGGTCAATCAAGCAAATGTCAGACATTACTTTTGACGAAACAAAAATCCCCATTACTTCATTTGAAAAAGATCGAACAATTGTCAAAACAGGGGTTTACAACAATATTTATTACGTGCTTGTCCCACACAAAGAGGACAATCAATTGTGGCTATATAGCTTAGATAAAACATCTAAACCTGAAAAAAAACTTATCAAAATGCCTGTTATAAAACAGCCAAAAGACAATAGTAAGGTTAAAGAAGTGTCTTTCAATAAATTTATAGATATCCATCAGCATGATAGTTTGATGGTTTTTCTGTTTAATGCTCAAGATGACAACGATAAAATATATCAAACGATAGTACTCAATCTTGAAACACAGAAAACGCGTACTATGAAATACAGTTTTCCAAAAGATGGTTTTTTCAAAGAAAAAGATAAGACACATACAATGGCTTATTTGTTTGAAGAAAAGGTACTCTTATCGGTGATAAATGATAAAAAATATGCTCTTTCAATCCGAAATATTTCGACAGGAGAAGAATTGAAATACTTATCATTCAACTCATACAAGGAGATTCCGATAGCCAACACTAAAATATCAAAAAGAAGTATAGGCTTTAGAGGTGGCTTATCTAACCCTTTAAATTACACGCAAGAAGACATCAAATTAGAAAAATACTGGGATAACTTTATAGACAAAGGCGGTATTTTTAGTGCTTCCCCTAACGCTTTTGGAGTGATTGATGTGGTGAAAGTTGATTCTTTTCTACGTTTTTCTTTTGGCTCTGAATATATTAGTGATGTCCAAAGGTCTAATACTCGAACTGATTATGGGACCGGTACAACAACAACCCGCACATCCTCTTCTAAGTCAAAATATGATTGTGATATTGTGCAATCTTATGTCAATTCTTATTTAGACAGTAAAAGTTTGAATCCAATTAGTACTCGAAAAGAAGACAGTTTTGAAGCAGAATATGAAAAAATAGCACAATTAGAGTCAAAAATATGCTGCCTACAACGCTTTCGGAAAAATGAAAAAGATTATTTTGTTTACTATGATAAGAAAATGGAAGAGGTTGTTATTGTCTCATTAAAATAACTATAAATCATTTATATTGTCTAATTCTAATTATATAAATACTGAGGGGGGTAATGGCAACACCATTATCCCCACAGTATTTCCGCTTTTATTTCAAAGAAAAAGAATTAAAAATAGTATCCACGATGGGCAGTGTCTCCTCAAATTTATCCGCACGAGCGGTGTAGGTGAGGGTATATGCGCGCTTGCCTTTGACAAAATGCCATTGCCGCATTTTGACTTTATATTTGCCCATATCGCCTTCGCTGATGATTTCTTGATAAGCAAATTTGGCTGATTTTTTTCTAACCGATTGCTTAATAACAGTATTTTTCAAGGTACTTTTCAATTGTTCGGTCGCTTTTGTAGCATATTTTCCCAATTCGGGCGTGGATTCTTTGAAAGTATTGACTATCAGATAAATGTTATCCCGATAGCCTTTGTCCGTACTTTTTTGAGGTTTGAACATTTGAAAATCCGTATGTTGGGGTAAAATATCTGACATTTTCCAACGGCTTGGATAGACAAAACTATATTGAGGCTTATCAAAATTATCCCATTTATCAACGGTGGTGGCGAGCAAATCATTGAGGGTGAAGGTGTTGAAAAGGCTATCCACGTCACGGCTCATTTTATCAAAAACAGCGTCTTTGGCATCAAAAGTCAATTGATACACTTTGTCATTGACGAAAAAGCGGCGTTCTTTTATCTTTCGCTTGATTTTACCTGCATTGTTTTTAGTGATTTTTTCATGGTATTCCACCACGCCTTTTTTGATGCGTTGAGCAGAAATGAGCCCTTCGCCATTGCGCTGTAAATTTTGAAATTGAGCAGTGTAAGCATCCAAATCACCATATAGCCCGTCTTCGTTTTCCATAATCCGCAACTGAATAATATCGCGGTCATAAGGCTTTTTCATGGTCGCAGCAGTAGCGATAACAAACGGTGCGCCCGTCATGGAATCCACATATTGAACCCATATTGCCTTAGGATAACTGATAGAAAAAAGAGGATTTTTGACGGTTTTCCAATGGATTGTATCAATTTGAGCAAAAAGAGTGGTTTGACTTAATAAAGTCAAACAGAATAAAATTTGAATTAATGACATACAGAAATAATGAAATACAGAAATGATGAAATACAGAAATGATGAAATACAGAAATAATGATTGTGTGAATGATTAATTTTTTAAATAGTGTGCAAAATTAGAAATAAAGTTAATTATTAGTGAAAATACTGAGGGGGTGAAAAGAAACGAGTTAATGACAAAATTTAATACTTTTGGAATAAAAAAATATGGAAGAAAAGAAGGTTGTGCAAAAAGAAGAAAAGAAGATTATACAAAAAGAAGAAATTCGATTTTTAGAGGGACCGCAGTCCAGATGGGCAGACTTTAAGATGACGGTGAAAGTGATGCTTGATTTTATTCGAGGCTTTCGAGCTTTGCATTTTGTGGGTCCTTGCGTGACCATATTTGGCTCGGCACGATTTAATGAACAGCATGAATATTATAAAATAACGCAACAGCTGGCGTCTCAAATTGCTCGCATGGGATTCACCATCATGACGGGTGGTGGTCCGGGCATTATGGAGGCGGCGAATCGAGGAGCGAGAGAGATTGGAGGTCGGTCAGTGGGCTGTAATATCATATTGCCAAAAGAACAGACATACAATCCGTATTTGGACAAATGGGTCAATATTCGGTATTTTTTCGTGCGCAAAACCCTTTTGATTAAGTATTCTTATGCGTTTGTGGTGATGCCAGGAGGGTTTGGCACACTTGATGAATTTTTTGAAGCCATTACCCTCATTCAAACGGGTAAACTGTTGGCATTTCCTATTATCATTTTTGGAAAAGAATACCATCAAGACCTTTTGGAGCATATAGATAGGATGGTACTGAGAGGTACTATTTCAAAGGATGATTTGAGTCTGTTTTTAGTAACGGATTCTATTGAAGAAGCGGTAGAATATATTAATCAAAACGGGGTTCATCGCTTCAATTTGCAGCCTAAGAAAAGGATAAACCCATTCTCTTGGCTGTTTGAAAAATAAATAGGTTTTACTTTTTTTAATTGAAAACAAAAAATTGAACAACATGAAAAAAATTAGCTTCTTTTTAACCATCATCGCTTTGGCGAGTGCGTGTAATCAAACGCCTGAAAACAAAACAGCCCCAACAGAAACGCCTGCCAAGGACATTCCAGTAGAAAAACCCGTTGTAGAAGCCACTTTAACGGATGCTGAAAAAGCTGCAGGCTTCAAAATCCTGTTTAATGGTAAAAATACTGAGGGGTGGCATTCTTTTAAAAATGTGAAAGATACGACCTATAAATGGACGATATCAGAAGGCATTTTGTCTTCAAAAGGTGGTCATGCAGATTTGGTAACAGATGCCGAATTTGAAAATTTTGACCTCACTTTTGAATGGAAAGTCGGCAAAGCAGGCAACAGCGGCATATTATATATGGTGCAAGAAGGCGATACATCCATCTCCAGAACGTGGCATACTGGCATCGAATATCAATTGATTGACGACAAAGGATGGGTCGGCGAATTGCATGCTTCTCAGAAATCTGCTGCTGCGTATGATTTGTATGACCCAAAAGTATTAGCTGCTAACGATGCGAGTATGTGGAATACAGGCAGAATTTTGAATAATAAAGGGCATATTCAACACTTTTTAAATGGTCAATTGATTGTAGATTATATCTGGAATTCGCCTGATTTTAAGGCGCGTGTGACTAAAAGTAAATTCAAGGAATTCCCATTCGCTAAAAAAGCCAAAGGGCATATTGCTGTGCAAGATCATGGTCAAGAAGTGGTACTTAAAAATATTAAAATTAAAGAACTCTAAAACATGGGCAATGAATAATAGGCAATAAGTAATGGGTAATATAATGATTACTCATTGCCTATTACTCATTACCAATAATTATTTCAATGGCAATTTTAACTACTGTTATAGGCATATTGCTACTGGTATTGCTGATTTCCTATTTCAGAATGCATACATTTTTGGCATTTTTAGTAGTGTCGCTTGGCTTGGGCTTGGTTTTAGGGATGAAACCAGAGGCATTGATGAAAGCCATTCAAACGGGTATCGGCAGCACTTTGGGTTCAATTGTTGGCATCATTGCTTTGGGGGCTATGCTCGGCAAATTGATAGCGGTGAGCGGTGCAGCGCAGCAAATATCGTTGCAAATGATAGAGTGGGTGGGTGTAAAACACATCCGATGGGCATTTATGATTACAGGATTTATCGTTGGTTTACCTTTGTTTTATTCGGTGGGTTTTATGCTTATTGTGCCTTTAGCGATAACGGTGGCGCATCGGTACAACTTGTCGGCGGTATATGTGGGCTTGCCTTTGTTAGCCTCATTATCAGTGACACAAGGCTATTTGCCACCACATCCTGCGCCCTTATTTTTAGTGAAACAGTTGAATGCGGATATGGGGCTGACCTTGTTTTACGGCATTATTATATCTGTTCCGGCTATTTTAATATCGGGTGCATTGTATGGTTCAACAGTAAAGGGCTATACGAGTCCACCTAATATGTCATTTGTGGCGCCTACATTGCCGCCTGAACATTTGCCCTCGACCCCCCTCAGTATTTTCACTGTTTTATTGCCTATTTTATTAATTGGTATCGGTGCTATCGCAACGCCTTATTTGCCGGATGGCAGTTTTATAAAAGACTTTTGCTTATTTATTGGTGATGCCAACGTGAGTTTATTGATAGCGGTCTTATTCGCTTCCTTTGCTTTGGGCATTTTTAAAGGTAAAAGTCAACAAGATATAACCCTACATTTTACGGATGCCATTAAAGATGTGGCTTCACTTTTTTTAATATTCGGGGGTGCAGGTGCTTTGAAACAAATACTGACGGATGGTGGCGTTTCACAAACTATCGCTGATTATATGCAACATTCTGATTTAAATCCCTACGTTTTGGGATGGGGTATAGCGGCTATTATTCGTGTTTGCGTAGGCTCATCTACTGTTTCAGGTATTACAACAGCCGGTTTTATTGCCCCAATGATGGCAACGATGTCTGTTAATGCGAATTTGATGGTTTTGAGCATCGGGGCGGGCAGCATGATGTTTTCACATGTCAACGATACAGGCTTTTGGCTTTTCAAAGAGTATTTTCAATTGTCTATAAAAGATACTATCAAAACATGGTCGGTCATGGATACGCTTGTATCGGTGACGGGCTTGTTAGGGGTATTGGCGTTGGCTTGGTTTGTTTAAAAATTTTCTTAAAATACATTTAAATTTAAAGTAATGAAAAAATTGATAAAAATATACACCCTCCTTTTTTTAAGCCTATTAAATATCACAACAGCGCACTCGCAAAATAAGCCCGTTCGGATGGGCATCGTGGGCATGACGCACGACCATGTGTGGCAGATTTTGAGAAACCCGAAACATGAAGGTATGCTCTTAGTCGGTTTTGCAGAACCTAATAAAGAACTGGCTTTGCGCTATTTGAAAGAAGCCAATTTGCCTGATAGTTTATGGTTTTCGAGCCTTGAACTGATGATTGAAAAAACAAAACCTGAAGCGGTTTGCGATTTTAGAAGCACTTTTGAGCATCTCGAAACGGTTGAAAAATGTGCTCCCAAAAAGATTCATGTGATGGTGGAAAAACCATTGGCTGTCAACCTTGAGCATGCTAAAAAAATGGCAGTACTTGCCAACAAATACGGCATTCATCTCATCACGAATTATGAAACCACTTGGTATGCCAGCCATCATCAAGCCTTTGACATGATTCATACACAGGGCAGCGTGGGCGACATCCGAAAAGTGGTGATTCATGACGGGCATCGAGGACCCAAAGAAATTGGTTGCTCAGATACGTTTTTAAGTTGGCTGACGGATCCTATCAAAAATGGGGGAGGGGCTATTATGGATTTTGGTTGCTACGGTGCAGATATTATGACTTGGCTCATGCTCGGACAGCGACCTATTTCAGTCACCGCTATCGCTCAGACTAACAAACCTGATGTTTATCCGAAAGTAGATGATGAGGCAACCATTATTGTCCAATACCCCAAAGCACAAGGCATTTTTCAAGCATCTTGGAACTGGCCCTTTGATAGAAAAGATACGGAAATCTACGGTCAAAAAGGCTATATTTTCGCCGATAAAACCCATGAAATGCGGGTACGATTAGGCGATAGAAATGCCCCAACAGAAGAGAAAATGGCTGTCACGCCTTTGAAAACCCCTAATAATGACGCATTTAGTTATTTGGCAGGCGTGATAAGAGGCAATATTAATGCTGATAAAAGTTTAGGCTCTTTGACCATCAATATGGTTGCGATGGAAATATTGGATGCGGCTGTGAAATCTTCGAAGACTAAAAAAACGGTGTTTTTGAAGTAGTTTGAATTAGGATAGTTTATTATTAGAATTAGGATGCGTTGGATTAGAAAGATGGTAAGGATTTGCCAGCAGGACTTCATCGCATCCTTAACATCTTTTCCATCCTACACATCCTCATTCAAATAAAAAATAATTCGTGTTATGTTAAAATAATTGGTGTGAATCGTTGAAAGTCAACCCTTTATAAATTTTTTAATTAAAATACTGAGGGGTGCTTACGCCATCACACATGCACCAACCGTGTAGCATAAGCCCTCGGCTTTCATTGGAATAAAACATTTTCACTGTCAATTTTTTCAAGGCACAATGACTTTCGTCAAAGCTTTATCAGCACATAATTTATTGAAAGCGGCTATCTCTTTATTGATTAAATTGGTCATTTCTGTTTTTAAAACCTTCCATTGAGCATCCAATGTAGCCAATTGTTGTTTTTGTCCAGTCGTTACCATCGGCACGTTTGAATCTATTTCACCCCGAACAAATATGTAATCCGCACTCAGCATATTTTTAAAATTGATGATGTCATCATTGGATTCCGCTTTGTTTTGCACCAATTTATCCTCCCACGTTTTGATTTTTTTAACGATGGTATTGCCGTCTTCCACCACCGTTTTCATGTCTATTTTATCCGATAATAAAGCACTGATTTCGCTGATTTGCTTTTGTACTTTCCGCATTTTAGCGATGGATTCATGGATGTCATTGATGCTATTTTCAAGCAATTTCAAGGTATTTTCTTGGTCTTGATATTCGGCAGCCGTAGCATTAATACGCGGGTCAGCCATGATTTTTATCGGTACTGTTTTGACCTGTTTACCGTAAGTAAATTGAGCGGAATAATTGCCTGGTGACATTTTTCGCCCATGGTAACTGCCTTCAATAAATACTTTCGGAATGCCTTTAATGGTTTCGGCGCGCATATCCCAAACGAAACGATTAATGCCATTTTTCATCAAAATCGTTGGGTCAGGCGAAGGACCGCCTGGATATTCTTCAAAATCTTTATCTTTTACGCTGCTGTATGACCGCACTATTTCCCCTTTTTCATTAGAGATATCAAGGGTCAATTTTGCAGATGTATCAAGCGGCGAAGGCAAACTATAATACAAAACCACGCCTGTTGAAGGGTTTGTTCCGAATGCTGCGCCATCTTCTTCATCGTCTTCACTGACTTTATCGAGCGCACTACCACCCGAAACGCGATACGATTCTTCAGGTTTAAAAACCAATAATTCATCTTTAGGCAGCTCTCCTTTTAATTGACGCATGGGTTCTAAATCATCTAAAATCCAAAACGAGCGACCTTGCGTAGAAGCAATCAAGTCATTTTGATGTATTTTCAAGTCAGTAATGGGCGTAATGGGCAAATTTAACTGCATAGGCGACCAATTTTTACCGCCATTATAGGATACAAATAAGCCTATTTCAGTTCCTGCAAAAAGTAAGTCTTTGCGTTGCGAATCTTCTCTGACCACTCTCACGCAAGCACCATAAGGCACCCCCTCAGTAATTTTAGTCCAAGTCTTGCCGTAGTCGGTTGTTTTATAAATCGAGGGTGTGAAGTCATTGAACTTGTAGCGATTTGTAGCAATATAAGCCGTTGCCTTATCGTGTGGCGAGACTTCGATGCAGTTCACCAAGCACTCATCAAGCCCAGCGGGCGTGACATTTGCCCAAGTCGCTCCATTGTCTTTCGTAATATGCACTAAGCCATCGTCACTGCCCGACCAAAAGACACCTGCTTCGTTGGGAGATTCCATCAAGTAGGCGATTGTCGCATAGTTTTCACCGCCAGCCCCTTCATTGGTGTAGGGTGCACCGCCCAAGCCCAATTTTGCAGGGTCTTTTCGAGTCAAATCAGGTGAATTTTCAACCCATGTTTTACCTAAATCCGTCGTTTTCAAGACCACATTGCCCGCATGATAGTAGGCTTTTTCTCTTTTTGAATAAATAATAGGCGCATTCCAATTGAAACGGTATTTCATATCTTTAGCTTGCAAAGCCTGATATTGAATCGGCACCGTCATCACGCCGTTGCCTTCTCGATTTTGTAAATCCAATAATTCGATTGTGCCTTGATAGCTGCCGCCCATCAAATAGCGCGGGGCATCGGGATCGAAAGCGATAAAAGCACTTTCGCCGCCTGCTGAATATGACCAATCTCTTTCTCTGATGCCACTGCTATAAGTCGTTCGACTCGGTATCATGACCGATGTATTATCCTGTTGCCCACCATATATATTGTATGGAAAAAGATTATCGGCACTGATGCGATAGATTTGAGCGGTGGGCATTTGATTTTGAAGTGAAAAAGTTTGACCGCCATTAAAAGAAATTGCTGCACCGCCATCATTGGACACCACCATATTTTTACCATTGGTTGGATTAATCCATAAGTCATGGAAATCGCCATGCGTGCCGCCGAAGCATCTGCTAAAAGTTTTACCCCCATCAATGGATTTAATGGCTGGTGAATTCAAGACATACACGATGTTTTCGTTGGTTGGGTCAGTAAAAATTTCGATATAATACCATGCTCGCTGAACACTGCGGTGGTCTTTACTCACTCTCGACCATGTTTTACCCGCATCATCGGAGCGAAAAACGCCGCCTTGTTCTTTTTCAGTATCGGACTCAATCACTGCAAAAACGCGGTTGGGATTGGCTCTTGAAACAGTGATGCCCATTTTACCCAATTCTTTAGGCAAACCTTTTTCCATACGCGTCCATGTTTCGCCGCCATCGAGCGATTTATACAAGCCACTACCCTTTCCACCACTGACCATTTGCCAAGCCAAGCGGCGATGATCCCACATAGCAGCGTACAAAATGCGTGGATTGGTCATGTCCATACTCAAATCTGAACAGCCTGTATTGTTATCGACAAATAGGATTTTCTTCCAATTTTTACCACCATCTATGGATTTATAGACGCCTCTTTCTTCGGACGCGCCATGCAAAGCCCCTTGCGCCGCTACATATACAATGTCGGAATTTTGAGGATGGACGCTGATGCGAGCAATATGGCGAGTGAGGTCAAGCCCTAATTTTGCCCAAGTTTTACCGGCATCGGTTGATTTATATACGCCATCGCCATACGAGGTCATGACCCCGCGTGGTGCATGTTCGCCCATGCCCACATACACGACATTGGGGTCGGATTCAGAAACAGTGACCGCTCCTACCGAACCTGTTTTGAAAAATTCATCTGAAATATTTGACCATGAAACGCCTGCATCGCTTGTTTTCCAAAGCCCTCCGCCTGCTGTACCCATATAATAGGTCAATGGATTCCCAACCACCCCAGAGGAAGTGACCGAACGCCCGCCTCGAAAGGGTCCGATGTTGCGCCATTTCACAGACTTAAATACACTGTCGTAAATCATGGTATTGGCTTTGGGCATTTCAACAACTGCTTTTGGAATAGCTGTTGCCGCATTGGTTTTCTTTTTATTTTGAGCCAATGCACCAAGTGAGGTTGTTACAATTAATAGGAGAAATAATGTTTGTTTCATTAGTTAAAGCATAGAGATGATTAATAAACAAACACCCCAAATACTGAGGGGGGTATCTGCCCGAGTTTTTCAATTGATAAATGTGGGATTTCTTTAGCAATATTTAATATCATTTCGCCAAAAAGCATTTTTATCCATGCGTATTCAAGTTCCGTTTAGGAAAGTCACGTTAAGTGGCATTTTTTAAAGGTGAAAGCCATCAAGAGATTACTATTAGAATTTAATAAAATTGAAATGAAAATTATTTTAATAATGGGTCAATATATTAGCTAAATTGAATTTAAAAATGTATTTTTGACTAAAATATTAGCTGAATGATCAATTTTTCAACAAATAAAAAGCCTTATGATTTTTTGCGAGAAATTGCCTTGCGTCATCAGGCATTGAGAAAACAAGCAGGTTTTTCTCAAAGTGAATTAGCCAAACGTTCAGGCGTTTCATTAGGCAGCCT
>JAYUUR010000341.1:0-11593 GCA_043754475.1 Saprospiraceae bacterium | reverse complement strand
GCAAATTGATAGACAATAACGAAGCACATGAGCAAAGCAATTAACCAAACGACATATAAAAAATTAATCTTCATGAGTTTATTTCTCAGCTTGTTTTTTTAAAATTATAATAGACATGTTTATAAATTGTAATGCTTTTAAAAAGTCTTGTTGTCTGCTATCATCGTGAAATAATATAGTAAAGTCGTATTCTCTAATATGATTTGCCTCTTCTTTGACCACATAATTGACAGCGTCTTGTTCCCAATTGTGACAATATTCATTCATAGCATGTTCAAAATCTTCGCCCAGTCTTGTTTTTTCTTCTCCTTTTATTTTCAATTTCCAAACAGCATGATGCCCAATATGAAAAGGGGTAAAACGGATTAAAAAAGCAATAAAACAGAAGAGCGTAATGCCTATAATAGCAATAAAAAATCCATACAAACCACAGGCGATACCTGAGCCTAAGGAGGCGAAAATAAAAACACTGTCTCGCGGATTGCGTAAAGCTGTTCGGAATTGAATGATATTTAAAGCACCTAACATCGCTAATCCCGACGCCACATTATCGCCAATGGCTTGCAAAACCATCGTTGAAACCATAGAACAAAGAATCAAGGCTTGTAAAAAATGGGTGGCTTTAAATGTTCGGACAGTGGTTTTATCGTAGGTAAATGCAACCAAAGTAGACAATAAAAACGACAATAAAAAGGTGAATAACACCATTTCTATAGTCGGATTCTGAATCTTAGAGTAAACGGATAAGAAATTTTGCATGATGAATTTTAATTATTACTTTTTATATTGGCAACAACTATTCCTAAAAGAGTTGACTTATCCACAATATGAAAAAGCGATTGGAGAATTACTTCACAATCCCTTTTTTATCATAATGATTTTGTAATCAACACTTTATATCTGCAATATTATTCTTAAATAAAATTATGATTTGGATGAAATTGCCGAGAAGGCAGAGTTTATTGTTTTTAAAGTAAAAGTAACAAATTGAGGGTTTAAATCGGCAATAGGGGGGATTGATGAACGGTTTTTGAGTGATGGATGCTTTAAATTCGTTTTCGGTGATAGCCTCTTGCGCTGTTTGAAAGACATGTAAGATTTAAATCATGCAGATATTTTAGAGAAGAAATGGATTGTTTAGTACACGGGATTTTTTAACTGAATCTGAATTAAAAACGGCAATTGAATTTTGAAATTGTATGAATTTAGAAAAAAAATAAAAAATATTTTTAAGTTCGTGATTTATTTCCCCCCTCAGTATTTCCTTTGTATTTATGTGCAATATGTAAAGAATTGAATCTCAGTATTTTATAAATCAGACCAATATTAAAATGGAACTTTCAGAAATCCTGTATCATTTAGGTGAAGACCGTGAAAATTATTTCAATGCCGTGTCAACGCCTGTCATTCAATCGTCTAATTTCGTTTTCAAAGATTTAAATGTCTTCCGCGACATGCTTAGTAATGAATTGACGGGGCGCATATATACGCGTGGGAACAACCCGACGGTAGAGATTTTAAGAAAAAAAGTAGCAGCTCTTGAAAAGGCGGAGGACTGTTTAATTACGGCAAGTGGTGCGGCGGCAGTAGCTGCGGCAGTGATTGGGAATGTGAAAATGGGCGACCATATCGTCTGCGTGAAAGCACCTTATAGTTGGACGACTGCGCTCATGCAAAAGTTTTTAACGCGCTTTGGCGTCACGACTACTTTTGTAGATGCGAAGGAAGTTGATAATATTGAAAAAGCGATTCAGCCTAATACGAAAATATTATATCTCGAAAGCCCTAATACATTAACCTTTGATATTCAAGACCTTACGGCGTGTTCGGCACTCTGTAAAAAATATAATTTGGTGTCCATCATTGACAATTCTCACTGCTCCCCCATCTTTCAACGCCCCATTGAATTTGGTATTGACATAGTGGTGCATTCTGCTACCAAGTATTTGAATGGTCATTCGGATGTGGTAGCAGGTGTCATTTGTGGAAAAAGAGAGATGATTCAGAAATTATTTGACAGTGAATTAATGACCATCGGCGCCATTATCAGTCCCCACGATGCCAACCTCATTATTCGAGGTTTGAGAACATTGCCTTTGAGGATGAAGCAATGTGATGAGAGTGCCGCTAAAATTATAAGTTACTTAAAAAACCATCCTAAAATTAAAAAAATATACTATCCGTTTTTGGAATCATCCCCTCAGTATGCGCTCGCTAAAAAGCAAATGACGGGTAATGGTGGCTTATTTTCTATTGAAACTACTGCCAAAACCATTGAAGAAGCTGAAGCTTTTTTCTATGCGCTTAAACGCTTCACTTTCGCGGTGTCATGGGGCGGTCATGAATCGTTGATATTTCCAACGGTCTCTCTGTATGGTATCAAAGGGAAATCAACACCTGCCCTACCCTTCAATTTTGCTCGTTTTTATATAGGTTTGGAAGATGCTGATTGGTTGATTGAGGATTTGGAAAATGCATTAAAAGTTATACCAAATTAAAAATGCAAAGTCGCCGCTAAACTCGGTAATATCGGCAATTGATCCACACGCGTAAAGCGGACGCGGTCGAAATAAAAGATGTTTTTTCTATCATATGCGTTGGTGACGGACGCTACAATTTCCATTTTAATATATTTTGTAAACGAAATCATTTTTTTTAAAGAAGCATCTAAACGGTGATAATCCGGCAACCTGCCGCCGTTGCGTTTGGATGAATAAATGATGCCCAAGCCTGGGTTACCCGTCAGTACATCTGTATTAATGCCATCTTTGAAATTGTAATTGCTATAAAATCCTTGCGTCAAAGTAAATGGAAAGCCGCTGCCATAGTTCCAACGCATTGAAAACTCCCACGATTTTTTGTCGCCAAAAGCATAATTGGCTAAAAGATTGACGTTGTTGCGGCGGTCAAAATTGGTCGGATAAGTTTCTACGCCATCAAAACGATTCACATATGCATTTGAGAAAGTTGCCCATAAATAAAAGCCACCTTTTTCATACTTTGCAGTCAAATCCACGCCATAAGCTTTGCCCGTTTCAGACACATAATTAGGGTCAGCGAACTTAGATTTTAAGCGATTAATGTCAATGAGTTGGGTAAAATTCTTCGTATAGCCTTCAATATTCAATTCTAAATTTTTATTCACATCAAATTCAAAACCACCAATAAAATGCACGGCTTTTTGAAGACGAGTACTCACTTGTTCTGTCGTGCCTGGCTTGAAAAATTGCTCTTCAGGTCCACTCAAAAAGCCGACAAAGAGGTTCACAATATCCTTTTCGCTCACCGTTGAAATCAGGTTTTGAGAAAACAAACCACCGCTAAATTTGAACCTAAATCTATCCGTTGCATTGAGTTTTGCAGCAAAACGGGGTTCAAAACTCGTTTCTCCTAAGGCTGTATAGTTTTGAATACGCAAGCTCGGCTCTATGACCAAGCGTTTCAAATTCTTTCGATAGCGGACATAACCCGCTAATTCAGTCGTATTTTCATTCTGTTTATAAGTAAAACCCAGAGGACTTGTGAAAGCGACATTCGTACTGAATCCACTAATATCCGCCCCATATTTCAACTCACTGTTTTTGCCAAAAATAGTGAAATCCAAGCCGGCATTGAAAGACCCCACGCCACTTTTGCGCGGCGTGGGGTCTTTCTCTTGAAGCGAAATATCGTAATTAGAATAGGCCAAATTGCCGCCGACTATCATTTTTAAACCGACTGGAATTAAGGTAAAATTAGCACCATAGCCTTTTGTATTCCAATTTAAATTAGCGACATTGGTGTAATTCACAGCATCTTTAAAATTAAAACCAAAAACATTGAATTTGCTACCGTTGCCGCCCACAAATGAAACTTTACCATAAAAATCGTTGTAATCAAATGGCAACCCTGTACTATCCCTTGCTGCATAATTGTATATATTCTTAGAAGTTTGAGGTAAAAGCGACTTTTTACCCGTAAACATGAAAGAAATGCTGTTACCGTTGTCATTTTTCAAGGGGATAATCGGACCTTCGAGCAAAACCTTCGCTTGAAATGGTGAACCGCTGATCAAGCCACTGAACCGTTTTTTATTACCTTCCCTTGTTTTTAAATCTACGACGGCACTGATTCGACCACCATATTCTGCATTAAAACCACCCGTTAAAACATCGACACTTCTAATAGTTTCCGTTTCAAAAACAGAGAAAAAACCGATAGAGTGAAAAGGGTTATAAATGGTCATACCATCTAAAAGAATTTTATTTTGCACAGGGCTACCACCACGTATATAAATCTGCCCGCCTTGGTCGCCCGTACTGATCACACCTGCTAATACTGGCAAATATTGCGCAATATCTGGCGCACCACCCGTAGAAGGCAATGCTTTAATCTGCTTGGCGGTCACCGTTACTTTTGAGACTTGTGTGGTCGTGCGCGCGACATCTTTTTTAGCACTCACTTCCACAGTTTCAAGGCTTTTAGCCATTTCACTCAAGTAAAAACTCCTATAAATGATACCCCCCTCAGTAATTTCGACTTTTGTCTCCAAACTATCATAACCGATAAAGGTGACAGCCAACGTTCGACTACCAACAGGCACATTATTGATTTGATAAAAACCATTCAAGTCAGTACTGGCACCCAACGTTGAACCGCTGGCATCATTGGATTTCAAAATGACGTTGGCATAAGGGATGGGTTGCCCATTCGCTTTGTCATAAATGTTACCTCTGACAATAGCTGCTTTTTGAGCGAAAGTTGTTAGGTTGAAGAGGATAAATAAAAGTGCAAGATTCTTTTTTAACATGAGTATCGTTTGATTATGCAATTTCTAAACACAATATTAAGATACTCAGTTTATATTTTAAATAAAATTAGATGTTTAGGTGAAAAGAAAAGATAAAAGGGGCTTAATGAAAGTCAGTGAAGCATCCGCAACATCCGAAATAGTCAGTGGGGCATCTGAAAAGTTAATGATGCCACTTGTCGTGATAATTATAAAAAAATAAATTAAGAAAATGTGAATTACTATTGTTTTCTTCTATTTTTGTCTGATTACAGACAATATTAGACTATTGTCAAAATTGAATAAATGGAACTAAATTTAATATATAAAGGTTTGATTATTTATAAAATTGAACTCTAAAATGAGGCATTCTGAAATTAGGTTATATTTTAACATAAAAATAGAAGATTTAAAATTTAATGGAAAGTTGGTTTATTGAAAATGGAAATTATTTAGTAGTAGCCGGAGGAATTATTAGTGCAATATCAGGGTTGTTTCTATCATTTATTGAGCATAATAATTTAAGACCTAATAAAAAGAATATTGGCATCATAACAGTTATAGGTGTTGTAATTACAATAGTAGGTACTCTTTATTCGCAAAAAGGGAATGATAAAAAAACTGAACAAATTATAAATGCTAATAAAGTAATAGATAGTTTAACGAAAATTAATAATAATTTATCTCATTCAAACTCTTCAAAATTAGATATTAGTTTAAAAAATTTAGACTCAATTATAAGTAAAACGGACTCTCAAATAAATAAATTAGACATTGTCCAAAAGGACATGATTAATAATTATGAAACGATTAATAAGGAAACAAAAATTGTCCAAGAAAAAACTACGAGTTTGAAATATATGATAGATGATAACTTTAAATTATATTTAAATCTTAAATTTAAAGATGAAAATTTAATTCCTTATCTGAAATCAATAAATAGAATAAATGAGAAATCTGATATTTCTAATAACAAATTTATCACAAGCTGTATAGACGATTTTACAATCAGGATTGAAATTGCAAAAAATAAAAAAACTATGAGTCCTAACTCTTGGTCAGCATCTAATAGTTTAGTATTAAGTAATATAGAAGATTTTAGAAAAAATAAAAAAATTTCTTACGCAAATTATACTCAATGTTGTCCTCAAAATGATAAATTTATTGAAATAGAATTAAGTGAAATTCCCTTACATATTAGCTCTTCAGATCATTATAAAAGTTTGAGTGAACTAAAAGGCTCTATACTCGAAGTATATTTAGATTATAATTATACTACTAATAACAGTCCTGACCCCAAATTAACTGATTTATTAAATAAAAATGTTGAAATTGGAAACTTAGTAATACGACACAAGTATGACTGGATTTTAGGTTGTATTAAATTTGAGCAAATTAAGAAAAATAGTTACTCTACGGTCTTTAGGTCAATTGATGTGAATTATTTACCGTTGAAATAACCGTACAAGCCCGTCATGGGTCGGAGTATTCGTAAAAACAATCACAAACCAAGATATAAAAAGTGAAGATGACGATTAAAGTCGGATTCTATTATTTCAAAGACATAACAGGACCCTCAGGATGCACCGCAGTCAATAAATTGCGTGCAGGGTTTATCCATAAATCCATCTCTTCCATCGGAATCGCACCCAGCAATGGCTCATTATCATCGGGTAATACAAGCGCATTGGTGGTGCAAAATCTGCCTTCATACCGCACTTCAATAGAACCCGCAACAGGTAAAGTTAACCTTGTGCCATCAGCTAATTGAGAAGGTCGGTGGTCGATAATTTCTAAACCCAAGCTTCTCTAATCTCTTCATTAATAGTCAGCATTATTGCACCTGAATCAACCATCATATTAATGTTGATTTGGCGTATATCTTCGTCACTGATGTATTGACGGCGACTTAGTTCAACATCGCCACCATTTAGTAGTTCAATATTAGCATAAACGGATTTCATAGGTTTACTTTTTTAAAATGACAAAATAGTTTTATAAGCAAATTTAATTCAAAAAAATGAGACCCCCTCAGTATTTTACTTGTTTCATAGGCTATTGCTTCTGTATTTAAGTGAAAATACTGAGGGGTCTTTTTTTACCTTTGTTTGAAAAATAACCCATTCTTATTTAATTTATGAAAAAAACAATCGCTATTATTGGAGGAGGAGCATCGGCTTTAGCATTAGCAGCAATGCTCAATGAATGCCTGTTCGATATAACCATTTATGAACGGCAGGCAACGTTGGGGCGCAAGTTTTTAGTAGCCGGCGATGGTGGTTTTAATCTAACTCATGGCGAGGATTTGGAAGCCTTTTTAACGCGTTATACAGTCCCTTCATCCAACAATTCAAGCAATCAAAATATAGACAATAGCCTTCGAAATTTTACGAATTTAGACACTCGCAATTGGTTGAAAAGCATGGGCATTGATACATTTATTGGCAGCAGTAATCGAGTGTTTCCGACAAAAGGCATTAAGCCGATTGAGGTGCTCAATGCTATTTTATATGTCTTGAAAAATAAACATATAAAACTTAAAACAAAATGTTTTTGGCAAGGTTGGAATGCTCAAAATGAGCTAATCATGCTACAAAACGGTATTGAAACGACTATAAAAGCAGATATTGTCGTATTTAGCCTGGGTGGAGCGAGTTGGCGTAAAACAGGTTCAGATGGTGAATGGACAACTCATTTTGAAGAAAAAGGTATCTCAATAGTACCATTTCAAGCCTCCAATTGTGCTTATAAAATTGCTTGGAGCGATGGTTTTTTAGCGAAAGCCGAAGGCAAGTCTTTAAAAAATATAGCGTTGAGTTGTGGAGATAAAGTTAAAAAAGGAGAAGTAGTAGTGACTAAATTCGGCTTGGAAGGTGGGGCGATTTATGCCCTCAGTCCTGCCATTCGTGAGCAGCTAAACGAGCATCAAAAAGTTACGATTTTCATGGATTTGAAACCAGTTTTGAGCGTTGAAAATATTATAAATAAACTCACTGAAAAGAATAATAAACCCCTCACTACCCTACTCAAAGAACAACTTCACTTGCCAGACACGCCCATTACTCTGCTTAAAAATCAACTCACTAAAGATGAATTCATTTATATTCCTACTTTAGCCAACTTGATAAAAAACCTACCCCTCAGTATAACAGCCGCCGCACCCATTGATGAAGCCATTTCGACCGTTGGCGGCATTCCTTTAGATGAAGTGGATGAGCATTTTCAATTTAAAAAATTGCCCAACCATTATGCCATCGGTGAAATGCTCGATTGGGATGCGCCAACGGGCGGTTATTTATTGCAAGCTTGTTTTAGCATGGGGGCTTACGTAGCGAAGTGGTTGAATAATATTGATTGAGTTCGATGAAATAATTGGTATTTTGCTCGTTCATTTTTCAATTTAAAATGACACTGTTATGGATGATGTTATAAAGAAATTGCTATCTGAAACCCCATTTTTAGTTACAAAAACCTTGTTTTTACTTTTTAAAAGTCTGCTTTCTATTCGAAACAGGGCATTATTGAGGGGTGCAAAATCTACATTCAAAGAAAAACCGTTTGTTTGAAAATCGTTGGTAATGATGACACCCTCTTTGTCTGTATAATTTTCAATCCGTCCGGCAATTGCCCATTTATTATTCAAATTATATTTTCCAATCAAAACAGGTGAGTACCAAACATTGACCTCGCTGTTGCCTTTCGCCTTTTGTTCAGTTCCAATATCGAAACCTGCTGTCAAACTGAATTGATCATTTACTTGAAAAATGCCGTACAAATTATGAAAAACACGCATTTGACGCGCCACATCGGGCTTATCCGAGCCAATGAAAGTACTGTAATTTAAGGTGGTTTTGTCGTTGGGTTTGTATGTGATTTGCGTTCCAAAAGCAGGAGTATTATTGCCATTGACTCTTTGAATGCGTTGCCAACCATTTAAAACCAAAGCCGTCAGTGTCCATTTCTCATTGGGTGAGTAGGTCAGTTTTGCACCTGTTTCAAAATAAGGGGAATTTTCAGCCAATATGCTGCGAGTCAAATTCCAACAGTCTTTCGAAATCGCTGACTCAAAACCGATATGCGAAGGCATAATGCCGGCATCCAGCCATACTTTTTCACTCAATTGCAAGCCTACATTGGCTTCAAAAATATTTTTTAAAACACCATTTTCAGCCGCTAAATTCGCATTGGCGTAAGTGCCGGCCATTAAAGCCAAATTTGCTCGAACTTTTGAATGGCTGTAAGCAGCTTTTAAATATGCCAAATTGATATTAACCTCATTGTGGCGGCTGTGGTTATATAAAAATGCCGCTCGTTCATGGCTTGCCGGCTGATTGAAATCGTAAGTAAAATATGTTTCAACATAGCCGCTAAAATTCAAATGGGCGGTTGAATCTTGGGTTTGTGCTTGTATTTTAAAAAATATAAATACGCACAAAAGCATCATAATTTTTTTCATAATTTGAATTTGATTGGTTTAAATTTAATGCATTAATTTTATTTAATTCAGACTCACGCAGCAAATTAGTAACATACGCTCGTAATGGATGTGTAGATGAAAAATACCAGCGAAAAAGATTTCCTCCGAATTCTTGAAGGGTGTAAAAAAGAAAATCGGAATTGTCAGCGGGCACTGTACGAACAGTACTACGGCTATGGTTTGAGTATTGCGTTGCGATATGCCTACAATCGTGAAGAAGCGGTTGAGATTTTGAACGATGCTTTTATTAAAGTCTTTTCTAAGCTTCATCAATATAATCTTCAACAACCATTTAAGCCTTGGTTTCGGCGAATTTTGATTCATTCTTCTATAGATTACCATCGTACTCAGCATAAATTTCCAACACATATTGATATAGATTCCGTGATTTATCTTTTGGATGATGAACTGCCTTTGCCTGTGTTATCATCTGATGAAGATGCTCTGCCGCTTGTCCAAGCCTTACCCCCTCAGTATAGATTGGTTTTTAATCTCTATGTGATGGAAGAATATGACCATAAAGAAATCGCCGCTATGTTGGGTATTACTGAAAGCACTTCAAGAGCGAATTTAGCTCGCGCCAAAGAAAAATTGAGAGATATGATAACCAATCGCTTACCTAAAAATGGGCAAGCGACTACTATAAAATACAAATCATTGTAAAAAATGGATAATTTTTTCAAACAATTTCAAGATAATCTTGAAAATAGACCTGAACCCCTTTTTGAGGAAAAAGATTGGGTGGCTTTAGAAAAACAGCTTCCACCTCAGCATGGGAAGCGACCCCTCAGTAATTTACTGTTTTGGGGGCTTGCACCTTTATTATTATGCTCGTTGGCAGCTAATTGGTTCTTTTATAGTAAAATAAAAAATACTGAGCAGCAAATGACATTGCTTAATGGTGGTAGTGAAACGGTGAATTCTAAAACGTTTGTGCATCAAACGGATACTATTTATAAATTTCAGACCATCATTGAACGAGATACACTTTATAAAACACGCATTTTAAGGGAAATGGTCGTGTCTTATTTACCCTCAAATTTAAATGACAACACATTAATTTTCAATGAGTTAAAAAAAATAAGCACTCTACCAATCATTCCTTTAAAATTAAAAAAACAAAATAAATCGCTTGAATTAGGCAATTTCCCGATTATCAAAAATGAGCATAAAACGCTTGTGCAACGCCTTGATGTGTTGCGTCCGAAGGATTATAGTTTGGGCATTTCGGCAGGTTTATTATTTCCGTTTGGTGATGGTCTGAGTCATCCTTCAGGTTTCAAATGGGGTTTGAATGGTGCCATGTTTTTTTCACCCAATATATCGCTTTGGGCGGATGCTCATTTTGCTCAAATTAGTTATAATGTTGATAAAATGAGCGATGCGATTGGTGTGCCGATAGTGCCGCCGCCGAGCAGTCAGTTTAATTTCAATCGCGCCATTATTAAGCAACCGACCATTCAATATATGGCAGGTATTCGCTATCGTTTCGACAGCCCAAAACGTTGGCAACCATATTTGGGTGTTGGTTTTGGAGCGGTCACTTTATTGCCTTATGAAGTGGGTTATGAATTTAAAAACAGCATTTTGGGAACCGTTTGGGATGTGGATCTAAAAGTCAAACGGCAAGGAACACAATGGGGTTTTCTGCTGTTCGATGCCGGATTTGAAAAGCGATTGTCCAAGCAATATCGCTGGCAAATCGGGGCTGACTATCGGGTCAATTTATCAGTAAAAAGCCTACAAAGTCAAAGGATTTTGGGGATAAAGAGCGGCATTTCGTTTGACTTTTGAGATTTTTTTTTATACACAGAGGTCACATAGAACACATAGTTTTTTGTCATTCAGGAGGAATCTCTTTTGTGCATTCGTAAAGGTAAAAAGAGATTCCTACTGAACGCTCCGCATTTTATGATAACCATGCACCAAAATTCAAGATTGTGGACACTTTACAGCAGATTGTAGGAGCGGATTTCCTTATAATTGACGGTATTGGTCCCAATTTCATTCTTGATGTTGTCTGTGAACTCGGTTTTACGCTCGAACAGTTTCCTTTCGCTAAACATTTTACATCTTGGTTATCGCTTTCTCCTCAAAATAAAGTAACAGGGGGGAAAGTTGCATCCAGTAAAATAGCCAAAAGAAACAATCGAGCCGCTCAAGCATTCAGACAAGCTGCAAACTCCATCGGTAACACAATTAAACACCCGCTAAGACCTTTTTTCGTCAATATTCTAAGAAAACAAGGGCGAAAAGGAGCAATCGTGGCGACTGCCAGAAAATTAGCAACAATTGTTTATCACATGGTAACGGAGAATACACCTTTTGACTACCAAATTTCCGAAACT